>NZ_JBFEFW010000013.1:0-177259 GCF_047229145.1 Brevibacillus jepli
CTGCTGGCGTGTCAGAGTCGAAGAGAACTGTGCTTTTTCTTCTCCTCCACTATGTTGACTCAATTCAGAAGGACCTTTATAGGTCTTTCTTATTTGGGAGACTATTCGTAATATCGAGAAATATAGACAGTGGGAGAGGACGAAGTATTTATGAGTGAAAGTACGAGAACAGACAGATTTGATACGATGATGAAATATGTGGATTATTTGGATGAACAAAAGAAGCTGATTCCTGACTTACGATCGAAATACATCGGTGTAACGATGCCTTTTCCGCAAACAAGTCAGCTACGAAATAAGGTGCTGGAAAGCATAGAAAAATTAAAAGCATGTGATCAGGATGTTTGTATAGCTGTTTATTTTTACCACGATGGTAATTGGTATAATCCCGTTGAATATAAAAGCATCATTTTTATCGGAAATGATTACCCGCATCTAAAACGAATCATTGATTTTATGGCGGGAGAAGAGATCAAGCTGAGTATCAACGACACTTGTATCCTCTATAAAGAACGATTGGCAGACAGTACGCGTATTTTGCAGGGCAATCACTCCAAAATGACAAGTTTAAATGACTTATTTTCCAGAGTGGAAATTCAGTTAGACATGCTGGAAGTGGGAATGGGATATCACTATGAAAATAAACAAGTAAATGAAGATATCATTCAATTTACCCATCCTGAACGTGAAGAGGATGAAGAAGGAAAAGAACTCGGGTATCAATTATTTACGAGGTCGTTAGATTGTTTTACTAGGAAGGTGTTAACGAAAGGAGTGCTGTCGGGGTATCCGGTGGTAGATTCCAGAATCGAAATAATTGATGCTTCTTGCACGATGACTTTTCATCGCGAGTATTACTATATGGATGGAGCACATGGGTCGTTAAAAAAAGCTATGAAAAAAGCAGACTGGCAGCTGTGTGAACCAGTCATGGAGATTACGCTCATTTGTAGCAAACAATATTTTGAACGAAATTCTTTGTTTCGAGAGGTAGAAGATCTGCAGGTGAGTGAGGAGAGAGATGAGCGTAGAGTTGCTTTCACAGCCAAGATTTCTTCCGTAATGGATTACTTAGAGGCGTTTTATCACAATAGCGAAGATGTCTCGGATATCCATATGCGAATAAATCGTTATGTTCCCCTTGAAGATACTGCGCTTGTAGTTGATCGGTTTGCGGTCATCTATAGCGTGTCGAAATGGAAAGATAATCTAAATGAAGAAGACGAAAGGCAAGAGTAAGTAGAAACGTTTACTGTAAAGAAGCCCTGCCACATGACTGGAAAACATGTGGCAGGGCTTCGGACTATAAAGGTATTTCAATCGACTCTAGTTTATGCTCTTCATGTCCTTTACCTTCTCCCAAGCTGAAAATTATGGTCGGTTGGATGTAAAGCTTCGTTGCTTTTTCATCTACTTTACGGATGGTAGCGCTCCATTGATAGTTTTCGGAATGGTCGCTCACACCACCGTTTCCTTCTACATGATACTCATTTCCCAGGTCGTCTTTGACCTTGAGTGTTGGCGTAATAGAATTCCATTTTTCCAGGATGGATGGGTCTACAATCTGTTTGTAGTGGATGATCGTAGAAACATCTGTCGTTCGAATTTCATTGATAACGAGCGTGACACCTTTCGCTGAAACAGATTGATTTACGAGTTGAATGTCGCTATTCATTTTTGGCAACGCAAAGGTAAAATGCCAATCTCCTGCAAAGACTTCTCCTGTCTTGTCATTCGTGAAGCTGCCAGGTGACCAGGCCACTTGAATGTTGTCCATGTCCTTTTGCAAAGTTGGGCTTACACGTACGAGCCCAGCATATTTGGTATCACTGATTTTTTTAATATCCGTACTGCCTGTTAAGCCGGAAGCGCTTGGAATATCCATATACTGATCAAATCTAGGGTGTTCACCTACGTTTTTATCAGTTTCCAAAGCGTATGCAATCGTTATGGAAGTACCGTCATAGACTGCATTTTCAATCATCATCGTAATCCCATTGCTTGATTGGGTTTGCTTGATGACGGATGCATATTTCTCGTATTGACCATAGAAATGATCCTGCTCTTTGTCAAAGTAAGATAGAATTCCTTGCATAAATGGAATTTGAGAAGCGAGGCTAGGAACAGCAAAGCTTACTGCTGCCAGACTTGCCCCAGTGATGATGACTGCTGCAGCAGCATTACGCAAAAATGGAAGCGTTGCTTTCTGTTTTTTCGTGCCCAGGATACGTTGCTTCATGCGAGCTTTTTCCAAATCTGTTACTTCTAGCGGTTTGATTTGATCAACATCTATGTTTATCCATTCTTTATATGGATGTGTCATGTCCATCGCTCCTGTACGTTCAACTTTAATAAACTGGCGAGCTTCTTCTTTCCCCGATACAAGCGGTTGTCTACGGAAGCTTTTGATACTTGCAGTATCTCTGCAATTTCACCGTTTGGCATTTCTAAAAAATATTTCATCATAAAAATTTCCCGGTCGATCACTTCCAGCTTGCTTAGTGCAAATAGCAGCTCATTTTTCTCTTCGCGCTGTAACACTTGATCTTGTATCGTTTTTTCATCCTTCCATTCATAAGCGTCAGGGATTGCTTGCTCTCTTCCTTGACGTTTTTCTAACAGGCGGTATTGATCAATGGCTTTATATTTTGCAATGGTGCCAATCCATCGCTTAAATTCGATGGCGTCGCCGTCAAATTGCTGACTGTGTTGCCAAACTGATAAAAATACGTCATTCATGCAATCCTCTACCAAATCGACCTTTCCAAGCGGTTTGAGGATTTTATGGACAATGGCTTTCACGAGCGGCATGTATTCGTCGATGACAAATTCTATGGCATCTTCCTTTCGTTGCTGTAATCGTTTGATAAAATTTTGATGTGTACATGTCATAGCAGGCTCTCCTTAACGATATGGAAAAAGCTTTTTCACTCCATACAACGAATGCAACGTATCGTTATTCTCAAACTTTTTCAAAAAAAAACCCAGTTTGATGGTTCAAACTGGATTAAGAAAGTTGCGGATGTATGCTTTCTTGCAGCAAAGCAGCCAACATCTGCTGCCCAAACGCAGTGATCTGCGTCCCTTGCTTCTTGACCCCAATCGAGACGCATCCAGCGCGCTCTAGCACGGTCAGCTTGTGCCTGATCTGGGCTTCAGTCATAGAGGGACTCTCCATCCTCGCAAGCAAGGCACTGCGTCCAATCCGCTCCTGCCGCTTGTAGCAATCAGACAGCACTTGCAGGATCGCTGCATAATCTCCCAAGAAGCCTTGCCTGGACAAATAACGGATCGTATCTTCCAAGGTATCGTCCTGGCTAGAATGAAGCTGTGGAGTAGAGGCTTGCCCCGAAAAGAAACGCTCTGGCAAATGAGAGAGCTCCACCTGATTCCCTTCTGCGATCACGACCGCGTAGTGAATGAAATTTTCCAGCTCACGAATATTGCCCGGCCACTCATAGCGAAGCAGCTGTTCCGTCACTTCTTTGGAGAAGGACAGACGCTGCTTTTTTTTCTGCAAATAGTAATCGATCAGCACCAAAATATCATCGGGACGATCGCGCAGAGGCTGGATGTGCAGCGGCAGGACATTCAGTCGGTAGTACAAATCCTCGCGAAACGTCCCTTTTTTGACCATTTCCATCAGATTGCAGTTGGTAGCTGCAATGACGCGGACATTGACCGGAATGACGCGATAGCCACCTACACGCATGACCTGCTTTTCCTGAAGAACACGAAGCAGTGACGCCTGGATGCTAAGCGGGGCATCGCCAATCTCGTCGAGAAAAATCGTCCCGTTGTGAGCCAGCTCGAATAGCCCCATCTTTCCGCCTTTGCGTGCTCCTGTAAAAGACCCTTCCTCATACCCGAACAATTCGCTCTCTACCAGGCTCTCGGTCAGTCCGGCAAAATTGACAGGGACGAACGGACCATCCCTGCGCGTGGAGTGCTGATGAATGGCTTGAGCGAATACTTCCTTCCCGGTTCCGTTTTCTCCTGTGATGAGAATGGTGAAGTCGCTTTCGGCCAGCTTGGTCGCCACTCGCTTGTTGGCTTGAATGGACGGGCTCTTGCCGATGATATTGTCAAACGAATACTTGGTCATCAGTCCGAGATTGGCGCTCTTCGTCCGTATCTCCTGTTCGATCTGCTGTACCTTCGTTACGTCCTGAAACGTAATGACCGCGCCAAGAAACTGCTCGTCCAGGAATGTGGGAATCTTGGTGACCAATAGGTATAAATCGCGGAATTCCAATACTTGCTTCGTTACTTCTGTGTGGGGCTCTACTACTTCCAGAACGAGAAATTCGGGAATGACCTCGGCTACATTGCGCCCGATGCAAGTCGTGGCAGCCATATGTAAAATTTGCTCGGCCTCTTTGTTCATCACGGTGATGCTCCCTGTGGCATCTGTTCCAATAATGCCTTCATGGACGGCATTTAAAATCGAGCGCAGCTTTTCATTCAGCTTCCGTTCATTGTGGACCGAATTGGTCAGCTTGCGCCCGATATGGACGAAATCACTGATGAAATCAGCTGTATACAGGTTGGCCTTTTCCGGTGACAAATCGAGCAGGCGTGAAATATCAAAGATCGTAGTCAAATCCAAGGGGCGGTGCCCCAGTTCGATGATGTTCTCAAAATGAGCTGGAATCAGCTCTCTGAGTCCGTGACAGACGGCGACATCTATTTGATCTTTTTCAGGAAGCGGTGTTTCGGTATCGGGTACGTACGGTACAAAAGAAAGATGAGAGAATCCGAGATGAAACAAGAGCTCAATCGCGCCTTCTACCATTTCAATGGAGTTGGACACAAACAGGCAGCGTGTTCCTGGAGGCAGGTCCATGAGCTGATCCAGTTTATTAATATCGATCGTACGCCTGGCTAGCAGCACGGGGATGTCTGCGGGAGGAGCTGGTTGGTCGTACAAGAGACTGGTGTCGGACACGAGGATGAGATCAATCTCGTCGTACACACTCGGGTGAAGCTGTTCGTGCATGTGGTTTCGAATGATGTCCAAGCGGTTGCCGAAAAAAGAGTGGAGCGTGTTTGCGAAGAGCAGACTGATCGTATCCAGCCGGGTCATCAACAGGATGCATGGGTTCTTTTTTATCATGATGGGACTCCTTTATATCTGTCGAATAGCTATATGCTTTGGGTGAAAATATGGGAGGAATTCCGTGTAAAAAACAACCTATATTATAACCTAAAAAATCGCTATTGTTCAGAAATGCTTAACTTTTATAATAATATAGTTTTGGCACAATTCTTGCTATACATCCGGTAGAGCAAAAAGAGATACTAGAGATAGACATCAGGGAGGATGATGAATCGGATGAATCCGTTCTTATACATGGACGAGCATCGCGACGAAATAGTGCGAACATACGAAGAGTTGCATCAATTGGCTGAGCCGAGCTGGCATGAGGAGAAAACAGCGAACTACTTACGCGAGCGCTTGGAGGCTGCTGGTATTTCCGTCACACGCTTTGAGGGGCACCACGGCTTTTATGCAGAGATTGCTGGAGAGAGCCCTGAAATCGTGGCATTGCGTGCGGATATGGATGCACTTGTGCAGGAAGTAGACGGAGTGGTGAGACCGAATCATTCATGCGGACACGATGCTCATTCAACACTTGCTCTGTACAGCGCTCTGGCTATTCAAGCAAGCGGAGTGACACCGTCCAAAACGATGCGCTTTATTTTCCAGCCCGCTGAAGAGAAGATGGGCGGAGCCCTACAGATGATGAAGGATGGCGCTCTGGAAGGTGTGACGAAGCTGATCGGGGTACATCTGCGCCCGCAAATGGAAGTGCCGTATGGAAGCGCGGCTCCGGCGATCTTGCACGGATCATCGAGCTCTATCAAAGGGACGATTACAGGTCTGCAGGCACACGGTGCACGTCCGGCATTCGGCAAAAATGTCATCGAAGCAGCTTCGTTTCTCGTGCAGGCTCTGCAAAATATTCGTCTGCAAGACGGTTGTTCTTTTTCCGTAAAAATGACGCAATTGCAAGCAGGGGGAGAAACGGCCAATGTCATCCCTGATCGGGCGACGTTTATGCTCGATGTACGTGCCCAGTCCAATGAAGGCATGGCTGAGCTGCGGATGAAAACCGAGCATGCCATGAGTCAAACAGGGGCATTGATGGGCATGGAAGTGGAATGGGAATGGTCAGGAGTCACACCGGCTGCGGTCGCCAATGCAAGCATGATCCAACTGGCGAAAACAGCAATCGGGCAAGTGCTCGGTGAAGACAAGATTGCCGATATATGTGTGACACCAGGCGGGGAGGACTTCCATTTTTATGCGATTCACCGGCCAGAACTGGCAACGACGATGATTGGTCTGGGATGTGGTCTCACACCGGTCCTGCATCATCCACAGATGACTTTTCAGACAGATGCGCTTGTATATGGCGCAAAAATCATGACAGCTGCGATTTGCGAAGCAGCCCGTTCTTCTTAGAGAAGAGATACACAAGCAGGGGGTTACCTTATGACAACGAGCAAGCAACTGAAAAAGAAAAGCCTATTCAGGCTAGACGCCTACGTCCTTTTGTTCTTCATTTTATTACTATGTGCTGCGGCCACCTATGTTGTCCCGACCGGAGAATTTGACCGTGTAAAGAACGGCAATGTGACGACGGTTGTTCCGGGCAGCTATCATGCGGTGGAGCCGAATCCTACAGGCTTTATTGAGTTTTTTACCGCGATTCAGGCGGGGATGGTCAAAGGCGCACCGATCATCTTCCTCGTTTTGTTCACAGGCGGTGCGCTGGCTGTTCTGGATAAGACCGGGGCACTCAATGCAGCCATCCTGACCATGGTTCGGAAATTAGGGAATAGAGAGTGGCTACTCGTTATTTTGATTACTTCTGTCTTTTCTGTACTGGGTACGTTGGGAGTCATCGTGAACTCCGTTATTGCCTTCGTTCCGCTCGGGATCATGATTGCGCGAGCGATGAAAATGGACGCTATTTTCGGTGTGGCTCTGATTTATCTCGGGGTATACTCCGGGTTTAATACGACGATTGCCTTTCCAGGAACGCTTGGCTTGTCCCAAGAAATTGCGGAGCTGCCCTTGTTCTCAGGTATCGGCTATCGCATCATCATCTACGTTACGTTTGTGATCGTCACGATTCTGTACATCGGGCGTTATGCACGCAAGGTTCGTCAAAACCAGAGCATCTTGGGGGAAGAACTGTTTCCTTCTGAAGGTGGTTCCTCCACGATGGAGGTAGACACCAAGAACGTTGACTTTACGACACGTCATAAGCTGATTCTGGCATTTACGGGGATTGTTCTGATTGGTTTTATCATCTGCACGATCTTGTTTAAATGGGATGTAAACGAGATGTCCGGAATCTTTATTTTCATTGCAATTGGTGTTGGCTTGCTCAACAAGATGAGCGGCAATGATATCGCCAAAACGTTCTTGAAAGGTTGTCAGGGACTGATTTATGGAGCTTTGATTGTCGGTATGGCTCGTGCCGTCACTGTTATTTTGGAGGATGGGAAATTCCTCGATACCATCGTGTACGGGCTTGCGACTATTTTGGAGCCGCTCTCTCCAATGGCAGGGGCGATTGGGATGTTCCTCGGAAGTGCGGGGCTACACTTCCTGATCTCGTCAGGCTCGGGTGAAGCAGTCATGCTGATGCCGCTATTGGCGCCATTGGCTGACCTGATGGGCATTACGCGCCAAGTGGCAGTAGAAGCACTGATGCTCGGGGAAGGTGTCGTCAACTGCATCAATCCGACGTCTGGTGTTCTGATGAGTATTTTGGCGATGAGTGGTATTTCCTACGGCAAGTGGCTGAAGTTCATGCTCCCGCTCACAGCGGTATGGACGGCTCTTTCCATTGTGTTTATCATCATTGGGGTCATGATTAACTGGGGTCCATATTAATTGATCACAAAGAAGCTTCGCCAAAATGACTTGGCGGAGCTTTTTACTTTCATCAAAACCTTCCTGTATCACATTACCGAAAAAAATCCCCCAACAGCTACAGAGCTTTGGGGGATCGCCTTTCCTTTATTGACCAATAATGATGCGTTCTTTCGGATAATGATAGCGTACGATTCGGTCTTTGCGCTTCAAGAAGAGGAGCAAATTGATAATCCCGATACGCCCAATCATCATCGTAATAATCAGGATGAGCTTGCCGCCTATGCCCATCTGTGCCGTAATTCCGGTAGACAATCCGGTCGTACCGAAAGCAGAGCATACTTCAAACAAGACGTGCTGGAAAGGCAGGTCCTCCAACCAGACGAGCAGCATGACTGCTGTAAACACCAGGATAATCGCAATGAAAAAGACAATGAAGGAACGCTGAATGTCCTCATCAACCAGCTCTCTTCCGAACACCTTTACTTCCTTGTAGCCACGCATGTTTGCAAATACAGTGGCAATCAGAACGAAGAATGTCGTCGTCCGTATCCCTCCGCCTACACTGCTCGGAGAGGCTCCAATGAACATCATCCCGGAGAGCATGATGAGTGTCGTTGTCGACAAGAGGCTAATATCCATCGTAGCCAGACCCCCACTTCGCGAAGAGACGGAGTGGAACAACGAATAAAACAGCATTTCATGCCAGGTCTTATCGGCCAAAAACCGATCTCGTTCGTAGACGAAAAAGAGGATAGCACCTATTGCAATTAAGGAAAAGAACGTCAGTGTTGTAATTTTGGTAAAGAGAGAAAAGGTGAAACGAACTTTTGCGCGACGGTACGAGAAATAGGTTCTCAGCTCGACAAGTACGGGAAACCCGATCGCCCCGCAAATAATCAAGATCATCACGATGGTCTGAAACACATAGTCGTGGGTAAAGTCGAGCATGGAATTTCCGTGCAGGTCAAATCCGGCATTCGTAAAAGCACTGACAGAGGCAAAGTAGCCATGATAGAAAGCGGTGTACCAGTCGTCGTAGTAGCCGGCGTAAATAAAATGACTGCCTAACAGAATGGTTCCCACCAGCTCGATCAAGAGCGCAATTACGAGAATATTACGCATCAGGTCGACTAGACCGGACAACGTGGAGCGGTTGTGATCCGTTGCAATCCAGATGCGCTGCTCCAGCCCGATTTTTTGCCCCATGAGTATCCAGATGAACGTTCCAAGCGTCATGATTCCGACCCCGCCAACCTGAAAGAGCAATGTAAGAAACAATATCCCCCACTGGTTGAACACTTCATGAATCGCAATGACAGTAAGCCCGGTTACGCTGATGGCACTTGCAGCCGTAAACAAAGAGTCAATAAAGGAAAGAGAGACTCCCGGTAGATGAAAAAACGGCAATGACAGAAGAAACGCTGAGATCAGGATGAGCCCAACGTAGGCGAACACGATGATTTGAACAGATGTCAATCGACGCTTTTGATTGGATGATAACAAAATAAATGGCCTCCTGAATGAGCTTCATGAGGATAATCATACCAAAAAAAGATGGTAAGCAAAAATACTAAGAAAACAACCTTTGTCTGAGTGTAGCACCCAAGACAAAGGCTGTTCGTTCATCTACTTCTTATTGCGACGGAGGACACGTCTGATTTGACCGCGAATCTCTCCACCCGGATTTTGCGTTGTGTGCGCATTTACATACGTTTGTCCGTTTTTCATGAGCCGAATCAAGTCTGACAGCGGTTTGCCTCGCAGCGGGCCAACCAAATCAGCTCGCGTAATGGAACCAGTCACAACGCCCCGATTCACACTGATCCCACGCGTGACAGGACCAAACAGGAATACGACAACAGGTCCATTTACGCCTCTTGCCCCAACATGAATATGGGCTTGTGTGAAATTCTGCAAATCGTTGACCACCAACCAGAAGTCTAGTCTTCGTCCATTCTCGCTCAATCGAAATTTTGTAGTACCTGTTGCGTTTGTTCGGACCGGTGGAACCTCCTCAGAGCCCCGTAATATAGCACGAAACCTTTTTCTCAAAGTAATCACCCCCTTACCGTCTCTACTACACACGATATTGTAGAGGGGCATTCATGGCTTGTACTGTTGTCCGACAGGGGAAGAAATATGAGAAAAAAGGCTGCCTATTGGGAATGGGAGGGGGAACATGCGAGATTCCGATGTACCCAAAAGATCAGTTGACAACGTATCCACAATAATGGTAAAGTTCAGAATGTATTTATTGGAAATTTAAAATATTAATGGAAAGGTGGGCTAGTCATGAAAAGAATTGTTCGCATGGGTCGTACAAACAAGGGCATACATGACGTAACCCCACCATTGATACGAGCGTAGTATCGTTTTTTTGATCTCGTTAACATGGCGTAGGTTACATTTTTCGTAACTTGCGCCTTTTTCATTTTTGTTGAGGAAAAGGCATGTTGCTTACGGGCGATATGTCTTTTTTGTCCCTAAAAAAGGTCACCCACCCAGCGAAAGAGAGGGGAGAAACACGAATGTTCTCGGTTTTGGCAAAGCTTGATTGGTTTTTCAAGGAGCATTGGAAACGTTATACAGTCGCTATTTTGCTATTGATTCTGGGCGGCTTACTGGAGATTATCCCTCCAAAAATTATCGGGGTGGCTATTGATGAGATTCACCTGGGGACACTGACTGGCGAGCGGCTGCTATCCATTTTGCTGTTTTTCGGTGTTTTGTCTGTCGCGATTTATTGGGTCAATTTCATCTGGATTCGCCAGCTGTTTGGGGGAGCGTTTCTGGCGGAGCGGACTTTACGGTCGAAGCTCATGACGCATTTTTTGCGGATGACGCCAACGTTTTATCAACGCAATCGTACCGGGGATCTGATGGCTCGAGCTACCAATGACTTAAAGGCTGTGTCGATGACGACAGGCTTTGGGATCTTGACGATGGTGGACTCGCTATCCTTCACAGGTGCGATTGTTCTGACGATGGGCTTTTTGATCAGTTGGAAGCTGACCTTGGCAGCGATTCTTCCTTTGCCGTTCATGGCCTATATCATCAAGCAATATGGGAAAAAAATTCACGAGCGTTTTTCTACCGCACAAACCTCCTTCGGTGAACTGAACGACCGCGTACTGGAATCCGTATCTGGAGTTCGTGTGGTTCGGGCTTACGTACAGGAGATGGCGGATCAGGAGCGCTTTCGCCAAATAACACATGAGGTGTATCAAAAAAATATCGATGTAGCGAGAATCGATTCCTTGATTGAGCCGACCGTCAAAATATTGGTGGGAATCAGCTATATGATCGGCTTGATCTACGGTGGCTATCTCGTATTCCAAAGAGAACTGACCTTGGGAGAGCTGGTCTCGTTCAACGTCTATCTCGGAATGCTCATTTGGCCGATGTTTGCGATTGGTGAGCTGATTAATGTGATGCAGAGAGGAAGTGCCTCGCTGGATCGGGTGAATGAAACCTTGGCTTACGAAGCCGATGTGACGGATCACGACAGACCGGTTCATGTGACAGTACCAGAAGTCATTCGGTTTGATTCCGTGACCTTCCGCTATCCATCTGCGCATGTAGACCAACTATGCGATGTCTCCTTTACTCTTGGGCGGGGTCAGACGCTAGGCATTGTCGGGCGTACAGGAAGTGGAAAATCCACGCTGGTACGCCAACTGCTTCGTGAATTTCCCGTAGGACGTGGAGCCATCAGTGTTTCGGGAGAGGCGCTGGAACAGATCAGCCTGGATAACATCAAGAGCTGGATCGGCTATGTACCGCAGGAGCAGATTCTGTTCTCGAAGACAGTTCGCGAAAACATCCTGTTCGGGAACAACGAGGCGACAGAAGAACAATTACAGGAAGTGTTGAAGCAGGCAGCATTTGCTCGGGATGTGCAGCTATTGCCCGAAGGCTTGCAAACGCTCGTTGGTGAAAAAGGCGTAGCTCTTTCAGGTGGCCAAAAACAACGGGTATCGATTGCCCGCGCTCTTTTGGTCAATCCGGAAATCTTGATTCTCGATGATGCCATGTCCGCGGTGGATGGCAAAACCGAAGCGGAGATGATCACGAATATTCGCCGGGAACGTGCAGGAAAAACAACACTGATCACCACACATCGCTTAACTGCCGTCCAGCATGCGGATTGGATTCTCGTCTTGGACGAAGGGCGTATCGTTGAGGAAGGCACGCATGCACAGCTATTGGAGCTGGGCGGATGGTATAAAGAACAATTCGAGAAACAGCAGATTGAAGCGACGCTGACAGAAAGCGGGTGAATGAATGACGACAGGGAAAAGGCTAGTCCACTATGCAGCCATTTTTAAAAAGACGATCCTCTTGGCGATATTGATGCTGTCCATTTCGGTAGGGGCAGAACTGACGGGGCCGTTTTTGGCGAAAAAAATGATCGATACACATATAATGGGCATTGAATTCCCTTGGTATGAGACGGCACAGCGTGAGAATTCCGTGCTATATAAAGGGAAGCATTACACGAGACAGGATCACTTGACAGCAGGTGAGAGCACAGGTGGGGAAGTTCGTGTTCTGCAGGTAGGACGCGACTATTATTTCCTGAATCAGGCGATTTCGTATGATGGGCAGCGATCCATTGAGGATGGAAAGCTCGTTATTGTAAAAGGTTCGGATCGAGCTGAGTACCAGGCAACACTCTTAAGTAATCAGGAGATATTCGAATTTTTCCGACCAGAGACAAGAGGCTTGCTCACACTGGCTGCTCTCTATTTTGGATTATTGGTGGTTGCAGCACTCTTCCACTATGGGCAAAAGTTCTTATGGCAAAAATCAGCGAATCAAGTCATCGAGAGATTGCGCATTGATGTGTTCGCGCATATTCAACGATTGCCCATCCATTATTTCGATCATCTCCCTGCCGGGAAGGTAGTTGCTCGTGTCACAAACGATACGGAGGCAATCCGTGAGCTGTTTACGAATGTCCTCGGCAACTTCATTACGAGCGGGATATATTTAATCGGTATTTTCGCAGCGCTGTTCTTGCTTGATGTACGACTCGCGATCGTTTGTCTGGTCATTTTGCCAATCATGGTCGTGTGGATTTACTTGTACCGCAAGTACGCTTCTGCATTCAACCATGTCATCCGGGCACGCATCAGCGACATCAACGGGATGATTAATGAGTCGATCCAAGGAATGCCGATCATTCAGGCATTTCGCAGGGAAAAGGAAACGATGCGGGAATTCGGCGAGCTGAATGAAGAGCTGTTCACGTATCAAAATAAAATGCTGCGGCTCAATGCGACCGCTTCGTTCAACCTGGTTCAATTCATCCGCAATATCGCGTTTGTCTTGTTCATCTGGTATTTCGGTGGTGCGTCCCTCGGGATCGGTACACTGCTCTCGCTTGGTGTCCTCTACGCTTTCGTCGATTATCTCAATCGCTTGTTCCAGCCGATGACGCAGATCGTCAATCAATTGGCAAACCTGGAGCAATCTCTCGTCGCAGCATCGCGGGTGTTTGAACTGCTCGATGAAGAGGGTGATGACGTTGACTCTGCAAAGGTTCCTTGCTATCAGGGAAATGTCCGCTTTGACGATGTTTCTTTTGCCTACAAAGACGATCAATACGTGCTGAAAAACATTTCATTCGAAGCATGGCCAGGAGAGACAGTGGCACTTGTCGGTCACACGGGCTCGGGAAAAAGCTCGATTATTAATCTGTTACTCCGCTTCTATGATGTAAACAGGGGGGCGATCATGATTGATGGGCGCAATGTACAGTCGTTTTCCAAGCAGCAGCTTCGCCAGCACATGGCCATCGTTTTGCAGGACCCGTTTTTGTTTACAGGAACGATTCGTTCCAATGTGAGTCTGGATGATCCGTCGATCTCGCCGGAAAAAGTGGAGAAAGCCTTGTGTGATGTAGGGGCAGACCAACTGTTTCGCAGTCTTCCGAAAGGTTTTGATGAACCGGTAATCGAGAAGGGGAGCACCCTTTCACTCGGGCAGCGTCAATTGATATCATTTGCGCGTGCACTCGCATTTGACCCGGCTATCCTCATTCTGGATGAAGCGACTGCCAGCATCGACACGGAAACAGAGGGCATTATTCAAAATGCACTTGAGGTGTTGAAAAAAGGGAGAACGACCTTCATCATTGCTCACCGCCTGTCTACGATCAAAAATGCGGATCAAATTCTCGTACTGGATCGAGGCAGAATCGTAGAGCGCGGGAAGCATGAGGACTTGATGGAGAAGCAAGGCAGGTACTATCAGATGTATCAAATGCAGCAAGGGAACAAAGAAGCGCAGGTGCAGGAGGCAGTAGCAAAGCACGGAAGCGCCGCTGCCCTGACTTAGTTTTTTCTACTCTTTTTGCCTCTTGAACGGTAAGATAGAGCATAGAAGTATGGACTTTTCAGGAGGGATCATCATGCCACATCTTATCGTTCGAGGCATTCAAGCTGAACAAATGGCAACGATTAGCGAACCGCTTGCAGTGGAGCTTGCTGCACTATGCCAATGCGGCACGGACAATTTCACGATTGAGTGCTTGCATACAACAGGCGTTTTTGGTGGGAAGATCGTGGAGTCATTTCCTTTTATTGAAGTAGCATGGTTCGAGCGGGGACAAGAAGTTCGTGACCAGTTTGCCCAGATCGTGACCAAGCATGTCCTCTCCCTCGGTATCCCAGAGGTGGAAATGGCATTTGTCGCTTATCAAAAAGAAAGCTATTATGCCAACGGAGAGCATTTCTAAAGAGAAGCTGACAGGTGCTGTCGATTTCCCGGGAAAGAATCAAGACATTCGACAAGAGCACGAACAAACAAATGAATACAAGCATGGAATAAGGGTGTTCCTTCCAGTAGTACGAGATTTTTCGTACGAGATGGGTGTAGCACCCTTTTTATTTGTTTAGCCAAAAATTTCTAAAATAGGTGTCACAAACAAAAGATGCCAATTGTTATTCATAGTGAGAGGAGGGCAAACCGTGGAAAAAACAGAGATAGAGCGCCTGCTGACAGAAATAAAAGCTGGTTCTCTTGAGCAATACGAACTCATTATCGATCACTATCAACAACCGATCTTTACATACTGCTATCACATGCTCGGTCATCGCCAAGATGCAGAAGACGCTGTCCAGGAAGTCCTGTTTCGTGCCTATGAGCATCTGGAACAGTATACGTACTCGCTGTCATTTTCCGCATGGCTGTACCGGATCGCTTACAACCACTGTGTGAATGTACTAAAGCGCAGGAAATTAAGCCGCGTGTTGCCCTTTTTGTACAACAGGGATCAGGATGGACGCAACTATGTCGAGGAGAGCATCGACAGCAATTATTTTGGGGAGCCGCTTGAACGCATCTGGAAACGGCTGTCCGCCGAGGAACGAACACTCATGTTCCTGCGGGTGCTAGAGGAACGAGAGTACGAGGAAATCGCAGAGCTGATGGACAAAAAGCCTGCGGCCCTCCGCAAGCAATTCGAGCGTGTTTTGAAAAAGTGCAAACGTTATTTGCCAACGACGGGAGGGGTGCTGGATGATGGACAAAAATCCGTTTAAGCACATGCGAGACATGCTGGTAGCGAAGCCAGTCCCGAAAGTCGATGTCAAACATAAAGTCATGGCAGCCATCTATGCGAAGGAAAACAAGGAGGAAAAAGTCGTGAAAAAGAAAATTGGCTTGTTAGTTACAGTTGGTATGTTGGTTGGAGCGTCTTCCGTATGGGCGGGGATGGAAATGATTCAGTTGAAAAATGAAAAGGGCGAAGTAGTGCTGGAGCTTGAACAAATGAGTATGCAAGAACAGCAACAAATGATGCAGCAGCTACCCCCTGACACAAAGGATCAGATCAAGAATAGAAATGCAGAGATTTATAAACAGTTGGATACCGGGGAACAAATCGTCAATGGATTAAAACCAGGAGAAGCGGTTGCCATTTATTGGCCGCTGACAAAACTTCAGTTGGAATCAAATCCAAACAGCAAGCCTTTCGTAGATGTACGCTCCAAGCCTTTTACCTATACTACGTGGAAGGACATGGAACAAAAGATCGGCCATCTGTTCAAGGTCCCGGCAGAGATTGGGACAGACTTCAAGTTTGCAGCAGGCGAAGCGATCTATCTCCCAAGTGACAAGTATGATGAGAAAGCGATGAAAGAAGAACAAGAAAGAACGAAAAAAGAATACGTGGTACAACCAGTTCCGTTATCGGACAAGCTTCGTAATGCAGAGATTGAGTACAAGGGCCAGAAAGGGAGTGCTTTCTTAGAAGTATCCATTCTGGATGACAAGAATAAAAGTGGAGGTACATTTGCGCAGAATCTAGAGAAGGTCAAGATCGGCGACAATGAAGCCGTGTATTCCACGTTCGCACCTGAAAATGGGGACACCGTTCACTCTTTGCAATGGGTGAAAAATGGGACAAAGGTGGACTATAGCCTGAGAGCCAATATGAGTGTGAGCACGAAAGTAGAGCTACTGAAAATGGCGGAACAAATCAATCAAGTGAAATAATAAGGGATTCCCTCATCGTGGGTGCTATACCACGCTGGGGGTTTTGTTGAGTGATTGATTTTTATAATTTTCGAAAAAACATGTCACATTAAGAAGATCCCGATTGTTATTCACAGTGAAAGGAGGGCAAAGCGTGGAAAAAAAAGAGATAGAGCTCTTGCTGCATGCAATAAAAAGTGGCTCTCTCGAACAGTTTGAAATCATCATCGATCACTACCAGCAACCGATCTTTACATATTGCTACCATATGCTCTCTCATCATCAAGAAGCAGAGGTGGCTGTACAGGAAGTTTTGCTTCACGCTTACGAGCATCTGGAACAGTATACGACCGCCTTATCCTTCTCAGCATGGCTCTATCGAATTGCTCACAACTATTGTGGGAATGTGCTAAAGCGCAGAAAGCTAAGCCGTTGGTTGCCCTTTCTGTACAAACAGGATCACCGTGGAAGTGTGAAGGAGCACATCGATCGCCCTAATAGCGAAGAGCTTTTGGAGCGTATTTGGAATCGGTTGTCCACTGAGGAACGGTCACTCGTTTTTTGGAGAGTGCTGGAGGAAAAAGAGTACGAGGAAATCGCAGAGCTGCTGGATAAACCACCTGAGGCTCTTCGCAAGCAATTTGATCGGATTATGAAAAAGTGCAAACGTTATTTGCCAACGATGGAAGGGGTGGCCGCTAATGGACAAAAATCCGTTTAAGCACATGCGAGACATGCTGGTAGCGAAGCCAGTCCCGAAAGTCGATGTCAAACATAAAGTCATGGCAGCCATTCGTGCCAAGGAAAACAAGGAGGAGAAAGTCGTGAAAAAGAAAATTGGTTTGTTAGTTACCGTAGGTATGCTGGTCGGAGCGTCTTCCGTATGGGCGGGGATGGAAATGATCCAGTTGAAAAATGAGAAGGGCGAAGTGGTATTTGAGCTATCTCAGCATAAGCTTCAAGAACAACAGCAAATGTTTCAGCAGCTATCTCCAGAGGATCAAGCAAAAATGGAGGAGAGACGGAAGAAAAGAGAATACGTGGGTAAGGTCACGACAGAAATCAAGAATGGCCTGAAGCCTGGAACATCTGCGGCTATTTACTGGAAGCCAACAAAAGAACAGGGGGAAAACCAAAATAATATTATCTATACGAAGAAAAAACATCCGGACATTACGGTCGTATCCAAACCGATTGTTTATAAATCATGGAAGGATATGGAGCCGATCGTAGGGAAGATGTTCACTCTGCCAAGCGAGATTCCTGGAGGCTACCGCTTCCTGGAAGGAGAAGTAAACTATGAGGAAAACTACGAGTATGATGTCGACGTGGAAGCATTAAAGGCAAAAGCTGTCAAGGACAATAAAGAATACGCCTTTACAGAAATTCCATTGAGCAACAAGTTTGCATATACCAATGTTGCCTATCAGTCTGAGAAAGGCAAGGTCTGGGTAGAGGTACGAATCGCCGAAGAAGGAGGATCGGGAACGAGTGCAGACGTCATTGAAAAAGTCATGATTGGCAACAATGAAGCAGCTCTTATGACGCATACGTCTGAAAAAGGCGAAAACTCGTATTGGCTCATCTGGGTGAAAAACGGAACGAATCTGGAATACTCTGTTCAAGCTGATGAACAAGTCGCATCCAAAGACGAGCTGATCAAAATCGCCAAGCAAATCAACGATACAAAATAAAGAGAAGCATAAGAGGAGTACCACAAAGCGCCTAGCTTTCTTGTGGTACTCCTTTTCTTTCGCTAATGGCTAATGTCACTTAGCTTATTGTGTTTTTTACCCATCAACTGCTTCAAGCCATCCATATTAATCAGGATAATGCCGACAATAATCGTGATTCCCCCTGCTAACGACAGCAGATAAAGCGGCTCATTGTACAGGATGACGCCCAGGCTTAAGGCAATCAACGGCGAGATATAGAGCCACGTGGATGGGAACACAGGATTGGTCTTGGCAACGAGCCAATAGAAAATGGTGTGTCCCATCATGGAGCCAACGAAGATTAAATACAGGAGAGAGATGATGGCATTCGTCGATAGCATCGATTCGATATGCACCTGCTCCGTGAACAGCGATAAAACAAGCAGCATTGCTCCTCCGTACAACATCTGTGCCGCATTCAAGGCGATGGGAGAGGTGTCGTAAAACCGTTGAATGACGCGGCGGGAGTAAACGGTACCAGCCGAATAGAAGAGTTGCCCAAAGATAACCGCCATGCACCCAGCGAGCCAAAGGAAGCTGAACGAGATAGTCGCACCGGGTAAAATCAGCAAGACGACACCGATAAATCCAACGAGACAACCAACCCACGATATGGCAGATAGCTTTTGCCGTGAAATGCCTGTCTGAAGCAGCATGACCATGAGCGGTGCTGTTGCAGAAAGAATCGCAGCGATACCTGAGCTTATATGCTGCTCCGCCCAGTACAAGGTGGCAAATGTCCCAAACGTTAAACCGATTCCGGTCAAAACCATCTCTTTATGGAGCAGCAGTGAAAGACGCGCCTGTTTTTTCCAGAGCATGAATGAAAACAAAATCACACCTGCCAGAAAGAAGCGAAGCCCTGCTGAGAAAAACGGCGGCGCCCCCGCATCAATCCCGACTTTGATTGCCAGAAAAGTCGTTCCGAATATCAAGCACATGACCACATAATTGAGCAGTACCATTATGATTCCTCCCTTTTCCTTATCATAACGGGAAGGGAATAGAACAGATGGGATTGAATAGAACAGATGTGAGGGTCAACGATTTATCATGGGGGAAAGGGGGGAGCTTGCATGAAAAGAGAGGCTCTTTCAAACAGCCATTCTGATAAGCTGTTCGAGCAAGTGTATGAATACCTTCTGGACCGGATCAGACGTGAAGAGTGGAGGGCACATGAGAAGCTTCCTTCTGTTCGAACGTTGGCGTTGGAATTGAACGTGCATCGCCTGACTGTGTTTAAAGCATTTCAATTATTAAAACAAAATCGCCACGTGTACGTGAAGGATAAGTCGGGGTATTATGTTCAACCAAGCAGCCTGCTGCCAGTGGACTCGATTAATGATCCGATCGTTTCTGCCTACGTGCACAAGAGTCACCTTTCGGAAATTCATCAGGTGCAGGCGACTTATCAATTTTCCAAAGCATTGATCGAACCGAATTTATTGCCGAATCTTTATTTCTCGGAGTACGTGAAGAAAGTGTTTGATCTGTATCCAAAGGTGCTGGGTACCTACTCAACCACTCAGGGAGACCAGGAGCTGCGGGAAGCACTGTGCAATTATTATATTAGCCGTTATCATTTTCACCTGTCACCCGATGAGCTGTTGATCACATCAGGTTCGCAGGAAGCGATTGATTTGGTTGCCAGAGTTCTTGTAAAGCAGCGTGATGTCGTATTGCTGGAGAGACCCACATACAGTCCTGCGATCGATGTATTCAGGAGGCAGGGAGCCAAAATGATTCCCATTGAAATCAAGCCGCATGGGTATGATTTGGAGCAGGTCGAGCTGTTGATGCAAACAGAAAAGCCGCGCTTGTTTTATCTCAATCCGACCTTTCACAATCCAACCGGCTATACGGTTCCCGCTGAACAACGAAAGAGCCTGGTGGAGCTGGCTGCAAAGTATCAGTGTCTGATCGTAGAGGATGATCCGTGCCGCGATCTTTACTTTGACGAAGAACCTCCACTGCCGTTCTTTTCTTACGACACGGCGGGCTATGTCATCTATCTTCGCAGCTTTAGCAAGTACATCGCGCCGGGGCTTAGCATTGCGACTGTGGCATGCCGTCCATCTATGATGAACTATTTGATTCAAGCGAAATCCTTGTCCGACAGTGGAGCGCCCTTGTTGAATCAAAAGATTTTTTTGCATTATTTCTTTTCCGAGCGAATGCAGCAGCATTTGGCGAAGCTACGGATTGCGCTGGCCATTCGCCGGGACATCATGGAAGAAGAGCTGTCTGCCACCGACTGGGAGTGGTCCAGCCCTCCCGGAGGCTTTAATTTATGGGTGAAGCTGCCTGATTCCGTCCCGATGGAAAGCCTTCTGGGCAAGTGCATGGAGCAATCCATTACGTTTGTGCCCGGTGCAATCTGTGACCCGCTGAGGGAGCTAAGCTCTTGGATTCGCATCAGCTATTCGTACCTCAATGAGCAACAGCTGAGAGACGGTTTGCAAAGGCTCGTTCGTACGGTTCACCAGTTGAACAATGAGGAATAAGAAAGGCTGCTGACATGATGGTCGGCAGCCTTGTACTCTCCTCCTATGATTACTTGCTTACTTGATCGAGATGATTTACCAGCTCTTCTGGTTTCGACAAGAACGGCGCATGATCCGCTTCCATGGTAATGACTTTGCTGCAAGGTGTTTCTGTGTTCATTCTGCGTTGGAAATCGATTGGAATCGCGTTGTCCAGCTTTGTTTCAATATAGATGCGATCTATACTTCCGAATTTCTCGTCGGTAATTTGTACAGGCTGTGTGAACGGCGCCAGTGCTTGCGGGCGGCAGCGCTTCATCGAAGCCAGCTTCAGCGTCTCATCCTCGACTGCATTGAAAAAGGTTTCTTCCACAGTCTCAAGCTTGGGAGCCAGCGTCATGTCGGCTTCATTCAATTCGAATTCCGGCCCTTTTTCTCCTTCTGACTTGCTTACGAGACTTTCCCCGTTTTTCGGCAAGAATGCGCAAAGGTAGACGAGCTTATCAATTTTGTCATGTACTTTTTCAGCTGTTTGCGTAATCACGACGCCACCCATGCTGTGTCCGACAAGGATTACTTTTTCGTTTTGCTGCTTGATCAACTCAGATACTTTCTCTACGTAGAGATCCAGCGTTACCTGCTTAGGAGGTGTCATGTCTTGTCCACTTCCAGGCAAGTCCAATGTCGCGACCTTATGTCCCAATGCTTCCAGCTCAGGCTTTACTTTTTCCCATACCCATTCACCTTGGCAAGCTCCATGAACCAATACAAAAGTACTCATTTACACACATCTCCTTCGTTTCATGATGATCGTTCGTTAGTGTTAACGAAGCGATTTCCGATTAAACAAGGTGTTCTTGTGTTCGTTCTTCTTGAGTGCAATAATAATAAAAATCTGTTTCGTAAATCTGTGACTTTGTCACCAAGTTATTTTTTTCATAAGGAGGTTCTTCGTCCATATGCAAAAGGATCAGATTGCGGAAGTCCTTGCACGTTTTCCAAGTCTGGCTGCACTTACTCCAGAAGAGTGGCAAGAGGAGGGAATCTCCATTACTATGGTTCCAGCCAACTTTACTATTGATGAAGGCGAGTTTTTGGAGAATGCGCCATTAATCTTGGATGGGCTGGTTCGCATTTTTAAGTTGAGCAGTGATGGCAGGGAAGTTACGTTGTACAGGCTCACGGCTGGAGAGTGCTGCCCACTGATCGCGTCTAGTATATTGGGAGAAACGGTGTATGAAGCCTCGGCTTGTGTGGAGAAGCCTAGTATGGTCTTGAACGTCCCGACGAAGGTTTATAAGAAATGGATTGAGAAGCATCAAGATTTTCGCCAGTATATTTTTAAATCGTTCGCCCGGCGTCTGATTATCATGTCGAACTTAATTGACGACATTAACTTCAAATCCATTCGTGTACGAATTTCCGAATATTTGATCGAGCATACACGTGCGGAGAATGATACGCTTGCGATTACGCATGATCTATTGGCGATTGAGCTGGGGACTGCTCGTGAAGTGATTAGTCGGACACTGAAAAAGATGGAAAAGGACGGGCTATTACGTGTAGCACGGGGGCAAATTACGCATATTCAACGTTCCAGATTGCCCACGGCCGAATAATCCGTTTTTGAAAATTTGAACGATCCCACCACTTAGGCTAGCGCCTTGAAGTGGGGGATTCTTGGGTAATCTCTCGCAACCGAGAGATTACCCAAGAATCCCCGTAATTCCTCGGTTATGACAAAACGTGTACGTGGACTCTGCTCTCTGACCTACCTGCTTGGTTTTCGCTTTTCGGTCAGAGAGGGCGAATGTTCCCTTGTCCGAAGCCGATTCACCCCCCACTTTCGTCAAGCTATGCATGACTTGGAAGTGGGAGTCTTCTCGGCTAAATACGATAAAAATTTTAGGAAGCGATGTGGACTGTGCTATACTGAGTCTACCATTTACTGTTCTTGTAGCATTCCCTGCTCATTTTACGTGAGTAGGGTTTTTCGTTTGTGTTTCATCCAACAAAAAAACAGACCCCGTTACAGGAGTCTGTTTTTTTGTATGGCTATATTAAACTTTTTGAACGTTAGTAGCTTGTGGTCCGCGTTGGCCTTGTTCTACGTCAAAAGTAACCTTTTGACCTTCGTCAAGGGATTTGAAACCTTCGCCTTGGATAGCAGAGAAGTGAACAAATACGTCTTCTTTACCTTCGCGCTCAATAAAACCAAAACCTTTTTCTGCGTTAAACCATTTTACTGTACCTTGTTCCATTGTTATTGCCTCCTAGTGTGATAACCACACATATAATACTATCCTTGCTCTCAGGTCATCAAGACGAAATTTGTTATCTACGCTATCCGTTGCTTCGAACAAAAATAATTCTATACTAGCATAACAGGATATTGAAAGGATAGCAAATCATTCGCGTATGTTGATCAAAGAAAATACAGTTGGAGTGTTACGAAAGCATGGCGCCAATCGCTTCTAACGTAAGCTGTGCAGAGACAATTTTATTCGGATAGCTCGCGGACGTTGATTCCCCCATATGATATTCATGCAATGCATCGGTGTCCTTCAGCATGTTACCCGTCAAAATGCACACGGCTGTTTCGTCCTTGTCGATCACCTGACCTGCGATGAGCTTGCGCAATCCAGCGACAGTAGCAGCAGAGGCAGGCTCGCAGCCAATCCCGCTCTTGTCTACCCATGCTTTGGCGTCGAGAATTTCTTGATCGGTCACGGAGCAGGTAATGCCATTCGTTTCTTCCAAAGTGCGTAGTGCTTTTTTCCAGCTGGGCGGATTGCCGATGTTTAGTGCAGAGGCGCGTGTATATGGGTTGGGTTCCGGTGTTAGCTCGGTATGGCCGCCTGCGACCATGCGATGGAACGGACTGGCGCCTTCAGCCTGTATGAGCGCCACCCGAGGTACCTTTTCAATGAAGCCAAGATTTTTCAAATCCTGCAAGCCCTTACCCAGAGCAGTCACATTGCTCAGCGCTCCGCCAGGGATGATGACCCAATCCGGCAGGCTCCAGTTAAGGTATTGAGCGATTTCGTACACGATGCTCTTCTGGCCTTCGATGCGGAATGGATTGATGGAATTGCAGATGTAGAGACCGAGTTCCTTGCTGTATTGCTCGTAAAAGTGGATGCCATCATCGTAGGTGCCATCAAAGCTGATGACCTTCGCTCCGTAGGCGAGCGTTTGCATGACTTTATTCAACGAAATGTTTTTGTTCGGGACAAACACGTACGATTCACCATGGGCAAGTGCAGCATACATGGCGAGAGAGGATGAGGTATTACCAGTCGATGTGCAGGTGAAGCGTTGATAGCCAAGGGAGCGACCATGTGAGACGGCGACGGTCATTCCGTTATCTTTAAACGAACCGCTTGGGTTCTCGCTCTGCGCCTTCAGCCATACCTTGCTGTTGCTTCCTACATACGATCGGATGTGTTCAGAAGCGTATAACCCTGTATTTCCTTCGTACTTGGTCGTTATGTATTCTTCAGGAAGCTCGGGAAAAATCAGCTCCTTGTAGCGCCATACTCCGCTCGCATAAGGGGTAATGCGCTCTGACAGCCGCTCATGAAAGACGCGCTTCAATCGATCGGCATCCAGATGAGCCGTATCGTGGATGATGTCAAACAAGCCGCCACAAGCGCATTGATAGTCAAACGAGTGTGCGGGCACTTCCTTGCTGCAATCGACACAAACCAGTTTCATCGTCCTATGATTCACCCGAAAAGTGAGCCGGGCGAATCTCTCCACCTCTTTTCTCTCGTATGGTTTCCTATATGGTAAACGCAGAAGAGGGACGTGTAAATGGAGTTTTCAGTAAAAACAAAAAATTCTCCCGCATAAAAAAAGACGGCAAGGAGCACACCTTCCATACTCCAAAACCGTCTCTATCTCACAAGCTTTTGTTCAGATCCGTCAATTCTTTGGCCGTTAGATTGCGCCATTGTCCCAGTTTTAAATGACCAAGTGAAATGTTCATGATGCGAATCCGCTCAAGCTTCCGCACCTGATAGCCGAATGCCTGGCACATCCGTCTGATTTGTCGATTCAGACCTTGCGTCAGCACGATATTGAAGACGCGATCACCGACTTTGGTTACTTTGCACGGTTTTGTGGTCGTTCCCAGAATGCGCACGCCATTTGCCATTCCGTGCAAGAAATTTGCCGTTATGGGCTTGTCTACCGTGACGATATATTCTTTTTCATGATTGTTCTCGGCACGCAAAATTTTGTTTACGATATCCCCGTCATTGGTCAACAGGATGAGGCCCTGCGAATCCTTGTCCAGACGCCCGATGGGAAAAATCCGCTCCGGGTGATCCACAAAGTCGATTATGTTTCCTTTGACATGCAGCTCAGTCGTGCACGTAATCCCGACGGGCTTGTTCAAGGCGATGTAGACGTCTTTCTTTTTGGTACCGAGTGGCTTGCCATCAATGCGCACGTCATCGCCAGGCTCAGCCGTACTTCCCAGTTCCGCGACCTGGCCGTTGATCGTCACGCGTTTGGCCTCGACTAATTTATCTGCTTCTCTTCGCGAGCAAATGCCGGTTTCACTGATGAACTTATTAATTCGCATGAGACGTTCCTTTCGTTATTGCTGCTGTTTTTCCAATAATTTATTACGCCAGGGCAGAGCCAATTCCTCTACCTCGAGCATACGCTGTATCGTCTCTTGGGACGGTGATTTGTCGTGGAAGTACAAGTGGTGGATCGATGCCACCGTTACTTGCTGCGGATGGGCAGTGATTTGGGTAATCTTCGCGTCCGGCTTGATCGTCCCTTCCTGCAAGACACGGAAGAAATAGCCTGTATAGCCCATTTCCACCACTGCTTTGAGCAGCTGATTATTGTTGTTTCGCTTGTTGATGGTCGCACACGGATATCTGCCTTGGGTAACCTGCAGAATGGTATCACCGAATTGATACACATCCCCGATGCAGACCTGTTCTTCGGTCATGCCTGCAAGGGTGAGATTTTCTCCGAATGCCGAATTGGTCAGAGGTTGGCCGAATTTCTTCTCCCAATGGGCATAATGTTCAAAAGGATACGCACAGACGACGCGGTCTGGACCACCATGGTATTGTGGATTCGCGATATCGTCGTCATCAATTTTCTCCGCACGAACGACGAGCTCGTCTGCTTCTTCCTTCCAAATGCCGGAGAGATACTCTTTCCCGTTGTACATATTACTTTTGGGCAATCCTTTACTAATCGTAACGATTTTTCTTTCCAACATAATCTCACTCCCAGCCTGTACGATTGCTTCTCTTTTTATCCACATACTATACCACATTCCCTCATATCCTCCACAGCGGATGGGCACCAGCGGACGCTTCTGGTATGATGATAGAAAGGAATACACAGGAGGCCTAAGTGACATGCAATCTTTTGGTGTGGCACTACACACAGATAAATATCAAATAAACATGATGTACGCCCATTGGGTGAACGGTACACACAATCAGAAGGTCGTATTCGAAGCGTTTTTCCGCAAGCTGCCTTTTGGCAATGGATATGCCGTATCTGCCGGATTGGAACGTATTGTTTCTTATATAAAAAATTTGCGCTTTGAAGAAAGCGATCTGAAGTATTTGAGTGAACAAGAGGAGAACTACGATCCGAAGTTCTTGGAGGAGCTGCGCCAGCTTCGTTTTAAGGGCTCGCTCTACTCCGTCAAGGAAGGAACCATGGTGTTCCCGAACGAGCCATTGATTCGTGTAGAGGGGCGTGTCATGGAAGCGCAGCTGGTTGAGACGGCCCTGTTGAACTACATGAATTACCAGACGCTGATTGCGACTAAAGCTTCGCGGATTAAAAACGTGGCAGGCAATGACGTTCTGATGGAGTTCGGAACAAGAAGGGCACAGGAGGCAGATGCAGCCCTGTGGGGGACGCGGGCAGCTTATTTGGCTGGCTTCGACGCAACCTCGAACATGCTGGCAGGGAAAATGTTTGGCATTCCGACAAAAGGGACGCACGCTCACTCATGGGTACAGAGCTTCGAGAGTGAGGAGGAAGCATTTGAGCGCTTCGCAGCAGCTCTACCAGGACAGGTAACCTTGCTGGTCGACACTTACGATACGCTCAAAAGCGGCGTGCCCAATGCAATCAAGGTCGGAAAACGCCTGGAGAAACAAGGTAAAAAGCTGACGGCGGTGCGCTTGGACAGTGGCGACTTGACGTATTTGTCCTGCAAGACTCGCGAAATGCTTGATAAGGCAGGCATGACCGATGTGCAAATTGTCGCTTCCAACGATCTCGATGAGCACACGATTATGAACCTGAAAGTACAGGGAGCACGCGTAAATAGCTGGGGAGTAGGAACACAGCTCATCACGGCAGCGGATCAGCCGACGCTCGGAGGCGTATACAAGCTGGTGGCGCGCGAAGGCGCGGACGGAGAATACCAGCCGACCATCAAAATCTCCGGGAATCCGGAAAAAGTCACAACGCCGGGCATCAAAGATATGTACCGATTGATCGATCCGGAAACAGGCAAAGCGATCGCTGACTACATGTGCTTCCCGCATGAAACAGCAGTTGAAGATGGAGCCCCTCTCCATTTGTTCCATCCGAGCCATACGTATTTGAGCAAGCATTTGGAGAACTACCAGGCAGAGTCCCTCTTGGTTCCAGTGTTTGTGGATGGCGAACTGGTATATGAGCTGCCGACTCTCCAGGAGATACGTGACTACCATCGTGAGCAGCTCAAGCTGTTCTGGCCAGAATACTTGCGTATGCTGAATCCGGAGCATTATCGTCTGCACATCAGTGAAGAGATGTGGGATACGAAAACAAAGCTGATGAAGGCTTATTTGAAAAAATAGGAGAAAAACGTCTGATGTGTCGAGAAGATGCATCGGGCGTTTTTTATTTGTTTGCCAAAAATAACACAATAATGTGAAAACAAAGAAAATAAATTGTCTGAATTTACATGCATCGTATATAATTACTCCATTCATCCTTTAGCTCTGCGCCAAGGTGATATAGAAAACGCATGTGAAAAGTATTGGGGAGGAAGAGAGATGCTAAAGACAGTAGAGAAAGAAAACCTGAATCCATACGAGATTGTGCAGAAACAAATTGATGCAGCAGCGGCATTGTTGGGCTTGCGAAGCGATGCTGTAGAAATTTTAAAGCGACCCAAACGGGTATTGGCCGTCAGCTTTCCTGTGAAGATGGATGATGGAAGTGTTCGAGTGTTCGAAGGATACCGATCTCAGCATAATGACGCGGTAGGACCGACCAAGGGAGGGATTCGCTTTCATCCGGATGTGACGATGGATGAAGTAAAGGCACTCTCTATGTGGATGTCATTCAAATGTGGCGTGGTTGGTCTTCCTTATGGCGGCGGAAAAGGCGGCGTCATATGTGATCCTCACGAATTCAGCAAGAACGAGCTGGAACGAGTCAGCCGCGGCTTCATGGAAGCCATCGCTGATATTGTCGGACCAGAGACAGACATACCCGCACCTGATGTTTATACGACCCCGCAGATTATGGGCTGGATGATGGATACTTACAGTAGATTAAAAGGAGCGTATTCTCCAGGAGTCATCACTGGCAAACCGCTCTCTGTCGGCGGCTCTAAAGGAAGAAACGAAGCGACTGCCCGTGGATGTGTCTTTACCATACTAGAGGCATTAAAAGATTCTTCCCGCAAGCCGGAACAAACAACTGTCGCGATTCAAGGCTTTGGCAATGCAGGAAGAATAGCAGCGAGGCTTTTGACGGAGCTGGGCTTCAAAATCGTGGCGGTGAGTGATTCACGTGGAGGTATTTATGATGCGGCAGGACTGGACATCGAAAAGGTAGGCCAGTTAAAAGATAACGCCACCATTCTGGAATATGTAGGTGGTACGGTCATATCCAATGAGCAGCTATTAGAGCTGGAAGTGGACATTTTGATCCCGGCCGCACTGGAAAATGTCATCACCGCAGCGAATGCTCACAGCATTCAGGCTAAGTGGATAGCAGAAGCGGCAAACGGACCAACTACACCGGATGCGGACGCCATTTTGAGGGAAAAAGGAGTGACCGTCATTCCTGATATTCTCGCCAACGCAGGTGGAGTAACCGTTTCTTATTTCGAGTGGGTGCAAAACCTGATGAATTACTATTGGTCCGAGCAGGAAGTAAACGAGAAGCTCCAAACGACAATGATTAACGCCTATCGAGCGGTAAAAGAACTCTCAGATAACTACAAGGTCGACTTGCGTACGGGAGCCTACATGATCTCGCTTTTGCGGATTACAGAGGCGATGGAGGCACGCGGGTGGATTTAAGGGAAGACCTCTTGCAACGAGTTTGCAAGGGGGTTTTTTCTACTATCGGACGCTTGGCGTAGCAAAGTTTTCTAAACTTTCCCCTATGTGATTAGCAGGAAGGCTAGTATTTTTGTCGAATTTGTCGGATTATTGTTTTTCTACCTGTGTTCAAAGGATGGAAAGGGGGATCTTTATGCCAATCAAATTGCCCGACGAATTGCCTGCAACGGAAATACTCGCCCAGGAAAATATTTTTGTGATGAAGGAGAGCCGTGCCTTCACACAGGACATACGACCGCTCAGGATCGTCATTCTTAACCTGATGCCAGTCAAGGAAACGACGGAAACACAGTTGCTCCGCCTCCTGGGGAATACACCGCTGCAGGTGGAAATCGTGCTTTTGCACATGTCCAGTCATACGTCCAAAAATACGTCGGAAGAACACTTATCGATGTTTTATAAAACGTTTGAGGAGATCCGTGACCAGCGATTTGATGGCATGATCATCACGGGAGCGCCTGTGGAGATGCTCGAGTTCACGGACGTCACGTATTGGCAGGAGCTGACAGAAATTCTCGATTGGAAAATGGAGAACGTCACTTCGACACTGCATATTTGTTGGGGAGCACAAGCGGGTCTTTACCACCACTTTGGCGTTCCGAAGCATCCTTTGCCAGATAAAATGTTCGGAATCTTCCCTCATACGCTGAATAAGCAAAATGTAAAGCTGTTCCGCGGATTTGATAACTACTTCCACATTCCGCATTCCAGGCATACGGAAAATCGCAGGGAAGACATCGAGAAGGTAGCTGAGCTGGAGATTTTGTCCGAGTCTGATGAAGCAGGAGTCTACATCGTAGCGACCAAGGATGGCAGACAAATCTTCGTGACGGGACATTCCGAGTATGATCCGACTACTCTTCAGGATGAGTACCAGCGGGATGTGAACAAAGGCTTGGATATTGCGGTACCGAGACATTACTATCCAAAGGACGATCCGAGCCGCGATCCAATCGTCACCTGGCGGGCGCATGCGAATCTGATGTTTTCCAACTGGCTAAACTATTACGTTTACCAAGAGACACCGTATGATTTGAACAACAACAAGTGAAAGCAACATAGAAACCATCCGAGGTGATCGGGTGGTTTTTGTTTGGTCATCAGACAAGTTTTCTGGCGCCAGTTGACGTAATAAATGGCGACAGGTAGTGTGAGAATAATCGCGCAGGAATGCTAACGGGAATTCAAGCAAGATAGGAGTTTTGTATGATGAAAAAAATCGTGAAACAAGATCAGGACGTCACCAAGCAGCATAACAAACAAATGATCCTCGATATTATCAAAAAGCAAAGGCCCATTTCACGAGCCGAAATCGCCAAAATTACGCGGATGAGTGCCACATCGATTGGCAGATTCGTTAGTGAGCTGTGCGAAGAGGGGCTTGTTCGGGAGACGGAGCTGACCTCATCTGGCGTGGGAAGAAAGGCCATCATGCTCGATATCGAGCCGGGGGCTATTTATACAATCGGCGTCGATATAGCGAAAAAGCGCATCAGCTTTGGAATTATGGACTTTAGCGAAGCGATCATCGCGCAGCATCGGGTGGATCACAAGACACAGGATTCAACACCAGACGAGACGGCTGAGCTGATTTGCGACGAGATCAAAGGAATGCTCAACCACACAGGTATTCCACTGGAAAAAGTGGTCGGGATAGGCATTGGGGTGCCGGGTGTGATCAATTATGAGCGAGGGATTGTTCAGCTCTCTACTACGCTGGACTGGAAGGACGTAGAGTTCGCCAGCCTCATCGAAAAAAAGCTGCAAATCAAAACCGTAATCGACAACGATTTGAAGGTAAAAATCCTCTCGGAGTACTTGTATGGCTCTGCCAAAGGCTCGAACAAGACAGCCTTGATCGGCATTGGCACGGGAATCGGTTCTGCTTTGATTATTAATGGCGAAGTGTTTCGCGGAGGGTCCAATAGCGCAGGAGAGCTGGGGCATACGACCCTCGATCCGAATGGGAATCTGTGCGAATGCGGTAAGCGCGGATGTCTGCAAACCTACATAGACGAAAATTCATTGATCATGGAAGCGCGTCGTGTGAAGGATGTCAGTGATGTCCGTCAAGTGTTTGCGGCAGCACGGAACGACGAACGCTGGGCGAAGGAAATTGTCTCCCGTACAGCGTTGTACATCGGAATCACGATCAATAATATTGTTTGCATGTACAATCCAGATACGGTGATCGTAAGCGGTGATTTGGTAGAGAATTATCGCGAAATCATCGATCTGGTCGAGGAGCATCGCGACCAGGTGATATGGGAGCCATTCAAGGGCAAATTTCGGGTGATTCCGTCCGAATTGCAAGGAGAAGCCATTGTCATGGGGGCCGGAGCCTTGGCTATGCAGCACTTTGCTCCCTTGGCGGGGACATGGGCAGAAGAGTAATGACTTTGTTTGCTATTTTGTATTCAACAAGTATGGCTGTTTTACCGATATAGAAAATGATGGAAAAGTAGAGGGGAAAAAAGGAGATGGAAGTGTGAGAAAGAGAAACTGGCCAAAAGGTCTGCTCGCTGCCGCTGTTACAGTTGGGCTCATCTTTTCTAGTGTCGGTCAAGTACCGGCATTGGCAAATTCCGAGACGACAGCCAGCACACAGAAGAAGATTTCCAAGCTCGTGGCTGATACAAAGTCAATAACATTGAAAAAAGCTGGGACCCAGCAGTTGACTGTTCGCGTGCAATACGCTGATCGAACGACAGAAGACGTCACACAGCAAGCAGAGTGGACTTCCTCTGACAGTGACATTGCAAGAGTTGAAAAAGGCTTGGTGACAGCCGTTGATTCTGGCAAAACAAGAGTAAAAGCAAGCTTCGGGGGCAAAAGCGTGAGCATCCCTGTTGAGATCGAAGTGATTTCCAAGCTCTCTGTTGACCAGAAGAAACTGGCTCTTAGCGTGGGAGGTACGAAACAGATTAACGCAACAGCAACCTTTTCGGACAAGACAACCGCTGATGTAACTACCAGTGCAGAGTGGGAAAGTGATGACACGGAAGTCGTGACCGTCACGAATGGTTTGGTGACGGCAGTAGGCTCGGGCAAGACCAAGCTCAAGGCGAAGTACGGAGGAAAAAACGTATCGATTTCGGTAGAGGTGGATGTTGTCTCCAAGCTGGAGAGTGACCAGAAAAAGCTGTACCTGCGTCCAGATACTACCCAGTCCATTAAGCTGTTGGCTACTCTGTCCAACAAAGAAAAAGTTGATGTGACAAGCAAAGCAAAGTGGACATCTGACAATGATAAAGTCGCCACAGTAGAAAATGGAGTCGTGACGACTGTAAGCTCTGGCAAAACGAAGATCAAAGCGACTTACGGAGGCAAAACGATCACGATTCCTGTAGAATCGGCTGTCATCTCCAAGCTGGAATATGACACGAAAAAGGTTACCCTCAAGGTCGGCGAATCAAAAGACGTGAAGGTATCTGCTGTTTATACCGACAAAACGAAAGTGGATATCACAACCGAAGCGGACTGGATTTCCACGAACAGTTCGATTGCGACTGTAGCAGATGGCAAGATCACGGCTCTCAAGGCAGGGCGTACAACGATCGCGGCTACGTACAATGGAAAAGTAGTGAAATTGCAGATAACCGTGAAGTAAATCACGATGGATGAACAGCCAGGGCGCGAATGCGTGCCTGGCTTTTTCGTGAGCTCACCGCTGTGGTAATCTGTAGCTAACGATTTGATTGGACGAAGACGGAGGACATCCATGGATATTCGACAGCTGCAATACTTTGTGGAAGTAGTTAAACGTAAAAACTTTACGAAGGCCGCGCAATCCCTCCACGTCTCGCAGCCTTCCATCAGCAAAATGATAAAAGCATTGGAAGAAGAGCTGGGGGTCGTTCTGCTGGATCGGACAGAGCGGAAGATGGATCTGACAGACGCAGGGGAAATGGTCTACAGCTATGCAACAAAAGTGCTGCAGCTCATGGAGGGGATGACATCGTCCATTGCAGAAATACGAAATGTCGAGCGTGGTCGGGTCAAACTGGGCATGATGCCGACCGTGGGTTCTTTTCTCCTGCCGAATGTGATTGCCTTGTTTAAAAAGCAGTATCCAGGCATCGATATCGAGATGAGGGAATACAGTGCCAAGCTGCTTGAAATCCAAATGGAGCAAGGAAGCATCGATGTGGCATTAACCGTGCTTCCAGCGGATCAGGAGAAATTCGTGGCTGTTCCCTTGCTCGCGGAGGACCTCGTCGCGATTGTTCATCGGGAGCATTGGCTCGCGGGAGTGGCTGAGGTGAGCCTGGAACAGCTCAAGGACGAGGCTTTCATCTTGTTTACCGAGGAGTACGCGATGCATGATGTGGTGCGCCATGCGTGCATGCTGTCCGGCTTCGAGCCGAAAGTCGCCTACATGAGCTCTTTATGGGATTTTGTCGGAGAGATGGTAGCTACGCAGCTGGGGATTTCACTCGTTCCCCGTTCCATCGTGAGACGCTTGAACAACGGACAATTGCACACCGTCAACATTTCCTACCCTGTCATTGACTGGCAGTACGCGTTGATCTATCGAAAAGAAGGGTATTTATCGCATGCGACAAAGGCCTTTATTTCGTTTGTAGAAAAAATGTATAGCCATAACCAAATGGAATAGAATTGATGATTTATATGTATTGTACGAATGGAATCGAGACGATTTAGAATGAAGGTACCTAGTTCAAAAGATGATTTTTGAACAACTTTTGTAGAGGAACCGGGGTGGTCTCGATGAAAAGATGGTTCTCCATCATTGCACAAGTTTTGCTTTTGTTCGGTTTCACCTGGATTGGAAAATGGGTGTCCTCGTTTTTTCACTTACCTGTTCCCGGCAGTCTGATCGGACTTTTGCTCTTGTTTATTTGTCTATATAGCGGCTGGATACGTCTACAGTGGGTGGAAGCGGGAGCTACGCTGTTGTTTTCACAAATGATCCTGTTTTTCGTTCCTTCGTTGGTCGGTATGATGCAATATCCATGGCTCTTGGGAGTAAAAGGATTGCTGGTACTCGTGGTCGTAGTGAGCGGTTGTGCGCTTGTGATGATTTCAACAGGTGTTGTTGCTGAGCGTATGTTCAATCGTGGAGAGGTGAAGCAGCATGATCCTGTGGAAAACGTCTAGCCTGATCCTGACGCTCGTTTTCTTCTATGCGGCAAAACGATTCAACAAGAAGAAACCGTCTCTCTTGTTTTCTCCTGCCATATTGGCACCGGTCGGCTTGATTCTGTTTTTGCTTTTCACGGGCATTCCTTATCAGGTTTACAGTGAAGCGACGTCGTTCATTAGCGAGATGATGAGTGTAGTTACCGTCGCATTTGCGGTTCCGTTGTACCGAAATTGGTCCGTATTAATGGCGCATCGCCGAATGATTTTGACGAGTCTTGCTACGGGTTCTCTCATCGCCATCATCGCGGGAGTATCTACGACGATGCTGGTTGGATTGGGAAAAGAAGCGGCGCTTAGCGTCATTCCTCGCTCCATTACACTGCCGATCGCGGTGAGTGTGACCGAGGCAATTGGCGGATTGCCGACGATGACGGCAGTATTCGGCATGCTAACGAGCTTCGCGGGCGTTTTTCTGGCTCCTACAATTATAAAAAGGATGAAGCTCCGGCATCCTGTCTCCATCGGCTTGATGTACGGAATGGGCGCTCATGCGTTGGGGATGGTAAAAGCGTTAGAGCGAGGGGAAGCAGAAGGAAGCAGCGCGACTTTGGCTGTGATTGCTGGAGCCATGATTACAGTGGTGTGGGCGTTTACCTTGCTGCCGGTAATCATGTCGTGGTTGGCTGTGTGAAGGAAGGGGCTGTTAGATAGCCCCTTTTTGTATTACACTTACTGAATAAATATTGGTTGTTTAGAATAAAAATACAGAGTGGTGGTGATTAAACGTGAGAATTGAGTCGTTCTCCTTGCAACAATACGAGGAAGTCACTCAGCTATGGCAGCGAGCCGGACTCCAGCTTTCCAGATCGGACACATGTGAGGGTCTGCTGAAAAAGCTGGATCGTGACGCAGAGCTTTTCTTGGTGGCAATGAATGAGGAGGGCAGGATGGTAGCAGCTGTAATGGGCAGCTATGACGGGCGGCGGGGATGGGTGAATCATCTGGCTGTCGATCCGGATTTCCAGGGACAAGACATAGGGAGCAGTCTGATGGATGAGCTGGAAAAGCGGATGGCGAATATCGGGTGTGAAAAGATTAATCTGTTGATCGAGCCGGCCAATCATGGTGTACAAGCCTTTTACAATCAGCTTGGGTATGAGCGAGATGAATTGATTTTCATGGAGAAGTGGATCACGTCTGCGAAAGGATAAAAATGGAAAGTGCATCGTGACCGCCCAAATGCTGGCGAAAGGTGTATGATAGAGGACAAATAATAGCTCCACGACTCTTTCAACTTGGCAGGAGGCAGCATGAGACCGCTCTATATCGTCCTATTACTCAGTACCAGCTTCCTTTGGGGAGGCAATTTCGTTGTCGGTAAGTTTCTTGTCGGGCACGCGTCGTCCTTGACGCTGACCAATTTGCGCTGGCTTATCGCTATCGTTTGCTTGTTGCCGGTGGTCTGGATTCGCGAAAAGCGGATTTTGCCGACCCGTGAGTCGTTGATTCCGCTGATTGTGATGGGAGTGACCGGCGTAGCACTCTTTAATTTATTCATGTTTTGGGCACTCGAACGGACGGACGCGACCAATGTCGGCCTTTTGTCCACGCTGAATCCGGTTTCGATCGCGATTTTTTCTTTTTTACTCATGGGTGAAAAAATCAGACCGTTGCAGATTGTGGCGATGCTTGTTTCGTTTGCGGGCGTACTCGTGGTCATGACGAAGGGTGATATCACACACTTGTCCCAGCTGCACTTTAACTCGGGTGATTTGTGGATGCTCGCCGCTGTGGCCATGTGGGGGATTTACTCTGTATGCGGGCGTTGGGCGATGAAGACTGTTTCGCCGATGATGTCCACACTGTACTCGGGTATATTTGGTGTCGCGCTGATGCTGCCCTTCAATGTTACGACGTTTACGATCAGCAACACAGACTGGACGTTTTGGCTGTCGTTGTTTTATGTCGGCGTACTGGCGACGGTGGTCAGCATGGTGCTGTGGAATATCGGTGTGCAGGAGGTGGGCGCAACCTCTGCGGGTATGTTCCTCAATTTCAATCCCATTTTCACTGCGATTCTCGCCTTTCTATTGCTCGGGGAACGTATGACCATCATCCAACTGCTTGGCAGTGTCATCGTCATTGTCGGCTGTTATATGTTCTCGCGCTTAAAGCACGTCCCGACCCCAACCACACATGCTATTAAGCAAGCACAAGGCTAAAGGAGAACCCTCGTCTGGTAAAGCAGGCGGGGGATTTTTTACTAGATAGGAATTTATAAGTTGTGGTGGGGAAGAAGGACAAAGCTGGTGAGAAGAAAAAGCACAGAGCTCGTAGACCTTGACAACGCCTACTCAGTCGGAACTTCAAAAAGGGGAGCACGCTTGTCGAACACTTCTTCCTTGAGAAACTCCCGCCCGTAGGGTGGCTTTGGCTCGACGGTCCCCTTTTTGAAGTGGAGACGGCCAGTGAATCCCACATGCTGGCGTGTCAGAGTCGAAGAGAACTGTGCTTTTTCTTCTCCTCCACTATGTTGACTCAAACCAAAAAGACATTCAGTGCTTCTCGGATGGTTTTTCTTCGTCGATCACTTGGACATGGGCGTTCGCATACAAATAAGAAGGACAGTGTGCGAAGAGGAGGTTGTATATGCTTGTGATAGCGGGGAGACCAGTTAATCCCGCCGCCATTGCATCGGAATGGGGATTAAATGCGGTACAGCGTGAAACGGTAGCCATTATGGCAGACAGCCGGGAAGTATTTGAATACCCGACTCCTGATCTCTTGCAGTTCGAGCTGAAAATGCGCGACCATCTGGTGAGGTCTGCCATAGCACTGAACGATAGCGGCCTGGCCTTTTCTACCTTTGAAAATTCGCGTGCCAACCCAGTGTACTGGATTCGAACAGACCAGGGCGGATTTCGCTTGCGACCGGGAGTGTTACCATCCAGCGGGATCATCAATATTTTTCGAGAGGGCAACAAATACGCTACAGAGTGCGCGACTGCCATGGTCATTATTATTTATCATGCCGTGCTACAGTCCATTCGTTTACCTGACTTCGAGAGGATGTTTGCGGACATCCTGCTTTATGACTGGCGGTACGACCAGGATCTGGACTTGCAAACGTTGAGGACAAATACATTCTTGCCTGGAGATGTGGTGTATTTTCCTAATCCGGATTACAATCGCGCGACACCGCAGTGGCAAGGAGAAAACGCAGTGGTTCTCGGTGGTGGTTTATATTACGGGCATGGGGCAGGTATCAAACGCGCGAATGCCATGATTGCATTCTTGAATGAACAACGTAGAGAGGGAGCAATGAGATCCGCTTATCTGGCCAATCAGGCAACTCGCCCTGGCTTTGCCTATTTGTTTCCATACGATAACGGTCGCTACATCATGCGTGTTTCCGGACATTCGGTTCAAGAAAGCAGTCGAATCACAGCGCAAATCGGTTCCTTGTCTTGGGAGTGGTAAAGCAAAAGAAAGCCTCAAGCCATCACCACGGCAAGAGGCTTTTTCACTCAATCCTGACAGGAGAATCGTTTCCACGAAAACATGGACAAATCAAGGGTAGATACTCCCTCTACGAGCAGTTGGCTGGTCGCTTCCCCAATTGCGCTGGCGAATTTAAAACCGTGCCCCGAAAAGCCCGCTGCAAAGACAATCTGTGGATGCTCTGGATGACGATCAATGACGAAATGCTCATCTGGTGTCATCGTGTAGATGCATACCTTGCCTTGTCGCAAAGGTCCGGCCGCCCCAGGCATATATGCTTCCAAGAAAGAACGAACATCTCCTTCGTCTGATAAATAGCTGCCAAAGGTTCGTTCCAGCTTGTCAGGCTCGATAGCTTGTCCGCCGTCGTGGCGTCCGATTTTTACACCAGTGCCATCAAAGCTAGGGAAGCCGTAGAACATGGAGTCGTTTAGGCGAAAGATGAAAGCGGGGAAGCAATCTGCACGGTATCTGCTCTCGTCGGCACCAAACCAAGCGACTGTTTTACGTGTCGGCGCGAGAGGAATGGACAAGCCCAATGCGTCGAGGAGTGATCCGTTCCACGCTCCCGCTGATAAGAGAACTTTATCGCCATGGTAGCTTGCAGATTCCGTATGAACGATGACTCCGGCACCTGCTGGCTCCAATTGTGTGACCCGCGTATTGGTTAACAGCGTTGCTCCTGCGGCAAGGGCCAGCTCTCGATAGGCTCGGATGCCGTTTTCGGAATACAGTACACCCGAGCTAGGCTCCAGACAACCGTAGTAGTCAGCCGGCAATTGTATCCCTGCCCAGCGCTGCATGATCTCATCGGCACTGAGCACTTCCAAAGGAAGGGAGTATTGCTCGGCGCTCTCCTGAATTTCCCTCAAGAATTCACAATCCAACGGCCCTGCGTTCAATACGCCTGTCTTGGCGAAGATAGGGGTGCCTGCTGCTTCCTCCAATTCAGACCACAGTTGTTGCGCTCGCAATGCAAGCGGGACGTACTGCTTGCCTTCTCCATAGGCATGCCGAATGATTCGAGTATCGCCGTGATGGCTGCCCATGGTGTGCGGTGGATCAAAGGCATCGAGCATGAGGGTACGTACCCCTTGTTTGGCCAAATAGTAGCCAGCTGCCATTCCCATTGATCCTGCCCCAACGATGATGACGTCGTAGTTTTGCATCATTCGTCCTCCATTCCGATTCATTTTCATCTATCTTACAGGAGTTTTCTGAATTGTGGATTTTAATTTTTGTGTAAAGAGTAATATTTTTGTTCTGAATAAGGTTTATCCCCTGAGTTGGGCGGGAAAAGGAGATTACGCTATTATCATAAGTCAAGAAAAGTGGTGTTTACGAAATGAAATGGACGATCGGCAAAAAGCTGGGTGGTGCATTCGCATTTATCCTGCTACTCATCCTATTTACGGGTGTAACGAGCATTAACAAGATGCAGCAGATGAATCAAAAGATGGTGGAAATGAATACGAATTGGCGCCCGGGATTGGAAGATATTTTAAAGATCAACATGGCATTAGAAACCGTTTATGGACTTACCCAAACGATCCTTTCTGCAGAAGGAATTGATGAAAAGAACAAGTATGCAGGTATGGTTGACGAGCAATTTGCTTATATTGACGGGTTATTGACCAGCTATGAGAAAACGATTTTCGGTGAAGAGGACCGGAAAAATTTTGAGGGATTGAAGCAGGCACTGAAAAACTACGAAGCCTTCAATCCTGAATTTATGGCGATTGCTAAAAAGATGGACATTCGGAACGCAGCTACCCAAGTAGACATGGATGAATTGGAACGGGTTAAGATCAAAAGTAGTGAACTATACATGGAACGTGCGAAATATTTAGACGCGATGATGACGTATAACAGTGAGGGAGCACAACGTCTTGGTACGGAAAGCTCTCATCTGTATGAGTCAGTCAAACGGGACATGATCATTGTCATGGGAATATCAGTGATCGCGAGCATTTTGTTAGCTATTGTGCTGACGGCAAGTATCCGTCAACCGATCGCGCGCTTGATGGCAGAAATGAAGAGAGTCGCTGACGGTGATTTGCGTGTGGAGCCATTGGTCGTCAAAAGTCGTGACGAGATCAGGGATCTGGCGAATTCATTCAATGAGATGACAAGCAGTTTAACCACTGTCATCCGACAGGTAGGTGGAACTTCCGAGCAGGTAGCGGCATCGGCAGAACAATTGACGGCAAGTGCCGATCAGACGAGCAGGGCTACCGAGCAAATTGCGGTTACTGTACAGGAAGTAGCGGCAGGCGTGGATCGACAAGTCGTGAGCGTGGAAAATGGGGCGAGATCGATTGAGGATATGTCGCGAGGGATTCGTCAAATCGCTACGAATGCCCAGCAAACCTCCAATATGGTAGGAGAGGTTTCCACCATGGCAGGGGAAGGCAACCAGTCGATTCAGGCGGCTGTTCAACAAATGAATGCCATCCACGCTTCCATGCGCGAGCTGTCCGGAGTGGTAGACGGTCTGGGCAATCACTCACAAGCGATTGGCGAGATCATCGAGGTCATTACGGGTATTGCCGACCAGACGAATCTGCTGGCGCTCAATGCAGCTATTGAAGCAGCGCGTGCAGGAGAGCACGGACGCGGCTTTGCAGTCGTAGCGGATGAAGTGCGGAAGCTGGCAGAGCAATCGGCACAGTCTGCTCATAAAATCGCACAGTTAATCAGTACGATTCAGACAGATACGAGAATGGCTGTTGAGTCGATGGAAACGGGTACCCGAGAAGTACAAGAAGGGATTCGCGTCGTTCACCGTGCAGGAGAAACATTCGGTCAAATTCAGATGTCAATTGGCACTGTAGCCGACCAGATTCAAGATGTGTCGGCATCCGCACAAGAAGTGTCGGCTCATTCCGAACAAGTAGTAAAAGCGATGGAGCTGGTCAGCGAGGTTTCAGACTTGACCGCAGATGGTACGCAAAACGTTTCAGCTGCCACACAGCAGCAACTCGCTTCTATGGAAGAAATCGCCTCGTCAGCTACTGCTCTATCCGATATGGCAGAAGAGCTGCAACACATGATCAGCCGATTTAAGGTGTAGCCATATACGTTCCACACATACGCAAAAACGCCAAAAGCCTTGGCGTTTTTGTTTTTTCCTTTCTCAGCTGTCATTTTTTTAGAAAAAGTTAATCTTTATGAAATAGTTAATTAATAACAGGTTTAGTAGGAGTTTATCTCTCCCGACTACGATAGATTCAGAGGGTTGATCCCCCATCGTAGACAAGGAGATGATCGTATGAAGAAAACAAAAAAGCACCTCTCACTACTTTTACTCGCTTCGATGCTTGGAACAGGGGTAGCGGTTCCTTTCAACGTTCTGAACATGGATACAGTAGCGAGAGCAGCCTCTCATGATCAGCAGGATGACAGAGAAGAAGTCGAAGTAACGAGCATCAAGGCACTGAATGCTATCACTCTCGAAATCACCTTCGCAGAGCCGCTCAGCTCAGACGAAGTCGCACTCAACAACGCACAGAAAAACTTCGAATTCGATAACGACCTATCCATTCGAAATGTTCCACAGCTAAAAACAGGCTTCAAGTCTACCTACATCGTACCGACTACCCCGCAAGAGGAAGGGATGACGTATACCTTCAGCTACAAAGGCGAGGAAGTAGGCACTTTCACAGCCAACACAGAACAAATCAACATGAGAGAGGCACGTCAAGTAGACAATGATACCATTGAGCTAGAGTCTCGCCTGAGTGACCGCGTAACGGATTACGGAAATGTAATCGAAGCGTACGCAGGAAAACGAGGTGGCCTTGACTTTGAACTGGATGAGGACAACCGTTACAAAGGGAGAGAGTACCAAATCATCTCCTCCTTGCGTGGAACTCAAGTAACCCTGACACCAAGAAACGGTGAGCCGATCATTGCTACTTACGTTCCGTTCACCCAAAATACGGATGGTCGTCAAGAGCCAAAATTCCGTCTGTCAGAGGGAGAGGAGCTTGAGCCGGGTGTCACTTACACGGTTTCCGCTGACTGGGCTGACTTCCGTGATGCTAGCTTTACTGCGAAAGATATCGACCCGCTTACCATCCAGTCTGTGAAAGCAACGAATGAAACAACACTTGAAGTCACACTGCGACGCGATCCGCGAGAAGAAATTTTTCCACTCCGTCGCATTACGTTGACGGCTCCGGATGGAACAGAGCTGGTTGCCCAATACAAATTCACGACGCGCAAAGGAGCAACAGGAACGTTTGAAATTATGAATGGCGAAGAGCTGGAGGCGAACGTTACCTATCGGGTGGAACCAGTAGGTGAATGGGCTACCGCGCAGAACGTTTCCGTGACAACGGATGCCCAACCAGATGAAAATGCAGAAGTACAGAGAATCAAGCCGCTCAATCCAATCACATTGGAAGTTACCTTCTCCGCTCCACTCGTCGCGGAAGATATTGAACTTGCGCAAGCCCAGAAAAATTTCCAGTTTGATAACGATTTAACTATTCGCAATATCCCACAATTAAAAACAGGTACAACAGCTACTTACATTGTGCCAACGACTCCTCAGGTCTCCGGCACGACTTACACGCTGACATACAAAGAGGACAAGGCTGGTACTTTTGAGACGAACAGCGACATGATTGACATGGTAGAGGCTCGTCAGGTAGCCTATGATACAATTGAACTCGAATCAAGCTTGCGGTCTGGAGTAACCGATTATTCAAATGTGATTGCTGCTTATGCCGGGAAACGAAATGGCCAGGACTTTGTTTTAGATGAAAATAATCGCTACCGTGGAAAAAGCTATGAGATTATTTCTTCTCTGAGAGCTGCACAAGTGTACATCACGCCAGAGGGTGGCGAACCAATCGTAGCGACGTATGTTCCTTTCACACAAGCAACAGATGGTCGTCAGGAGCCGAAATTCCGTTTGCCAGCTGGTGAGACACTGATTCCAGGCGTAGAATACACCGTTACATCTGATTGGGCAGATATAAAAGATGCCGAATTTACAGCGAAAGCGATCAACCCACTGACGATTCGCTCCGTAACAGAAGTAAACGAAACCACGCTGGAGGTAAGACTGAGCACGGATCCGCGTGATGAACTGTTTGCTTTCCGCCAAATCACGCTAACAGCACCAGACGGGACGGAGCTAGTTGCCCAATACAAAGTAACGACACGCAAAGGCGCTACGGGAATCTTTGAGATTATGAATGGTGGAAAATTAGAACCAAACACCATGTATTCCGTTACTCCAGTAGGGCAATGGGCAGGATTGACCTTCACGACAAAATAATAACGAACGAAACCTGTTAACAGGCAATCTAAGCTCGGTACGCAACCGGGCTTAGACCTTTATCTCAAGGACATACCAAGGAGGAAGGTACCCCAATGTACAGACTCATTCTCACGGCGATCCCATTCGGAATGCTGTTGACAGGCTGCATGGATGAACCGGCTACAACAGCCCCGACAGTAACGACCACACAGCAGCAGCAACAGCAACCAACACCAGCACAACCACCACAGCAACAGTCAAAAACAGGTAAAAAGCAGACACTAACTCAAGAGGAAGTAAAAGCACTGAACAGTAAAATGCTCACCGCCGCAGCAGAGGGCAAAACAGATGAGGTCAAGTCGAGCCTAGAAGCAGGGGCTGAGATCAACGCACAGGATGGTAGAGGAAGAACAGCAGTGATGGCAGCTACACACGGCAACCATGTGGAAACAGTAAAAGTCCTCATTGAAGCAGGTGCTGATATCAATATTCAGGACGACCGCCAGGATAATCCGTTCTTGTATGCGGGAGCGGAAGGGTATCTTGAGATTTTGAAGCTGGTTATTGATGCTGGTCCAGATACGAAGATTTACAACCGCTACGGAGGAACACCTTTGATTCCAGCTGCCGAGCATGGTTATGTGGAGGTAGCAAAAGAGCTTCTTACCCGGACAGATGTAGACGTCAACCATGTGAACAATCCGGGATGGACAGCACTGATGGAAGCAATCGTATTGAACGATGGCGGAAAGAAACAACAAGAGATGGTACAACTGCTAATCGACCACGGAGCTGATGTGAATATCCCGGATAGCGAAGGAAAGTCCCCCCTGTACCGTGCAAAAGAACGAGGCTATGACGAGATTGTGCAAATACTCGAAAAAGCGGGAGCGCGGTAATGTAACGGGTTAAGTATACAATCATACTTCGAGCGTGATGGAAATAATCCTCGACTAAAATGAATGGTGGAAAGTTCATTCTAGTCAGAGGAGGCCTACCTCATGTTAAGCCACACCACCATCCAACCCAAAATCCTGTATTACGGAACTCCCGTCATCCTGTTGACGACTGAAAATGAGGATGGCACAACCAATATTAGTCCCATCTCTTCTTCCTGGGCGCTAGGCAGTTATGTCATTCTCGGACTTGGGCTCGGCTCGCATGGATTGGAAAATTTGCAACAGCGGCCGCAGTGTGTGATCAATTTGCCGGATGCTTCTATGTGGCAGCAGGTGGAAGCATTGGCCCCACTAACAGGAAGCAATCCCATGCCCACTTATAAAAAGGAGCTGGGCTTCCGCTATGAAGCGAACAAGTTTCAGGCAGCCAATTTGACTCCTGTCGACTCCGAAACAGTACGTCCAAAGCGAGTGGGGGAATGCTCGCTGCAGCTAGAAGCAGTCGTCCGCACGATTCGCATTCCTGATTATGCCAATATGTTTGCGATCGTGGAGACAGAGGTGCGTCATGTACATGCGGACAAACAGATTGTCCAAGGAGCTCATCACGTGAATCCCCAGGCCTGGAATCCGTTGATCTACAACTTCCGTCATTATTTTGGATTAGGCGAACAGTTGGGCAAAACCTATCGTTCTGAGACTTAGAACGCCAAAAACGCCAAGCTTTTTGGCGTTTTTTTATTTTTGTGCAAAATATGGTATATTAGGCAGTGCCTAATAAAATTAGTTAATACCGAAATGGTTAAGAGGTGATAAGATGCTTGTCTGGATGCTGCGAAAAGTAATGGCAGAAAGAGAGATATGGACGGGAGCCGCTTTAGCAAGGCTATTGAAAGAGAAAGCAAATTACAGTCTGTCCCCAGCCTCCATCAGTGCACTACTAACCAGTCAACCCAAACAAATGAAAGCCGAGACACTCGATGCACTCTGTACAGCTCTGGAGTGTACGCCAAATGACTTGTGGGCGTATACACCTCCTAATAAAGTGAAGGGAGCATAAAAATATGGCAGTCAAAACGATCTTGCCTTTTGGAGATCCGATCTTGCGAAAAATAGCAAAACCAGTGGAAGAGCTTAATGAGAGAACGTTTAAGCTTCTCGATGAGATGGCTGAAACCTTATATGCCAGTGATGGCCGTGCTGGGCTCGCTGCACCCCAAGTAGGTATTCTTCGCAGAGTGATTGTGATGGATTGCGGGGAAGGATTAATGGAGCTCATAAATCCGGAAATGATAGAAATGAACGGTGAGCAAATAGGCATGGAAGCTTGTTTGTCTTTTCCTGGCTACTTTGGCTATGTCAAAAGAGCCAAGCATGTAAAGGTAAAAACGTTGAACAGACAAGGCGAGGAAATCATCCTGGAGGCAGAAGACTTCCTGGCAGTTTGTATGCAGCATGAAATCGATCATCTAAACGGGATTTTATTTGTGGATCATGTTCTAGATAAATGGTTGTATCATGAAAAAACAAGAAAAAGAATTGACTTACTGGATGTGATTCGTTTAACGAAAAAGGCGTAACGTATCGATGCGGACAATATGATAGTAGAAGGGCTGTTTGTCCCGGATATCTTTTCTGTGAGCCTAAATGGTATCATCTGAAGAGCGGTATTAACACGTGGAGGAACACACATGGAACAACTACTGATGGGTAGCTTTCTATCTGCCATGGCAACTGGTGTGGGCGCCTTGCCTATCCTTTTCTTCAAGTCTGTCACACATCGATGGCGGGATATATTGCTGGCGTTTACGGCGGGAATTATGGTGGCTGCCTCGACATTCAGTCTAATCCCACAGGCACTTCAGAGTGCGCAATTTATCATCGTATGCTTGGGAGTTCTGACCGGAACCTTGTTGCTGACTGTTTTGGAGAGCATAATCCCACATATTGATCTGGAGCACACGAGGGTCAACATTTCGATGGATTCGCAATCGCTGCTTATTTTGTCTGCGATTACGCTGCACAATATTCCAGAGGGCTTGTCAGTCGGCGTGAGCTATTCGAGTGATCAGGCTGGATTGGGCGGCTTGATTTCATTTGCGATCGGATTGCAAAATGCACCGGAAGGCTTTCTGGTCGCGCTCTTCCTGATCAATCAAAAGGTAAGCCGCGTCAAGGCGTTTATTTTGGCTACAATGACGGGAGCAGTCGAAATCGTCTCAGGGATTTGTGGCTATTACCTCACCTCGGTTGTACAAGGGCTGGTACCGTACGGGCTATCTTTTGCCGCAGGAGCGATGCTGTTTATCGTTTACAAGGAACTCATCCCCGAAAGCCATGGAGATGGTCATGCACGCTCGGCAACTTTTTCGTTCATCGTAGGACTTTTGGTCATGATTGGACTAGTTCAGTCGTTTGTATAAGCGGTTTTTTTCGAAAAGCCTCACAAGTGAGACCAAAAATACCGAAACCATATATAGATAGATTTCGATTATGGAAGTAGGGAGTGTCACGATGGAAAAGTCTACCTTGATAGGTATAGTTTTAGGTATTGTCGCAGTAGTGGTCGGGATGATCTTGAAAAATGCGAGTCCCATGGCCTTACTGAATTCAGCAGCGATTATGATTATCCTCGTAGGTACTGTTGCCGCCATTTTCAACGCATTTCCTATGTCGGAGATCAAACGTATTCCTGCCCTTTTCAAGATAATTTTTAAAGAACAGAAGCTCCCTGAAAAAAGAGAATTGATCGGTCAGTTTATGAACTGGGCTTCCATCGCCCGGCGCGAAGGATTGCTCGCACTGGAAAACACTTCTGACGAAATTGAAGATCCATTCCTGCGTAACGGAATGAAAATGATCATTGATGGTGGCGAACCGGATTTTGTCCGCGATGTCCTTAACGAAGAGATTCACGCCATTGAAGAGCGTCATCAGGCGGGTGCACTCGTCTTTAGCCAAGCGGGAAGCTACGCTCCGACACTTGGGGTATTGGGTGCGGTTGTCGGTCTGATTGCGGCCTTGGGTAACTTGAGTGACATTGATGCATTGGGTATATCCATTGCGGCTGCGTTCGTAGCTACGTTGCTCGGTATTTTCACTGGTTACGTATTGTGGCATCCGTTCGCAACCAAGCTCAAACGCAAATCGAAGGCAGAAATCGAAATCAAAAAAATCATGGTCGAAGGACTTCTCTCCATTCAAGCGGGAGTATCTCCGACTGCGATTGAACAAAAATTGCTGGTTTACATCCCATATCAAGAGCGTGCGGAAATGAAAGAAGAAATGAAGGAAGAGAAGAGGGAGGAAGGAGCTGCGGTAAATGGCTAAGCGACCAAAGAGACATGCTCAACATGAAGAGCATATGGACGAGTCTTGGCTAATTCCATACGCGGACTTGCTCACCCTCCTGCTCGCTTTGTTTATCGTGTTGTTCGCCTCTAGCGAGATGGATGCGAAGAAGTTCGATCAAATGGTCCGCTCCTTCAACGTTGCGATAAACGGCGGTGTGGGTGTCATGAACTATCCAAGTCCAGTGCCGTTAGATCCGGCCTTGCAGCAGCAAACCTTGCACAAAGGCGCTCAGGAAGCCGAGAAACAGAAGACAGAAGAAGAAAAGAAGCTGGAAGAAGCGGTTCGTAAAGAGACTGAGGACTTGAAAAAACTGCAGACCAAGCTGGATGGATACATTCAGCAAAACAAGCTGAATGACAAGCTCCAGACCAAGCTGACCGAAGAAGGTCTGTTGATTACCATTTTGGACAATGCGTTGTTTGATTCGGGTAAGGCCGATCTGAAGCCGGAAGCGAGAAAGCTGGCGACCGAGATGGCAGCAATGCTGGTGCCTCACCCGAAAAAAGTAACGGTGACAGGTCATACGGACAATGTGCCGATTCGCCGTGCAGAATTCCCGTCCAACTGGGATCTCAGTGCCAAACGTTCGGTTAACTTCTTGAAGGTGCTTCTGGAAAACAAGAACCTGGACCCGACGAAGTTCAGCGCGACAGGATTGGGCGAATACCATCCGGTAGCGCCGAATACGACGGCGGAAGGCCGAGCAAAAAACAGACGGGTAGAGGTAGCCATCCTGCGTGACCTGGCTTCTCCTCCGAAAAATAGTGTGAATCCGTAATAATAGAAAAGGATAGCGTCCCTAGGGGTGCTATCCTTTTTGGTGTTTATAGTAGCTGTAGTGGAGGGGAAGAAGCCCATTTCCAGTCTACGCTTCGGCCTACGCCCCGCAAGTGGTTAGACTGTCCGCTCAGAAATAAATGTCGGGAGCGCTTCAAAAGTAGAGTTTCGAGGATGAATTCGCAGAGGTTGAAGCTGAAAACCCCCGCCATTTATTTCTGAGCTAAGTAGGGCTCCAGAGGCGATAGGACTGGAAATGTGCTTCTTCCTAAGCGGCTTTTGTCTACATCATGAAAGTAGCATTCAAGGGTCTATTTTTAAAAAAATAGAAGCAGGTGGAATCTCAACAGCTCGCAGAGGAAACAGGAGAAATAAGCGAAGATCTTTGGACACACCGACCGAGGCGCAGTGAAAAAAAGCGAAACTGCCTTTAGCGTCCACCTCTGAGAAGCATCGTGGAAGAGTCTACTTTGGACGCGGTTTCGCTTTTTTTCACGGAGCCGGGCACCCCCAGCTTCCCCGCAGGTGTTCCAAGAAGCTGAGCGTTTTCTCCTGTTTCCTCCCCACCACAACAGCTAGTCAGACGTTGATCCTTTGCCCTCCCCCAACTCCAGCTTCAATTGCCCCATCCGCATCTCGCCCCACTCATACATCATTTCCACAATGGGCAACAGCGTCATCCCCAGCTCTGTCATGGAATACTCCACGCGCGGAGGAACCTCAGGGTATACTTCCCGGTGAACAATTCCGTCTTCGATTAGCTCTTTTAACTGACTCGTCAGCATTTTGTGCGTGATTTTCGGGAACAGGCGTTGCAGCTCGCTGAAGCGATGCGAGCCTTCTACTCCCAGATGCCACAGGATGACAACTTTCCATTTCCCGCTGAACATCGATAAGGTCAGCTCCTTGGAACAGTTGAAATCACCGTTTTTAATTTTTTCCAAGGTTTCTTTCCGCAAGTCGGACATAGTTTTCTCCTCACCATCCTATCTTCGGTCCAAAAAAGTCATTCATATGTTTCTCTTCGTTCGTTCCTATCATAAACCGTGTGGGATGATTTTTCATTGTCTTTTCGGGTGGATCTTGACATCGTTCATAGAAATGAAGATAATAAACACAATAACTTAGTAAACAACTCGGAATACTAATAATAAAAGAGGTGAGTTCTTTGGAACGGATTTTGCAAATTCCTAGCGACACGATTTCGTTGACGGCAACCTTGCATGAGCCTTCATACACGATAGGCAAGACCAGCTTGAAATACCCATTGGTTGTCATTTGCCATGGCTTTATCGGCAGTCGGATTGGTGTGAACCGCTTGTTTGTAAAAGCAGCCAGAGAATTAGCCTCGCAAGGCTTTGGCGTATTGCGCTTCGATTACGGAGGCTGCGGGGAAAGTGACGGCGATTATGGTGCAGGTGGTTTGGACGTCTTGCTCGGCCAAACACGTGATGTTCTCGACTTTGTCTTCACTTTGGAGCAGGTAGATCAGGAGCGTGTGTGCCTCTTAGGACATAGTCTGGGCGGTGCAGTCAGTGTTCTGACAGCGAGCCAGGATAAGCGGATACACTCGCTGGTTCTTTGGGCTCCAGTAGCACGCCCTTACGACGATATCGTTCGCATTGTAGGAGAGAAGGAATACAAGGACGCACTCGCATATGGAGAAACAGATCATATGGGTTACATACTGGAGAAACGCTTTTTCCAGTCGCTGGGTGGGGCTCTTCCACTTCGTCAAGCCAAGCTGTTTGAAGGAGATGTATTAATCTTGCATGGCAATCGGGATGACGTTATTCCAGTGGATGCCATGTTCCACTATGAGCGAGAGCTGCATCTGCGGAGGCGGGGGAGCTGCGAAACAGAAGTAGTAGTCGGGGGGAATCATACCTTTTCCTCAGCGGACAGCTACAAACGCCTGATTGCGAGTACGAAGAGCTGGCTAGACAGATTGCAGGAAAAAGAGACAGTCGCTGTATGAGAAAAAGGGATGGCCTGGTGACGGGCTATCCCTTTTTTGCGATATTCGTTTTGATGTTCGCTAGCAGCCCGCGGCAACCCGCATGCACCAGGTCATACACATACGTGAAACGACCGGTATAGTAAGGGTCTTCTACATTTTGTTCCTCGGCAGAATCGGCAAAGTCGAGCAGACGGTGTACCTTTTTCCCTGGCGGCGCCATCTGTTTGAGGGCAGACAAATTTTCCTCATCCATGCAGACGATATAGTCGTACTCCGAAAAGTCCTGCTTGACAATTTGGCGCGCTCGCAGCGTATCATGTGCGATCCCATTTTCGGTCAGTACCTTTTGCGTACCTTTGTGCGGAGACTCCCCAGCGTGCCAGCCACCGATTCCTGCCGAGTCGATGGAGATTTCCTCGGACAACCCCTCCGCCTCTACGAGATGGCGAAATACAGCTTCGGCCATGGGTGAGCGACAAATATTGCCCAGACAAACGAACAAGACTGTTGTCATATGTACCTTCCTCTTCTCCTAATTGTGATGCTTCTGTATGTTAGAATACCATAAGGAGGACATGTGCAATGAAAACATATTTGTACCGCATACGTTTTGTCGTGGCTGTCATTGTTGTCACCATTTTACCGATAATCATTACCGGAATCGTATTGGTAAAATCGGCAGAGCAGGCTTTACTGGCAGAAAAGAAACAAAAGCTGATCGCCATCACACAGCAGCTGGATTTTGCGCTGTCAAAAGATTTCGACACTATTGTTGTGGAAGCTGGATTAGAACAGGCGGAAAAAGCGCACAAGCTTCAAGCGTTAAACCAGAAAATGCAACCGCTTACAGATCGTATCGCTCTCGCGCACCCGGGAATAGGTGTCGGTTATTATTCCGCAGCTCTCGATTCCATCGTAACGTATGGGCCCAGCAAAGAAATGAGCTCGCACATAGGACAATCAATTGGCGAAAACCATCCGGGTCGCAGTGTCATGCAGACGCGGCAGATTGACGTCGTGATCGGTGAACAAGTACGCGGCAACATCATGAACGCCATGGTTCCACTCATTCGCAATGATCAAGTGATCGGCTATGCTTGGGCGAATGAGCTCATGTCTACGATTGATATACAGCTCGCGGATATGCGCCAAAGCATTTATGCGATTTTGGGCATTGGCTGTATGATCGCAGCAGCAGCCAGCGGTTTGCTCGTTCATCGCTTTGAAGTGATTTTGTCAGAGATCAAGTCAGGGCTGAAGCGGCTTAGCCAAGACCTTTCCTTTCGTTTGAGGAGCATGGACGGTGAGCCCGGAGAAATTACAGGTGCGATCAACAAGCTTGCGAGAGAATTGCAGACGAGCCGCAGTCGCACAGAGACAATCATGAATAGCATGGACAGCGGAGTTCTCGCGTTGGACCAAAGCGGGCACCTGATTGCTTGGAATGAGACAGCGATACATATGATTGGATTTACGGCCAGTCGAGCAAAGGGGATGCATTACACGGAAGTTTTTACAGAGAGTGAGGCTCTCCTTCATATCCTGTTGGATACGCTGCAAAACGGTCGAGCCATCCGTGATGCCATGTGGTGCCATCAGCATCCGGACAGAGGCGTGCTCTGGCTGAAGGTCAGCTCTTCCATTTGGAAAAATACGACCGATGAAGTATTGGGGGCTATCGTCGTTCTGGAGGATCGTACACAATGGCGGAGGATGGAGTCAAGGCTGGCTCAGGCAGAGCGGCTGGCTGTCATAGGTGAATGGGCGACAAGCATTGCCCATGAGGTGCGCAATCCGTTGACGTCCATCAAAGCCTTCGCCCAGATCATCGAAGAGGAATGGCCAAAAGACCATGACTCTCGGGAATACACGGGGATTATTGTGGAGGAAGTAGAGCGTCTGAACCGTTTTGCTGACGAGCTTTTGTTATTTTCTCGTCCCAATGAAGAGTCGAACGTACCCGTACGCATTCAAGAGGTAATCGAGCACACGCTGAAGCTGATAGAACATGTCGATGGCTATAGCAGCGTGATTGTACAGCTCGTATGTGAAGAGGATATTCCTGTCGTGATGTCTTCGTCGGAGTTGTTGAAACAGGTTTTTTTGAATATCTTACTCAATGCCCTGCAAGCAAAGCCGATGGATGGCCGTATCCAGATTGAAATCAAAAACATAGACAATCACGTGCAAGTCCATATAAGGAATGACGGTCCGCCTATTTCAGAAGAAAACCTGTTGGCTGTATTCGAACCGTTTTTCACGACCAAGCAGACAGGTACGGGACTAGGATTGGCGATCTCCCAACGGATTGTCCAAGCATATGGCGGACATATTTTCGCTCAAAATACCCCTGATGGCGTCTGTTTCACTGTCGTACTGCCGATCCGGGCAAAAGGAGGATTGTGATGACGAGCAGAGTGCTGATCGTTGACGACGAGGCCAATGTGAGAAAGGCATTGTCCACGACATTGCGGAAAATGGGATACGAGCTTCTGGAGGCTGGCAATGGAGTGGAGGCTTTGGAGCAGGTCGAGAGCTTTTGCCCGCAAGTCATGCTTTTAGATCTGCGTATGCCTCATTTGGACGGTATGGATACGTTGCGCCGCTTGAACGAGCGAAAGGGAAGACTCCCGAGAGTCGTGATGATGACTGCCTATGGTTCGGCCAGTGACGTCATGGAGGCAATGAAGCTGGGAGCATTTGATTATGTGCAAAAGCCATTCGACTTAAGCCAGGTCAAACAAGTAGTTGCTCATGCATTCACAAATGCGGAGCCGTTTGAGCAAGGAGAAAGTGAGCAAGTCCTTCTGGAAGAGCAAGCGAATCAAAACGGTACGAGCTTGGTTGGCCTGAGTCCGGCTATGCAGAACGTGTACAAGCTGGTGGGAAAGGTAGCCATGTCCAAAGCAACTGTTTTGATTGAAGGGGAGAGCGGGACGGGCAAAGAGCTCATTGCAAGAGCAATCCATGCCAACAGCCCGCGGGCGGACAAGCCACTCATTCCTGTCAATTGCGGCGCGATTCCGGAAAATTTGCTGGAGAGCGAGTTGTTTGGATATGAACGGGGTGCATTTACAGGTGCGGTTCATCGCAAGCAAGGACTGTTTGAGCTGGCGAATGGAGGTACCTTGTTCCTGGACGAAGTAGGGGAGCTTAGCCTTTCTTTGCAGGTAAAACTGCTGCGGTTCTTGCAGGATCGCGTATTTATTCGGGTAGGGGGCATCGAGGCTGTATCGGTTGATGTTCGCGTGATTGCTGCAACCAACCGCGATTTGCAGGAAAGAATTCGCCAAGAGCTTTTTCGCGAGGATCTTTACTACCGGCTCAATGTCGTTCCGATTCGCATGCCGCCGCTTCGTGAGCGAAAGGAGGACATTCCTCTGCTTATCCGTCATTTTCTCGCCAAATATGGAAAAGAGGCAGGGAAGCATGACCTCTGCTTGTCCGCTGCTGCCACTGAAGCACTGATCGCCTACCACTGGCCAGGCAATGTGCGTCAGCTAGAGAATACGATTGAACGGGCTGTTGTTTTGACCAGAGGGGCAGTTATCGGTCAAGAGCATGTCTTATCCCCCATTCAGGAAAATGCACGAAGCGAGCAGACCACAGGCCTTGGCAAAATCAGCTTTGAAGGACGAACCATGCGGGAAATCATCGCTCAGGTCGAGCGAGAAGCAATTGCCCATGCCATGCGCAAAGAACGCGGCAACAAGCTACAGACAGCGAAAAGGCTGGGCATATCACGGCGGGCACTGCTCTACAAGCTGCAAATGTACGGATTGGATTCGACAATGGATGAAAGAGACTAATCGCTCGTAGTGCGCAAATAGGTATCACACTGCGCAAAAAGTAGTCAGCATGACGGAGCAACCGTTTTGAAAGCGCATTCATTTCGCTTGAAATACCGATTGGCATCCCTCTTGCTATATGAAAAAGCGCAAGTGCAAGAATGCTTTTAGAAAAGGGGATGAAAATGTGTTTCAAGCCTTAACGAATGCTTCGGTTCGCATGGTGCAACGCTATTTGCCAGACGCTTTTTTATTTGCCGTCATTTTGACCTTCCTCGTGTTTGTTGCCGGGATCATCGTCAATGGCAAAACGCCGATGGAAATGGTCAACTACTGGGGCGGCGGCTTTTGGAGCTTGCTCAGCTTTACGATGCAAATGGTATTAATCCTAATTACTGGTCATACGCTAGCGAGTACGAATATTTGTAAGCGGGGCTTGAATGCCTTGGGATCACTGGCCAAAACACCAGGCCAAGCGATTGTACTCGTCACGTTGGTTTCTTGTGTGGCGAACTGGGTCAATTGGGGATTTGGGCTCGTGATCAGTGCGTTATTGGCACGCGTTCTTGCCAATCAAGTAGCAAAGGTAGACTACCGTTTGCTTGTCGCCAGTGCGTACGGCGGATTTGTCGTCTGGCATGGAGGGCTTGCCGGTTCTGTTCCTTTGACGATTGCGACAGAAAAGCACAGCCTGGAAAACATCATCGGGGTTATTCCTACCTCGGAAACGATGTTTTCACCGATGAATCTGACCATTGTGGCCGCGATCATGATTATCCTTCCGATTGTGAACAGATTCATGATGCCTGCCGAAAAAGATACGATTGTATTCAAGGGCGAAGGAATAGCGCAGCAAGAAATGGCTGCTGCTACAGATTCTACAGTCGACGATACTCCTGCTTCCAAGCTGGAAAACAGCCGTTTGATCTCGGTTCTTATTTCAGCACTCGGAATTATTTATTTAATTTACTATTTTGCTGATAAAGGCTTTAAGCTGAATTTGGATGTCGTTATTATGGGCTTTTTGTTTCTGGGCATACTCCTGCACGGGACACCGCGCAAGTTTTTGGATGCCATGCATGAAGCGGTGAAGACGACGACAGGGATCGTCGTGCAGTTCCCGTTTTACGCTGGAATTATCGGGATGATGACGGCGTCAGGACTGGCGGCGAGTATTTCCCAATGGTTTATCAGCATCTCGACGCCGACAACGTTCCCGCTGTTCACGTTTTGGAGTGCAGGCTTATTGAACATTTTCATTCCATCTGGTGGAGGGCAATGGGCAGTTCAGGGACCAATCATGCTGCCAGTCGCAACAGAGCTGGGTGTATCCCATGCAAAGGTCGCGATGGCGATTGCTTGGGGGGATGCGTGGACGAATTTGATTCAGCCATTCTGGGCATTACCCGTGCTCGCTCTGGCTGGATTGGGTGCGAGGGATATTATGGGCTATTGTTTGATGATGTTGATCGTGACAGGCGCGATTATCAGCTTGGGCTTCTTGCTTTTCTAGCGATGCACGTACGTTCATTGCCAAATTCCTCGTTTTTTGATAAGATAAAGGCAGTTACCCCAAGAAGCTAACTGCATATTGCTGAGTTTTCTAGGGTTCCGCGGACAGTCATCTGGCCGGTCTGGACCGAGAGAAAACCCACGACCACGGTCGTGTACACGGAGGGATAAAAGCCCGGGAGGAATATCTGTGATGGTATTCACCCGAGGCTTTTTTTGCATTCGGAAAAAGCCTTAGCCATCTTGGATGAGTATGTATTTTGGGGAACGATAAAACGGATACGTCCGTTAACATGCGCGTAAAGAAAGAGGAGGGAGCCAAAACATGGGGAAATATTGGTTGATGGTTGTCGTAGCAGCAGTATTTGAAGTCATGTGGGTAGCGGGTCTGAAGCACGCCGATAGCTTTGGAACGTGGGCATTAACCATCTTAGCGATTATTATCAGCTTTGGTGTTTTGATCTATTCAGGGAAAAAGCTTCCGACAAGTACAGTCTACGCGATCTTCGTCGGTTTGGGGACGGCTGGTACCGTCATTAGCGAAATGGTCTTGTTTGGAGAACCGTTCAGCTGGACAAAAGTCGGCTTGATTGCGCTCCTTTTGGGGGGAATCATTGGCTTGAAGCTGGTAACACCCGATCATGAAGAGAAGCCGCGTAAGGAGGGTGAAGTGGCATGACATGGGTATCCTTGATTTTTGCAGGGTTGTTTGAAGTAATAGGCGTAATGGGGATTACACAGGTAAACCGAACCCCTTCTTTCCGTTCTTGGGCAGTACTGGTCGGCGGTTTTTCAATCAGCTTCTTCCTGTTGTCCTTTGCTATGAGAGAAATTCCTATGGGAACTGCATATGCGGTCTGGACTGGTATCGGAACAGTCGGTAGCGCTCTTGTCGGGATGCTGTTTTATGGGGAAGCAAAAGACAAGCTGCGTATTTTCTGCATCGCACTCGTCATTATCGCAGTGGCTGGTTTGAAATTGATTGCATAAGTTAGATTTAACAAGGAAGGCAGATATTCCGTATCGGATGTCTGCCTTTTTTCTTTTATCTTCCAATACAGCTTGTTGACCGATCCGGATATTAGCGATGTGACGATGGGGATTTTTTGGAGGATAACGGCGTGGAGGACTGGAAGCAGTCTGGAGGCCAGGGAACGACCTGACGAGAGGAACACACCACCTGTTAATAGAAAAGCCCCGCACCCGCCAAGTAAGCAGGTGTGGGGCTTGGGTTGTGCCAGGTTGTGATGATTAGGAGACGGTCAACAGTTCTTGTTGCTCCGATTCATCATTTTCCAAACGCGTAATCAGTACGCGTGTGACACGGTGATGATCCATCTGCTTGACAGTGAACAGGTAGTTTTCCCATTCTACTGTTGCACCAACAGCGATGTCTTCTTCCAGCTGGCTGTACAACCAGCCACCGATTGTGTCCACATCCTCGGATTCGAGTTCGAACGGAAGATGATCATTCAGGTCAGCTAACACGAGCATACCGGATACGGAGAGGCCGTTTTCCAGCTTCTCAATCTCTGGTCTTTCCTCGTCAAACTCGTCTTGGATATCCCCGACGATTTCCTCCAGAATATCCTCCATCGTAACGAGACCGGCTGTTCCGCCATACTCGTCGATGACAATCGCGAGCTGCGAGCGGTTTTTCTGCATCAGGCGCAGAACTGTGCTGATTTCCATGGTTTCCGGTACGGTCAGGACAGGACGGAGCAAGGCATCCAGCTCGACACTTCCGTCCTGCAAGGCAGAAAGGTAGAAGTCTGTCGCGTGGACAAAACCGATGATGTTGTCCTTGTCCTCAGCTGCAACCGGGAAGCGTGTGTGGCGCTGCGATCGGATAATCTCCAGGTTTTCTTCAAATGTATTCGTCGTATATAAGCAAACCATGTCAATGCGCGGGATCATCGTTTCCCGAGCAACGGTTTCGGAGAAGTCAAAAACTTGTTCCACAAGAGCCAATTCGGTCTGGTCGATATGGCCACTTTGGTGACTTTGATTGACCAAAAGGCGAATTTCTTCTTCGGTATGTGCCGCATCATGTTCCGAGATGGCTTCGAGTCCGAGTCGTCTCATGAGAGCGTTGGCTGTTCCGTTCAAGAACCAGATAGCCGGGTAAAGCAATTTATAGAAAAACATCAATGGCGCGGCAACCCACAACGAGGTCATTTCTGCTTTTTGAATGGCCAATGATTTCGGAGCCAACTCACCCAAGACAATGTGGAGGAACGTAATAATCGCAAAGGCTATACCAAAAGAAATCGCGGAGATCGCATAATCAGGTAATCCTGAAGATCCAAGCAAAGGCTCCACAATCATATGGGCAATGGCCGGTTCCCCGACCCAACCCAGTCCCAGCGAGGCGAGAGTAATCCCGACCTGGCAGGCAGATAGGTAGGCGTCTAGCTTATGCGTTACTTTTTGGGCATAGACTGCCCGTTTGTTCCCTTCATTCACCATCTGTGTCAGGCGCGTTTGCCGCACCTTCACGAGTGAGAACTCTGCGGCTACGAAAAAGCCGTTGAGAAAAACAAGAAATATAACAAGCAGTAGGTTGAGCACTATCGGGACGGTGTCCAAGTAAAAAGTCATCCTCTCTGGAATTTTATGAAAGTACTATTTTCTATTTTACTCTGATCGGGGTGAAACGCACAAAAGCGATATACCACCGTAGGGGGCGTTTCTGCCCTTTTGCTCGGGAAGAGCGACCCTCAGATAACCGTAGCGCACGTTTTTGCGCCCGGAGAAGGTCGCAGATAGGCATACGTCTTGTTCGAGCAAAGTAAACTGCAAACGGTTACTTTATCAGGATTTGTTGTCCGTAGACAAAAAACGCAGACAGAACGGCAGCTAGACCGAGATAGGCAGCTAACACTTTCCATTTCGTAGAGGTAGGTGCATCGTAATAAGTAGTGAGCTGATGCATTTGCTCATCCAGTTCGGCCAATCTTTCTTGTGCGGCACGTTCTCCCTCGCGAAGCGCTTCAGAAGGGATCGGTCGATTCGGGTCCGAATCGTAATACAAGACGGGCTCTCGCTCCCACAGTCTGAACAGTTCCCATTTTCTGTTCACATACACTTTATCCAGTCGCTTGAAGTCGCGTTGAAGTCGTTTTTTGTCCTGCACAAAAGGAAAATAAAATTTCCCCAAATCTTCCTGATTGATCGCATTTACCGCCGCATTCATTTGCACACGGGTATCCCATGTCGATTCCAGCTCGGGCCATTTTGCTATGCTCTCTTGGAAGTCCTTAATTCTGTCACGCTCATAGTGCAGAATCTTTTGTTGATAGCCTGAACGCATACGGTTGTACCAGGTAATCAAACCGATAATGAAAATGAACACGGTAATCGGTCCGGGATTGGCGAACAGCATAATACCCAGCCCTACCAGCCCGATAAACCAGATTTTCGTCGACAATACAGATACAATGCGGCCGCCATCCAGTGGGGAAATGGGCAGCAGGTTAAACAAGTTGAGCATGGCACCCAAGTAAATAACCAACGCCCAGAAAGGGTCCTGCGTATACCAATACAATGGAAGGGCAGGCAAGAAAGCAATCATCCCGGCCAAGGGTCCGCCGTAAGCTAAGTACGCTTCGGTTTTTGCGTCACGCGGCATGTCTTTCATGGCGATGAAGGCTCCCGCAAAAGGGATAAAGACAGCAGGCGAGGTCGCGATTCCTTTTCGCTTGGCTGCAATCACATGCCCCATCTCGTGGACGAAGATCAGGTAGACGAGAGCTACTGCGAACTTCCAGCCGTAAAAAACAGCGTACGCCCACAAGGTAATCCCCATGGATATGATGGTGGTGCCGAATTTTGAGAACTTCAAAATGCTAACGATCCATTTTAAATTGGCAAGTAAGAAAGCACCGATCGCCAAAAGGACTGAACGGCTTCTTTTCATCGTTTTTCCTCCCTGAAGATATAGGCAGATATTCCTTCTTACGAATCAATCCAAGAGAAGTTTCTATTCTAGTTCCCATCCAGACGAGGGTTGGTGAAGTGAAAGCCGTACTCGCCATAGAGCGGATTGTAGCTCAGATGCCCCCCGTCGAAATACCAGAAATCAGTTGGACGAATGACAAATCGCAACCCCTCTACTTCAAACACAGCATCGTCGGTGAGGGCCTCATCTTTTTCAATCGCATAAAACATGCCACCGGTCCCGGGGCCGCTTGTTCGTACATACAATCGAAGCGTATCGCCTGGTACAAAGCCGGCATAACGTTGATAGGCAAGCGAAAACGCTGGCTCTATCGTAAGCGTGATACTCATGGACTAGCTCCTTTCTGCTATTGTATTCCATTGTAACACAAGTCTGAGTAGTGTCCCGATCTTCCAGGCCGTACGCGCAATCCAAAAACACCCGTCCGGTCAGAAACACTTCTGCCGAACGGGCTGCATGAAAAAGCTGGCGTTAGTCCTAGTCCTTGCCTTTGCTCACATCGAGGGTAGGGTGCATAAAACGCGCTCTATTTGGTTCTTCTTGATCCTCGAGGAGCTCACGATTTTCTATCGAGTTCCAGCCAATGTCGTTAGTCGGGTGAACCCACTGGTCCCCTGCCATGACGAAGGGATCGGTTTCCGTACTCCAGTTGTGTAAGGGAGATTCCTTGGACTCGTACAAGCTATCACCGATGATGACTCCGAACTCATTGACGAATGGCTTTTGGATCGTACGGGACGAGTTTTTGAAGTCAGGAGCACTGATTTGATGTGGCAGCGTCCCATCGAGGGAAATATCCTTCGTCTGGTCGTTCTTTTGCTTATCGTTATCCATCATCTGGACCTCCTTTTATCCCATAGCATGCATCAGTCACTGACCCCTTATTCGGTTTTGTATGGGAGCCTGCGCGAGAGCCCAAATGAAACCCAGTGGCATATGCTAAAAAAAGGGGGAAGATCTGATGCTAACGAGTGTCATCATTCCCGTCAGAGACGCAGCTCATCAGCTTTTGTATACCTTATTTAGCTTGAACTTGCAGTTTGCCGATTTTGATCAATATGAGGTTATTGTGCTGGATAACGGCTCCACTGATGGGCTGGCAGAGAAGCTGGCTGGCTTTACCTCGCATTATTCTTTGCAAGTGGTGCGTTTTCGCAAACGTGTTCCGCTCTCCCACCTGTTCCATACAGGAATCCAGCAGACAAAAGGTAATCTGCTTGTTTTTTTAGCATGTAATATGATTGTTCCTCGCCAGTTTATTGGCGTACACCAGCAGGCACACGAGCGGGTACCGGATATGATTTTGCTGGGGCTGTGTACGAGGAGAATCTACTCTGTGTACGACCCGCAGTTCAGCGCCAGTCAACATGAAGAATGTCAAAAATGGCTGGAACAAAATCCACATATTAAGCGACCGCACACGCTAGTCAAAACGATACCCTTATTAGAAGAGAGTCAAATTGCAAATGGACAATTCGATCCCATCAGTCTGTCCTGTCCCATCGCCCAGAAGCGAATGAGCATCAAGGAAAAATACGGGGCAAAGCTGGAGCGATATCGATCCCCCTGGACGATGTTTTCGACCCAGCATGTTTCGTTGCAAAGAGAGCATGCAAGGAAGGCAGGCGCTTTCCGGTTGTTGCCTCGAATGGAGATGGAGCGGGATTTCGCCAAACGATTGTTAAAAAACGGTTGTTCGTTTCAATTTGATGAGAAGCTCACCTTGCTGAAGCAGGAGCGTGTCATTCGAAAAGTGAGTGAAAGCCAGTCTCGCAGAAAAAAGCGCCGAGCATAATGGCTGCCCGGCGGTTTTTTTGTTAGCGGTTTTCTTTTAGCCTTTCTTGTGGTTCACTATTAATGGAGCCGTCAGAGCGGACAGCCTCGGATTGGGCTTTTGGGCCTCGAATTTCTGCGGTTTTACCAAAATCTTTTTCTTTGTTGCGAACCATGTGATGTCCTCCTCTTTGCGAAAGATGAAGATAGTATGACCCGGATTGAGTCAGAGAATGAGGACAGAATGAGGATAGGGAAAGGGTGGCAATTCAAATGGCGAAAAAACAACGAAAACCAGCGCGTCAGGAAGTAACGATGACGACTACAGACGCGAAAAGCGGATTGAACAGTTTGAAGGATATGCTGAATGCAGATGCACTCGGAGCACTCAAGCAGCTTGAAAAAGACATGAAGGCAGACGGTGAGCGCAAAGCAAAGGAAGCAGCTGAACAAAAGCGCCGGGAGCAGGAAGAACGCGAGCGCAACAAGAGCTTTGCCGAGTTGCTGGATGATTTCGATAAAAAGGGCGGAGGCAAGTATAGCTAATGCGAGATGGACGGCAAACGGACCGACCGGATACTTCCAAAAACGGCTTGATGAAAAAGCGCCAACAGGAGCTAAAGGATGAGTCCATTAAGGAACGGGGGCGCATGGTGCTCGGCCGATTGGGCAAAAAGGAACCCAAGAAGTGATTTTTTTCCTCTCTTCCCCATATAGCTAGGAGTGAGGGGAGGGAGGTCATGGGGACAATCCTGCTCCTGTTTAGCCTCTCATGTGTCGCAGTAGGTACCTGGAAGCTGATCGGGATCTACAAGGCAGAAAAGGCTGACAGCAAGCCGCTCTGGTGGACAGTCGCGAGCGTCGGGATTGCGCTTTTTTTTCTTTTGAAGCTGGTAACAGATACGTTGCCAACATAAACAAGCACCTGTAGCCATGAGCTTACAGGTGCTTGTTTTTTCAAAAGGCTACGCCCACTTAAGGATGGAAAATTGGCTGCACCATTTTTCCTTATTCGTATCGCAGCGCTTCGATTGGATCGAGCTTCGCTGCCTTGTTGGCCGGATAGAGGCCGAAGAAAATACCGATGGCACTGGAGAAGCCAAAAGCGATGAACACGCTGTTCCAGGACATGAGCGGTGGAAGCTGGGCAAAGTACGCGATCACAGAAGCGATACCGAGACCGAACAACACCCCGATCAAGCCACCGATCAAGCAGACGATGACCGATTCAATCAAAAACTGAATCAAAATATCGCGTCGTCGTGCCCCTAACGCTTTGCGAATCCCGATTTCCCGGGTACGCTCAGTCACGGATACGAGCATGATGTTCATAACGCCAACTCCGCCGACCACGAGTGAAATTCCCGCGATGATACTAAAGATCAGCGTCAAGGTGCCTGTCATTTGATTAAACTGATCCATTGATTCTTGCATGCTGCGAACTCTGTAATGGTCTTCCTTTTGATGCTTGCGTCCCAAGTACTGTTTGACCTGCTGCATGGCTGGGTCGACAGAGGCTTTGTCGATCGCTTTTCCCATGATCATCTGAACGGATGGTTCTTCCTGCAGGCTCATTTCGTAACGGATTGGAATAATCGCGCCGTAGCTGGTCGCCATATCAAACTTGAACTTCTCTTCCGTATACGTCCCGATGACGACGAGAGATTGATTCCCCCAGCGAACACGCTGACCAATCGGGCTCATTTGACCGAACAGCTTTTGAGCAAGAGCTTCCTCCAGGACGATGACCGCGCGTTGTTCTTTGTCATCTGTCTCGTTGAAAAGGCGTCCTTTTGCCACCTTCAACGTCGATTGCATCGAAAAATAATCAGCAGTCGAGGCGGTGAGGTTGACGCGCTCTTCTTTTTTCGGCCCCTTCAAATCGATCGTACTGGAATTGTAAGGAACGATGTATTCAATAGCAGGACTGATTCGGCCAAGTACTTCCGTATCCTCAACCGTCATGTCGTCTGAAGAAATCTCTTCTTTTGTCTCCCAATTGATGAAGACGTTAAACGTGTTTTGCCCGAACTTTTCCATCTCATCGTTGATCGCTCTTTGTCCGCCTTCACCGAGTGCAGTAACGACAATGACCGATGTAATCCCGATGATGATCCCGAGCATGGTCAGGATCGAGCGCATTTTATTCGCCCAGATACCCTCCACCGCGGTGTTAAAGCTTTCCATAAAATTCATGTGACAATCACCTCGTCAGACGGCTTGGAGAATATTCGCTCCGTAACCTTTTCATCGCGAATGATCACGCCGTCCTTGAAAGTCACAATCCGCTCAGCGTGCTGGGCGATGTCCAATTCGTGGGTAACGAGAATGATCGTGACGCCCTGCGTATGCAGCTCCTGAAACATGGCCATGATTTCGACTCCCGAACGACTGTCCAGATTCCCCGTCGGTTCGTCCGCCAGCAGGATGGCAGGCTTATTGACCAGTGCTCTGGCAATCGCTACACGCTGCTTTTGACCACCGGATAGCTGAGTTGGTTTATGGTCCATGCGCTCTGCCAGTCCCACTCGTTTGAGTGCTTCTGTAGCCCGTTTGCGCCTTTCAGAGCGGCCGACATTCGCGTACATCATCGGCAGCTCTACATTATGCAAGGAGGTAGAGCGGGCGAGCAGATTAAACGATTGGAAAACAAAGCCGATCTTTTGGTTGCGAACAACGGCGAGATCCGTATCCTTCAGGCTGCTGACCTCAATGCCGTCGAGCATATACGAGCCGGAATCTGGACGATCCAGACAGCCCAGCATGTTCATAAACGTCGATTTCCCTGATCCTGATGGCCCCATGATGGCAACGAATTCGCCTTGTTCCACCAGCAGGGAGACACCTTTCAAGATGGGCAGTAATGAATCACCCGTCTTGTATGCTTTCGTCAAGCCTTCTACATGAAGCATCGTCGGCTGACCTCCTTCTTTACGTGTTACATACCCATCGGTGCGCCGCCGCCATTCATCGGCATGACTGGTGCTCCTTCTGTCAGGGATTCGACAGGGCCCAAAATAATTTGCTCGTCACCGTTAAGTCCAGACTTGACGTGAGAGAACAACTCATTTTCCATACCGGTATCGATCTTTTGCTTTTTCGCGACACCATTATCGGATAGCCAGACAAAGGTACTGCCGTCAGCGTCTTGCTGTACAGCTTCGATCGGCACTTGCAAGGCATTATCGATTTTTTCTACAGAGATGTTGATATCTACATGGAAGCCAGGCTTCAAGGAGGAAATATCCCCCGATGGCTTGAGAGTGACTTTGACGCGTGTCTTTTCACCCTGCCCCGATTTGTTGGAAGTAGTAGTAGCGGTAGGAGAGATGCGAGCTACTTCGGCATTCAGCTTTTGTTTTCCGAGCGTAACGCCTTCAATCGTTGCAGATTGTCCGATTTTGAGCTTGTTGACATCGGATTCGTTGATGTCTGCTTCAATTAATAGATTATTGAGATTGGCAAGGGTCAAGATTTCTGTCCCCTTGTTGACGTATTGACCGTTATCAGCTGCTAGACCAATGACTGTTCCATCCATAGGTGCTACTACGACGCTTTGGACACGTTCCTTATTCAGCTGTGCTTTTTCTACATTCAGCTTGTTAATTTGGGCTTGCTGAGCGGCAATGTCTTCTTTGCGCGGGCCCTTTTGCTTGAGAGCGAGCTGTTGCTTGGCGACGTTCAGCGTAGATAGAGCGCTATCCATTTGTGATTTCAACTTGTCCAGCTCTTGCTGGGTAGAAGCGCCTGAGGTGAATAATTGATTCATACGATCATATTCTCGCTTTGCCGAATCGTATTCACGCTGAGCTTGGGAGACTCGTTCTTGATCCTGTGCGACTTCCTCCGGCTCGTTGCCGATTTGAGCCTTGGCAAGATTGGCTTTGGCCACTTCCATTTGCGCTTCCAGCTCGAGGATTCTGCTATCGACATCGGACGTGTCGATTTTCGCGATCACTTGACCCTTTTTCACCTTGTCGCCTTCTTTGACGACAAACTCGCGTAAGGTTCCGGTGACGTTGGCGTACTGTTTGAGCTTGTCTTCTACGGTGACGACCCCTGATGTCAAAACCTTGCTTTCCAAAGCCGATTTCGTTGGTGCGCCGATGTTGACAGGCATCCCCATAGCTTGTTGTGATCCCATCATGGAAAACGCAACGCCCCCGATGCCCAGGAGGACTACGACGGAACCGATGATCCACCATCGTTTTTTCATGTTCATTCTCCTTGCTTTGGTAAGAACCATATTATTTCATTGCTCGAAAGGTTTTTACGGTAGTACTGGAAAAAGGTAACATGAATTACCGAATGTTCACATTTCAGACACAATTACATCGTATTTTGATACGTTTTGTCGGAAAGTTCTTTGCTGCCATTTGCCGTGATATCATAGATATAGATGAGATGACGTTCCTTGGAGGGGAGCTATGAATAAAACGATTCGCTTCGATTACTCCAACGCTCGAGCTTTTGTTAAACAGCATGAGTGGGAACAGCTGGCTCCAGCTATTGGACAGGCGCATGAGATGCTGCACACACGGACTGGTCCCGGCAAAGACTATCTTGGCTGGGTAGATTGGCCGGAGAAATACGATCAGGACGAGTATGAGCGAATTCGTCAAGCTGCTGCCCGGATTCAATCTGATTCGGATGTGCTTCTGGTGATTGGCATTGGAGGCTCATATCTAGGGGCCAAAGCGGTGCTTGACATTTTGGGTCATAGCTTCTACAATTTGCTGCCGAAGTCCAAGCGTCGTTTCCCGGAGATTTATTTTGTCGGGAACAATATTAGTCCGGTTTATATCTCTCACCTGATGGACGTGTTGGAAGGAAAAGACGCGTCGATCAACGTCATCTCAAAATCGGGCACGACGACAGAGCCAGCGATTGCGTTTCGACTTTTTCGTGAATGGCTGGAAAAGAAGTACGGACGTGAAGAAGCCAAAAAACGAATTTACATTACGACTGATAAACAGCGGGGTGCCTTAAAAAAGCTGGCGGATGACGAAGGCTATGAGTGCTTTGTCATACCGGATGACATCGGCGGGCGGTATTCGGTCCTGACTGCGGTCGGATTATTGCCGATCGCTGTAAGCGGGGCGAACATGGATGCACTCATGCAAGGCGCGAGGGATGCACGAGAGCGCTACATGGTCATGGATATGCGAGATAATCCTTGCTATCAGTATGCGGCGATTCGCAATGCACTCTATCGAAAAGGCAAGACTGTGGAGCTGTTGGTCAGCTATGAACCGCAGTTTCGCTTTTTTGCGGAGTGGTGGAAGCAGCTTTTCGGGGAATCAGAGGGCAAAGACGGAAAGGGAATTTTTCCTGCTTCTGCCGAGTTTTCAACCGATTTGCATTCATTGGGGCAATACATACAGGACGGCATGCGGCATTTGTTCGAGACGGTTGTGTCTGTGACGAAGCCCGCCGTTGATTTGACTGTACAGGAGGACCCTGCTGACGTTGACGGATTAAATTTTTTGACCGGCAAACGAATGGGGTATGTGAATAAAAAAGCTTTCGAGGGGACGGTACTCGCCCATGTGGATGGTGGCGTACCGAACCTGCTTGTGGAAATACCAGAGGCGACAGCGTACTATCTTGGCGGATTGATTTACTTTTTTGAAAAGGCATGCGGAATCAGCGGCTATTTGTTGGGTGTCAATCCGTTTGATCAGCCAGGGGTGGAGGCGTACAAAGCCAATATGTTTGCTTTGCTGGGCAAACCGGGATACGAGCGGCAGAAAGCGGAATTGGAGGCTAGATTGCGCGAGAACAAGACGTATTTGACCGTTGAGGAGACAGCCGCCTATTTGGAGCTTCCTGAGACGTTTATCATGGAAAAAATCAAAGAGGGACGTATTCGCGCTGTCCATGATGGCAACGAATACATCATTAACAAAGAGCAGTTCAATCATCATCTGGAGGAAATTCGCAAGCTGCGGGAGTTCGAGGATACAGCTCGTCATGAGCCGATTCCAGAGAGCTACGATGTGAAGGATGAGGATTAACGAGCGGACGTGCTTGTCAGATGGTTGTAAACAGGACTATACTTACAAGGGAATATCATAATCAAAGAAGCAACTTGGGGAGTCCTTCACGCGGGGCTGAGAGGATGGAAGCAACCGACCATCGACCCATTGCACCTGATCCGGATCATGCCGGCGCAGGGATACGGTTGCCGGCAGACAGCGCTTTTTTGCTTGATAGTTAGCTATGCGTATGTAGCCCACCTTTTCCTGCTTAGGAACGGGTGGGCTTTTTGTTATGAGGTTATGCGTGGCTGTAGGGGAGAGAAGAATATTTCCAGTCTAGGCTCCAGGCTCCGTCCTGCTGGGGGTTAAGACTGCCCGCTCCGAAGGGATTCGCGGGGAAACGCAAAAGTGGTAGCCGCTTCGTAGCACGGGCACGTTGCGTTTCTATTTCCCGCTCATCCCTTCTCCGCTCGGTAGGACTCCACAAGTCGCTACGTCTGGAAATATTCTTCTCTGGCGTAACTGAGGGCATTCTTCATAAATTAAAAGCTTTAATAAATCGGATAACACGCAAAGCTTCGTAGAGGAAACAGGAGAAATAAGCGAAGATCTTAGGGACACCGACCGAGACGCAATGCAAAAAGCGAAATACGCTCTTAAGCGTCCACCTCTGAAACACATCCTGAAGATACCACTTTGGACGCGGTTTCGCTTTTTGCATGGAGTCGTGCAGTCAATCCCACAGGGGGTGGACCTAGAAGCTGAGCGTTTTCTCCTGTTTCCTCCACGGCACAACAGCAACGTACAAGAAGTTTTTACCCAACATCGTGAGGAGAGAAAAAAGATGAGTGATTGCCTAGTAGTGGGTGGAGGAATTATCGGATTGAGCTTGGCGTACGAGCTGTCGCGGCGCGGGGTGAGCGTTACCTTGGTCGAGCAGGGTGAATGGGGAGGGCAGGCGTCTTCTGCCGCAGCAGGGATGCTTGCCCCCTTGAAGGAATTCACGGCACCGGGACCGATGCTCGACTTGGGTATGGAGTCACTTGCGCTATACCCGGAATGGGTAGCGGAGCTGGAGGAATTGACAGGTGGAGATGTGCAGCTAAGCCTGGAGGGACTGTTGACGGTCGCGCTAACTGATGAGGAAGTCCAACAGCTCGCGGACAAGTACCAGTGGCAAAAAGAAGCGGGACATGCAGTGCACTGGCTGTCGAATACCGCGCAAGTAAAAGAGGTAGAGCCGCTTCTGACCGATCAAGTGCAGGCAGCCATTTACTCACCTTACGAGGGACACATCAACAATCGCATGCTTCTTCGCGCGTTGGCTACTGCGTGCCGTCTGCAAGGAGTAACGCTGTTATCTGGATGTGTAGTGAGCGGCATCGCGGTGAAAGGCGGCAAGGTAATCGGGATCGAAACCTCATCAGGGTCGCTGCGTGCCGAGCAAACGGTCATTTCTTCAGGAGCATGGGCAGGAATGATGCTTGAGTTGCTTGGCGTATCCGTGCCGATTCGCCCCGTACGCGGTCAGATTGCTGCCGTTTCGTCAGTAGGTATTCCACTGCGCACGGTGATCTTCGGGACGACTGGCTACCTCACTCCAAAAAAGGATGGAAAAATCGTCCTTGGTGCGACGGAGGATGAGAGTGGCTTCCAGCGGGACGTCACAATGGCTGGGTTAGCCAGCATTCTGCAAGGTACGATGCCGTATGTTCCTGCGCTCCACACAGCTACCTTTCTGGAGGCGTGGGGTGGACTTCGGCCTGCGACAGAAGACGGCAAGCCACTCCTGGGCCCCGTTCCTGGCTGGGAAGGGCTGTCGATCGCAGGCGGACATTTTCGCAATGGCATCCTACTTTCACCGATTACGGCCAAACAGATGGCGGACTTTGTGGAAAAAGGAGAAACAGAGCGGCTATTACCATTTTTACCAGACCGCTTTCTGTAAATTGGGCTAGTCTCGCCTAGATTCCGGTAACCTCCCCATGGGCTCTTGTATATGGTAATAAAGAAACACCAGAAGGGGAGGAGTTTCCATGCAGTCTGAGTCTGATAAAAACCTGTATCAGGCTGACATTCAGTTTGTCAGCCTGTTAAAGGATATGCGAGAAAATGTGCACAACATCTGCAAGGAGCACGTGGAGAAAAAAGTGCGCATCGAAGCAATTGACGGGCAAGTATTTGAAGGTGTCATTGTCGATTATGATGATCAGAACGTATACGTAGAAGTCGATGACGCGGATGCGGATGCGGAGGAAGAAGAAGAAGTTTTCCAAGAGTATGATTATGAGGATTATGAAGACTACCATCCTTATCAAGCAATGGAGGTGGCCAGTCATCAACCGTATGGTGGATGGGGTCCATACCCTGATTACTACCAGTATGTAAGCTATAATCCGTATGCTGGCTATCCTCCCTACGGCGATCTCAGTCCTTATGGCGGCAACAATCCATATTATCCGCAGGTAAGTCCCTATGGCGATGAGTACAATCCATACAATCAGATCAGTCCTTTCGGCAGCTCCAACAACGCACGGGTTAGCCCATATAGCAGCAGCAACCGTCCCGCCCCACATGTCAGCCCGTATAGCAACAGCAACCGTCCCGCCCCACATGTCAGCCCGTATAGCAACAGCAACCGTCCCGCCCCATATGTCAGCCCGTATAGCAGCAGTAACCTTCCCGCTCCCCAAGTCAGTCCGTATAGCGAGCAGAAGCCGCAGGTAAGTCCTTGGGAGCAAAATATAGCGCCATTTCCACCATTCCCGCCGTATCCGCCATTTTTTTGCCCGCCGCCACCACCACCCCCACCGCCATATGTTTTGCCAAAAGTTAAAGGGAGAAGGAGACGTAAAAAATGCCGGAACGGACGTAGAATCATTCCGTTGGCACTCTTTACGCTCCTGACGATCGTCTTGATTTAATCAAGTGAAACCTACAAGCCTCTCAAGGCCGTATCGGCTTAAGGGGCTTTCTGCTTTTTGGAGATAGGAGAGTACAACCTCGCCTTTTGTCACAAACTACGAACAAAACGGTGGACGTTTCTCAAGAGAACAAGCAAAGGCAGGGATTGGCGATGAAACAAATAAACAGCAGCTTGCCAGGCACGAGGGCGACATTTGGCTATTTTCGTGAAGCTCTTCAGCCGCATTTTACATTATCCAACTGGGATTATGAGCAAGGGTATTTCGATCGGGCACTCGATGACAAAAATATGGTTTTTTTGCGCTTGCCTGTAAAAGTATTGCAAGGCGAGCTCGACAGCCCGGATGCATGGTTGGAAATGGGCCAGCCGTTTGTGATCCGGCATGTTTACCAGACTGGGGTAGAGGAAGACATCGGCTATATGGAGCCGCTCGCTTCGGGTTTGGTGAATCAATTTCAGGAGCCAGTGGACAAGGATGCACAGATTGATTCGAGATGGATTCGAAAAGCAGAGGCAGTCGTCAAAGAGCTGGAGAATCGCCTCGCATGAAACGGGCCTGGGTTAGGCCTGTTTTTTTCTTTTGCCTGGCAGGGAAAATATAGGCTGCTAAAGAATGGTAGGACATGGAAAAGGCGAGGTGGAAACATGGCTTGGTACCATGCAGTGCCCAAATGGTATTGGAAAATCCGCAAGCCTCTCACATTGGGTGTGCGTATCATCGTAACGGATGAAGATAAGGGAGTCCTGTTGATCCGGCATACGTATGTCCATGGCTGGTATTTGCCGGGAGGAGGGGTAGAGCGAGGGGAGTCCTTTGGGGATGCTGCCTTTAGGGAGTTGTGGGAGGAATGCGGGATACGAGCGGACAGACTTACCCTTTGCCATCTTTTTTACAGTGAGCGAGAAGGGAAACGAGACCACATTGCCTTGTATCATTTCGACATGACGCCTGGCCAAGAAATAAGAAAGGACGACAAAGAGGTAGCGGAATTGCGCTTTTTCGCATGGGATCAGCTTCCCGAGGAGCTATCGCCAGCCACAGGAAGGCGTCTGTCGCAATTTCGCAATCAGTCTTTTCAAAGTGACCGCTGGTGACACGCGTGATGTTATGCAAGTCGATTTTTCCTATGGTATAGTGAAAAAAACAACAGAGCGTGCTTTACCGCTTGTAAGGATAAAAGTGAGGGCAGACCAGCATGAAGATTGCGACTGTACTGCGAAATGACGATTATACACGAGAAGTTGAGCAAGCATTGAAAGAAAAGCTGAAAGCAGCCAATAGCCCGTTTACCTTCGTAAAGGGACCAGGTGAACAACCGGATATGGTCTTGTCGATCGGGGGAGACGGAACACTATTGGAGGCCGTGCATCAATACGGGATTGAGCCGTCCTATGTCGGGATTCATACGGGACATCTCGGCTTTTATGCGGACTGGCGTCCCGAGGAGCTGGATGAATTCGTAGAGCGTTTGATGCACGACGAGCCTGTGATCGCAGAATATCCGACTGTTCAATGCAGGATTAGCACGAGAGAAGGAAAGCAGTACGAGAAGTGGGCGCTGAATGAAATGGTTTTGCGTAACGCCAATCTGTCTACATTGGTTTCATGCGTCTACATTAACGGCGACGAGCTGGAGACTTTTCGAGGAGACGGCTTGATCGTCTCCTCCCCGTCAGGAAGTACAGCCTACAACAAGGCGGTGGATGGAGCGATTGTTCATCCGTCCATTGAGGCGATTCAATTGTCCGAGATCGCTTCGATTAACAATCAAGCGTACCGGACTATCAATAGCTCACTCGTATTGCCGAAGCATCATGAAGTAGAACTCATCGTGATGAATCCTGAAATCATGATCGGCCTGGACCGCGAGCAGGCGGTATGGAGAGATGTGCGTTCCATCCGTTGTCGAGTGGGGCCAGACAAAGTGAAATTCGCTCGCTACAAACGACTGACGTTTTGGGGGCGGGTTCGCAATTCGTTTATATCCGGATAGAGAAAGAGCTTGGGAGGGGAACCAAATGAAAAAAGTGGGAACGCTTCAGACCATTTTCCGTCATCCTGTCAAAGGAATGCGTGGAGAAGAGCTTGCATCAAGTACGGTCGATGAATATGGCTTGTATGGAGACCGTGCCTATTATTTTTTGGACAATGCCCGTCAAGGTAAGTATCTCAGTGCGGATGTTGTGCCCGCTCTTATCGGGTATCATGCCAGCATGAGCGAAGGGACAGGAAAAGAAGCGTACCCGCCGATTCGGATTGAAGCCCGAGATGGCAGTGTACATACTTGGGATGAAGCTTTATTTACCCATGTCGCGGAGACGGCGAAGCGCTCCATTACGCCGATGATTAGCAGTCCGCAAGAAGGCGGTGTGAACTGGGAAGACCACATTTTGCTGGTTACGGATGCATCTCTTCGCGAGATCGCGCGGCAGATTGACGCAGAACAGGTAGATCCACGACGCTTTCGGGGGAATTTGGTCATTGTCCTGGAGGATGATGAGCCGTTCGCGGAAGACAAATGGCTGGGCAAACAGATCAAAATCAATGATGTGACCTTGCAAGTCAACAAGCACTGCGAACGCTGTGTATATGTCAATATCGACCCGGATACGCTGGAGATGACTCCAGCCGTACTAAAGGCGTGCGTGAAGCGTCATGATAATCACTTTGGCGTGTATGCTTCGGTAGTCACGACAGGCAGTGTGTCGCAAGGCGATGGTGTTTATTTAGTAGAGATTGGGAGTGACGGGGCATGACCGCTAGCCCTTTGGAAAAAGTTCGCAGCTATGTACAACGCTATGATTCGAGCATCGAGCCGATTTTGTTTGAACAGCCACTGCATACGTCCGAAGAGGCCGCGCAGGCATTAGGAGTCGAGATTGGCCAAATCGCAAAGTCGATCTTGTTTCGGGTGGATGAGCAGTTTGGCTTATTCGTGGCAGCGGGAGATGTTCGTGTTCATCCCAAGCAAGTGAAGGCAGCGTTTGGACAAGGAAAGCCGAAGATGGCCAAACCGGAAGAGGTAGAGAAAATGACAGGCTTCCGAGTCGGAGCCGTTTGTCCTTTTGCTTTGCAGGAGGAAGTGCCTGTATATGTGGATCGGTCCTTGAAGCGCTTCTCGGTGGTTTATACGGCGGCTGGTATCGCCGAATCACTTTTGCCAGTCTCTTATGAAGCATTGCTGGAGATGACAGGGGCGAAGGAAATCGATGCAGCTTCGGCAGAAGGGAACTTAGGATGAAAAAATATGTAGTTTCCATCGCAGTAGTGGCCATGGGTGTAGTCGCTGGTTTTACCATGTTCGGAATGTCTAACCAAACGACTGCAATTGAAAGCACCATTTCTCAAGAGAAAAAACAAGAAGCGATTCAATCTGCTTCCGCGTTTAAAGAGATGACAACCGATACGTACCTGAGTCATTACAACAAAATAAAAGACGAGTTAGCCACGAAGGGTATTCATACGCTGCCCTTTGAGCTGGAGCTGGAAAAGAAAACAAACTTCTATCGCTTTTATTATCCAAAGCAAGAAAACGTAGCAAACGAAAAAGCGATATGGGTAAGCGTCATGTTAAGTGGAGATCAAAAAACAATGGACGGTATCATGTATACTGGAGCTCCTGATTTCCATACAGTGAAAGCGATGATCCAAGCTACTGGTCTCGCCTGGACTTCGGAGCTAGATCAATTCATTGCCGAGAAAAACTTTGCAAAAACGCCAAAAGAAATGGTCGTTTCCGATGTGAAAATTACGATCGAAGGAACGGCTGGACAAATAAAAGTAATGGTTGATCCAGTAAAATTAGAAGCTCCGAAAAAATTGTAAGGCTTGATAGGAAAAAGTGGTTGGCAGGAGGTTATGGCTGCTCAACCACTTTTCGTTTTTCGCGGTGAATTACTCGCTATGGACTGATTGGTGTGACTCGCGTATCTGAATCATCTGGAATAGCTTCACGTAAAGAAAGGCACTTAACACCGTGCATAACAAGATGAACCCAAAAACGGCAATGGGCATCATCCATTCCGAAAGAATCACCGTCACGGGAGCGAGGAAGCGGCCGAGCGAATACTGCAGGTTAGCGGCTCCCATGTACTGTCCTCGTGCATTTTCTGGTGCGTACTTGCTGATGAAGCTCTGCTCTACCGGAGTTCGCATCACTTCACCCACTGTGAAAATGACCACGCATCCAAACAACAGCCATGCATTCGTAGTGAATCCTACTAAAAACATTCCCACGCCAAACAGCAAGGAAGACAAGAGGAAGATATTCCGATCGTTCCAGTGCTCAAACCATTTGGTCACGGGCAGGGCGCACAGAACAAACAGAAGTCCGCTTATTCCCAGCATCCATCCGAAAATCTCCGTGCTGCTAAGCGAGAGCGACCAGTCATTCCACGAGAGCAGCGTTTGCGACGGGACGAATTCTTTTACATAGACCGCCAGAAATAAATCGAGCTGCACGATTGCGATCGTAATCAGCATGCCTGCGAGAATATAGATGGCGAAGGCTTTGTCGCGCAAAATGACGGTGTAGCTGTGCCATTGCTCCTTCATAACGGAAGGCAAGTGGATGGAGGCGACAGAGCTTTGTATGGACTGTGGCAATGTCTCTCTTACGTTGATCAAGATCGCGATGGAATACAAAAAAGTGACAAGCGCACAAGTCCACAGCAGCTCGCTTCGATATTGAAAGAAAAAGATGGCCCCCAGAGCGGGTCCCAATACTGCACCGATGTTCATGGCTGTCACAAAGGTCGCGAAGATTTTGCGTCTGTCTTTTTCGGAGGTCAGGTCTGCAACCATCGCAGAGCTTGCCGGGCTGTAAATGGACTTGCCGAGCCCGATTCCAATAAACGCCAGGTAATCAATCCAAGGCGAGAGGGAGAAGGCAAACAGGACAAACATGCCCGTCTGCAAAAATGCTCCTGACAGCATAACGTATCGACGACCAAATCGATCAGCCAAAAAGCCGCCAAAAAGATTGCCGACCATACTCATTATCGGTGGCACTGTCATGAGTAACCCGGCAACATTTTTGCCAAAGGTAGCACTAAAGTGGAGGGTAAGAAAGGGAAAGTACATCCAAAACAATAGGTTGAAAAGTGTCTCGCCGATCAATCTGGTCTTCAGGTTCAGATCCCATGACAGCCATTGCACAGCAGGTTTACCTCCTGTTTGATATTCCCTGGCCAGGTACACCCACTTTAGTGCAAATTTTCAAAAAGATATAGACTTATAATCATCCGTTGTTTACACTAATATCATAAGGGCTAAGGGATTAGACCCTGACTTAAGATGTGCCATTTTCAGGTATCTCCTTCCTACACAATAAATAAGCCGACACTTCCTTATGGAAAGGGTGTCGGCTTTTCGTTTGTTTTTACTTGACCATCCACTGATAAAAATGAACGTCGTGCCACTCTCCGAACTTGAATCCCACCTCTTGAAACTTCCCTGCCAATGAAAACCCGAACTTCTCGTGGAGCCTCACGCTGGCGTCGTTGCCACCTACGATTCCGCTCACGATCGTATGGTATTCGAGCTCTCTGGCGCGCTCAAGGATTGCGCTCATCAAGGTAGTGCCGACACCTTTGCCGTTTTGATCAGGGGCGATATAAATAGACAGCTCCGTCGATTTTTGATAGGCGGGCTTCTCACGGAAAACGGACAGGCTGCAATATCCGATGACCTTGCCTTCAGATTCGGCGACGATGATGGGATGTCTGTCTCCGTGCTTGTGAAACCATACCTCGCGCTGGGCGAGCGTCTGTGGCTCCAGGTCAAACGTCGCAACCAGATTTTCCACCGCGTAGTTATAAATAGCGAGCATCGCGGGTAAGTCACTTAGAACAGCTTCTCTGATCTGTAGCATGAATATTCTCTCCTCATGTTGGTAGGACCTTATCAAACGATTCGAACTTATTCTAGCGCAGGGCTTCATAAACCTGCCGCAGATTTGTAAATCCTTGGGTCTCTGCTCTCACCAAATATTTGGCCCAGAGCGTACCAGCGGCAACAGCATCGCAGTAAGCATGATGCCTGCGTGATATCGGGATGTCATGGGCCGCGCAGAGGGCGTCCAGCGAGCCGTTGCCAATCGGATTGCTCAACAATCGGATGAGCAGCATCGTATCCAGCATGCGGTGGGTAAACGGGCGTCGGCTCGTTTTCCATAGTCCAGATCGCAAAAATTCACGTTCATGGCGGGAGTGGTGGGCAACGAGCGGACGGTCTCCAACGAATTGAAAAAAGCGGGACAAAGCTTCAAGGAGCTCGGGAGCGTCCGCGACCATGGCATCAGATATCCCGGTGAGAGAGCTGATATGAGGAGGAATCGCCCGACCAGGATTGACCAGCGTATAAAAAGAATCGCCGAGGAGGAGGCGATCTCCTCTCATGGCGACTGCTCCCATGGATATAATGGCGTCCCCGTGATCGGGAAATAAACCAGTCGTTTCCAGATCGACGACGACAACCTCCAGATCATGAAGAGGGATCTCGGCACTGGAATCGATCTGTTTATTCGTTTTGGAGATGGAGCGCAAATAGGCGATGTGTTGTTTGTCGTCCGCTATACCCTGCATGGCCCGGCTCATATGCCAAATTCGACCGAATAAATCCCATTTTGCCACGCAATCTCCTCCTATCCCCCAAAAACGGACGGGAGCTTTTCTGTCATTTTTTGCAGGCGGATCGCCAGCTTCATCGACCGTCGTACCATCGCTTGGGTGTCAGGAGACAGCTCCCCTAGTTTGATATAGCTATTGCTGGTGTATTGTCCATCTTCCCAATGCAGAGGAGCGATCAGCCGCAGACCTTGAATTTGGCGGAAGTATGAGGCTACCTCATCACAGAAGCTTTTGCTCCAGACTCCTTTTTCACCGAGCAGGTCCAGTCGTTCCAAGGTCGAGCTGGCAAAAATGCCATGTGCTAAGGCAAAATGCCGTACGCAATTCACCAGAGGCAAATAAATGCCATACTTCACATTGATGGCCCCGCGGTAGCGTCCATGGACTTCGGGTAATACTCTGCCGAACAAACCGAGTGGCACCCGATAATGCAAGGTATTACTGACCAATCGATTCAGCAAGAAGACGTTCCCCGCAAGCAATTGACGAAAGCGTTCGAGGATGGGAGCAAAAATGGCCGATTCGCCCCACAAGACGCGCACATCGCTTGCGAGCAGTAAATAGCGGGCGTTCTCCCAGGTGGGGTGAGAGACCCATCTGTCTATTTGGTCTAACCATTGTTCGGTGCTGCCACGCCATTTGGGTGATAGGCAAGTGACATTGCCTTGGCAGGGAGGATAGCCAGCTACCTCCAGACCAGAGACGATCGTCGCCCCGAGCAGTTGAAAATAGCCATGTATTTTTTCGGCTTCCTGACAGCCGAGATGCTCCGGCAGTTGATAGACGAGACCGTTATCCTGATCGCTGATGAGTGCTTGCTCTGACCGGCCGCCACTGCCGAATTGCAGAAAGGCAAAGGGGACGGGAGGAGTGCCTAAGCCTCTTTTGGCAAGGTCGTTGACAGCGAGGAGCACCCCTTGTCGGATGAGATTGTCGTGAATCAGATTGACGACGATAGAAAAGGGAGCCAGCTCCCCTGCGCGATTCAATGGACGCAAAGGGGAGGGGTCCAACAATTCTCGGCGTAGTAAAGCCAGCTCGCCAAAGGATTCAACGTTGCGTATTTTTTCCACTTGATCAGGTGAGAGAGTGAGAGGTGCTGCTTTGGGTAGAAGTAGCCTGTCGTACGCGTTCAGGCTGCAGTAATTCGGGATAGCCGTATCCCCCGTGTTCGCTAAGGTCAAGACCAACCACCTCTTCCTCTTCAGTGACTCGCAGGCCAATTGTTACTTTTAACGCATACAAAATGATGAAGGCTACGACGAAAACATAGAGCGCGGAGCCAGCCAAGCCCAAGGCCTGAATCCCTAACTGATGCAGGCCACCGCCATAGAACAGCCCAGGACCGCCAATGCCGACCTTTTCGGCAAGCTCCGGGGTTGCGAATAAGCCTGTGGACAACGTTCCCCAAATACCAGCCACCCCATGCACGGAAAAAGCGAAGACAGGATCATCAATCCCCATGCGATCAAACCAGATGGATGTATAGAATGTAAGAATACCTGACACAGCGCCGATCACGACAGCTGCCCACGGATCGACGAAGGCGCATGCTGCTGTAATCGCGACGAGAGCGGCGAGGACACCGTTGAGCATGCTGGGGATATCTGCTTTTCCTGTGACGATCCAGGAGATAGTAAGAGCGGCGACAGCACCTGCTGCGGTAGCGAGATTGGTAGTGACGGCAATATAGCCGAAAAACCCGGACGTGCTGCCTAGTGTGGAGCCGGCGTTAAAGCCGAACCAGCCGATCCAGAGAAACAGGACACCTAAGACCGAGTAGACTTGGTTGTGACCAGGAATCAGGTTGGAGCTGCCGTCGCGATTATATTTTCCGATGCGAGGCTTCAAGAGGATCGTGGCGACGAGTGCGACGATGGCACCTTGGAGATGGACGACTGTAGAACCGGCGAAGTCTTGCATCCCGAGCTGTGCCAACCAACCGCCGCCCCATACCCAGTGACCGACGACAGGATAGATGAGGACCGTAAACAGTACGCTGAAAATAAAGTAAATGGATAGCTTGGCACGTTCTGCAAAACCGCCCCAGGCGATTGCGAGTGAAACGGCAGCGAAAGCGAGCTGAAAGAGGAAGAGAATCGAGATAGGAACAGTCGCTGCGGAAAAAGCGGAGAAAGCGTCTTTTTGCATGCCGTCAAAAAAGAACCCGGAAAGCCCAATGAAGGAGTTGCCGTCTCCGAATGTCAGGCCGAAGCCGAACGCCCAAAACGCGATTGAGCAGATGCCAAAGGTAAGGACTGTTTTGCCTGCAACATGACCAGCGTTCTTCATGCGAGTAGAGCCAGCTTCCAGTAGGGCGAATCCAACTTGCATAAGAATGACCAGAATGGCTGATACCATGACCCATGTGGCGTCAATGGCAGACGAGAGACTTGCGACAGTAGGTTCCATCCATCCACCTCTTTTCCGTGTCAGATAACCTGACACTATTTTTATTTATGTCAGATTATATGACATGAATATTCGGGTTGCAATTGTTTTTTTGCAAATAATGAGAAAATACCGATTGCAGGCATCGGCTGAGCTTCGATACGTAATGATATAATTGCTTCTACTATCATCACAAAGGGTAAGGGAGAAATATGTACACAATCAGCAGATTTTCTCAGCTTTGCAAAATGAGTGCCCGCATGTTACGACACTACGATAAGGAAGAGCTATTGAAGCCCGTACATGTCGATGACACGAATGGATACAGATACTATGACAAGAGTCAATTAGAAACCGCATTACTCATCAAGAAGCTGAAAGAATATAGATTTTCGCTGCCGGAGATTAAAACGATCCTTCAGACATCCGACAGGAAATTTTTTATCGAATTCATCCACTCGAAAATAAATGAATTATCCAATGAGGTGAACCGGTATAGACAGATCATTGCAGAAATGCAGGAGATGATTGAAAAAAAGGAAGATATCATTCGAGGAAAGAGAAGATCGTACGATATATTGCTCGGCATGAGAAACGAAGTAAGTGTGATCAGTCAAAGCTTGCTGATTCGTATTGCTGACATGGACAAGTACATGGATTCCTTGTACACGAAGGCAGAAGAGAGGCATATTCAGTTACTTGGTGCTCCGTCGGTCATATTTTTAGATGAAGAGTTCAACCCTGACCAAAGCAATATTGAGTTGATGATCCCGATCATTCATGAGAATGGCGGCGATACTTCAAGCGAATGGCAAATCAAGCAGCTCCCTGAACAGTTTGTTGCAACTACTTTGCATTTCGGTACTTATGACGATATCGGATATGCACATATGGTACTGGAAGAGTGGACAGATAGCCATGGCTACTGCTTGGATGGCCCACCTTACGAAACCTACTTGAAAGGCCCGGAATGTGACTGCCCTGCCCGTGAGTATGTGACACAAATCTGTTTTCCTGTCATGAAAAAAGCTCAGCAATAACAGCTTGACCTTGACACTATGTCAAAGCTTATTCTACCTCTGCGAGAAAGCTACCAGGACATGAGGGGATGATGAAATGAACAAGCTTATGGTACTGTGCTCAGGGGTTATATTAACAGCTGGAGTCTTAATGGGGTGTATGCCAAGTGAAGCTGAGGGGATAAAAAGCGTGAAACAAGAGAATGTAGGCAAATACACAATGCCTGATGAAAAAAGCAAGCATGAAGGTACATGGTTAGTATGGCCGCATAACTTTACGTATGGGAAAGGGTATCAAGAAGAGCTTGAGTCCATGTGGATAGAGATGACGGCTGCCTTAAGTGAAGGGGAAAATGTCCATATCATCGCCTATGATAAGTATGAGAAGGACTACATTTCTGATCTGCTTTATGATGAAGGTGTCAATATGGATAAAATCGACTTCTATATTATTCCTACTGACGATGTATGGGCAAGAGATACCGCGCCGATCTTTGTATACGACAAGGATAAAAATTTGAAAATGATGGACTGGGGATTTAATGGCTGGGGGAAGAAAACGCCATATAAAAAAGATGCGCAATTTCCAACTCAGCTTAGCAAGCAGCTCGGAATGGAAAGAATCGATTTGAATCATATTGTTCTGGAAGGTGGAGCTTTTGAGCTGGATGGGAACGGTACGTTTTTATCGACACGCAGTGCAGTGATCAATAAAAATCGAAATCCCAAATATTCGCAAGCAGACATTGAGAAGTATGTTCGCGAAAATCTTGGTGCTACGAACTTTATTTGGCTAGATGGAGTAAAGGATCAAGATATTACCGATTTTCATATTGACGGGTTTGCCAAGTTTTATGATCAATCCACGATTATTACGATGAAAACAGAGGACCTGGAAGAATGGGGTGTCCCTAAAAAGGATATCAAAACGTTATTGAATGCGAAGAATGTTTCAGGTAAGTCCTATAAGTACGTGAATTTGCCAATCAGCAAGCGCAATGTCGTTTTAGAGAACGGAAAAGATTTGGGGTACAGAGGCTCCTATGTGAATTTCTATATTGGGAATACCGTAGTATTGGTCCAGAATTATAATGATCCGAATGACAAGATCGCAAACGACATTCTCCAAAAATTGTACCCTGACCGTAAAGTCATTGGCATTGATGTCCGAGGGCTTTATCAACATGGTGGGATGATTCATTGTGTGACACAGCAACAGCCAGTTGAAATGCCATAAAAACCTTGTAAGCCGGTGATTCCTTGAAAGAGGAAAAACCGGCTTTTGATATCAAAAAGTCTCTTCAAGCAGATGGGGACTGGTGCTGGTCTGTCGGTTGTCGCTTTTCAATCAGGAAGCCTGCGAAGCTAATGACGGCAAGGAATATTCCACTGACGAGGAAGAGCTGCTCGACTGGCCATTTGCCCATCCAGAGGGCGCCGAGAATGCTGGACAGCATAGAAAAGAAGGTTAGGACTAGCAAGTTGATGGCGAATATTTTGCCAGTGGAGTTGCCAGGAGACTTCATCTGAATAGCGGTCACGGTAGGAATGCCGATCAGAGGCCCGCCTATGCCTGATATGGCTGCGCCGAGAAAAGCAGACCAATAAGCACTGCTACCCATCATGAGCAAAAAGGAGCCGCATGCCTGAAAGGACCAGCCGAGTAAAATCATAAAAAGATAGCGGGTGGTATTCGACCGTGTCATGTACAGACTGCCCAATAAATTTCCGATTCCGTAACAGCCAAATAGGATGGCTAATGTACTCCCGTTGCCCTGCTGCATGCGTTCAGCCAAAAAGGGATAGCCGACCGTATAGGTGATCTGCCAGACAAGAAAGCCGATGTTCCCAAAGAGCAGGACTAAAAACAATAATCGATTCCGCTTCAATTCCTGTACGCCAGTGGTGATATCGAGGATGTATTGGCGCGGTGTCATTTTGGGAGACAAATGCTGATCAGTTATGGAAAGGCGAAGAGCTTGAAGAAAGAATACCGAGATGAGGTAGCTGCCTGCGTTAATAAAAAACAAGGTGGAAAGTGGTAAGAGGGAGGCGGCAAGTCCAATTGTCATCGGTGCAATAATTCGAACTGTTCGCATGGTTGTATCCAAAATGGCGTTTGCCCTTCCGATCTGATCGTTGGGAACGGCTGCCTTGATCGCTACAATCCTGGCGGGCTGAAACAGACTGGAGAACAGCCCTAGCAAAAATTGCGCTACGAGAAAATACGAAAACTGGTCGATTCCCATCACGGTAAGAATACCAACTGTGATCACCACGGCAATACGTAAGAGGACTGCCACAACCATGAGCAGACGCGGGCTATATCTGTCGGCAAGAACACCACTAACGAGGAAAAACAACAGGCCGGCAACCATCTCCGGAACCGAGAGGAGACTGAGTGCCGTCCCTGATTTCGTTGCCTGAAGCAAATACCAGAGCAAGGCAAAGCTATAGCACTGATCTCCAATGTTGGACATCAATTGCGCTAGCCATAGCTTGAGAAACGAGCTGTTTTTCCATACAGATAAAGGCGAATCCATCTAACCCTCTCCGTCCTTTTAGCTATGTGCAAAGGATTTTGACCACAGAATAACAAGGCGGAGAGGGAATGTAAAGGAATACGCTTATTGTTGATTTTGAATGCCTTCGTTGTTGTTTTGTTGATGCTGCTTGGATGATCCTTGGTTGTCCTCCGTATGCGTATCATCCGCCACTGTACTGCTGGTTAGACCCGCAACTGCCAAGCCTTTTTGGTTCAGGTTTTTGGCGCTTTTGAATTTGGACATGGTAATCCCCCCTGCTTGTTAATGGACGCTACCTTAAGATGCCTTGTTTTGAAGGGGAGTACTCATCCTCATTTTCCTAGCGGCTGATGAGGTATACTATAAAAAACTGTGCGTGTCAGAAAGGATGGGAGCGGATGGCAGGGTGTGTCATGATTGTAGAGGGGAAGACAGACAAAGAACGTCTGCTGCGTGTGCTGGCAGAGCCTGTCACCATTCTTTGTACATTCGGCTCCTACAGCATGGAAAAAGGGGAGAAACTACTTGCCCAGACGGAAGCAGCAGATGCAGATGAGGTATACTTGTTTACCGATGAGGATGATAGCGGGAAAAAATTGCGGACGCATTTAAGTGATGATTTTCCTTACGCAATACACCTGCATACGCCAAAAATGTACAGAGAAGTTGCCGACACGCCTCTTTCGGTACTCGCGGAGATTTTGGAGCAAGCTGGCTTTGCGGTTACTGTACCACATCCTGATCTTGGAGAGCGCTAAAGGGATAAAACACCGTTACATCGGCTATAACAGTAGTAAATGGAATGGTGGAGGTGCGAGGCAATTGCGGAGCTTGATGACATTTTTCAACCGGATGAACATTATGTTGTGGCTTGTGGGCATCTTTATTGCTCATGCAGCGCTCTACCTAGTGTTAGGGACAGCGACATGGCTGGCTACATCGCTTTTGGCAACGGCGTTCTACGGTATTGTTTTGCTGGTAGGCAAACTGATTGCTAGCCGTTATCCAGACAAGGAAGAAAGCAGATGAAAAGCCGGCGAGCAAGCAGCCGGCTTTTTTCGCTTTACCAACCCAAAAGCTGCATGAGGAGAATCAAGCCACCTAATACCCAGACGTAGATGGCGAAGCCTTTCATCGAGCCTGTGCTGATGATTTTTAGCATCCAGCGAATGGCTACGTAACCTGCTAGTCCCGCAAACATCGTGCCCACTAGCATCGGAATGAGTAGTGAAGTTTCAAGTGGTGCTTTTATGAGCTTGGCTGTTTGCAAAACACACGCACCGAGGATAGCAGGCAAGGAAATGAGAAATGAAAAGCGCGCAGCGTCAGCACGATCGATTCCTCGCAGGAGAGCACCGGCAATCGTCAGTCCAGAACGGGAAATGGCAGGGAGGATCGCGGCACCTTGCAGTGTCCCGATAATGAGGGCGTCCGTGTAGTTGATTTCTTCGAATTTTCGATTTCCACGCCGCATGGACTCCACGGCCCACAGGATGGCGCCTGTCGCGAGGAATTCCCACCCGATCGTAATGCCTGACTGCGAGATTTCTTCAAAAAAGTCTTCAAAGGCCAGTCCGATCACAGCGGTAGGAATCGTTCCTACGACCAATAGCTTTGTCAGCTTGCTCCATGGATTCATCACGATATAGCGAACCTGTGGCCAAAAAACGATTACGACAGCAATCAGCGTACCGAAATGAAGCATCGTGTCAAATAAAAGACCGATCTCCTGCATGCCAAATATTTTGCGAAACAGGACGAGATGGCCCGTACTTGAAATCGGTAAAAACTCAGTCAAGCCTTGTACAATGCCGAGAAAAATATGTTCAAGCAGCAACAGCATAGGCATAGGTCACTCCAGTCATCAAAAAGTAAGGCCAAGCCAGTCTTACTGTCATATGTATGTCCGTGAATGGAAGACTTGCCTATTTCGTTGCGACGACGCCGATTTGTTAGAAAAAAGTTGTGGTATTTTCCTGCTGGTGATGGGTATAGTTAGTGTGCACAATGGTAGAGAGCGAGGAAAAAATACATATGTACAAAAGACAAATGCGTGAAAAGCGTGAGCCCCAAATCATTCAGAACGGTCATTTGGCGGCAGGTATGACGCTTACCATGACGGTAGCGCGAAAAACGGAAATTGGCTATTTTTTGCGCGATGGCAACGATGAAGTTTTTCTCCATGCCAATGAAGCGCATGAGCGTTTACATATCGATGATGAGGTCGAAGTGTTTTTGTACCATGATCACGAGAATCGACTGGCTGCGACCATGGATATGCCTCATGTCGGCATGGGTGAATACGGCTGGCTGGAAGTCGTGGACATTTCACCGCGCATGGGTGTATTTCTGGACAACGGAATTAACAAGGATTTGCTCTTGTTCATTGATGATCTGCCAAAGCATAGCGATGAATGGCCACGTCCCAAGGATCAAATGCTGGTAGCGCTGAAGCAGGACAAGCTCGGCAGACTCTTGGCCAAGCCGGTAACCGAAAACGAAATCGTCAAGATCGCAGCAATCGCAGATCAGAGTATGAAAAACAAGCCTGTAGAAGGCACGGTCTACAAAGTGATTCAAGCGGGTGCATTCCTGCTGACAGAAGACGAGCATATCCTTTTCATTCATCGAGATGAAATGGTAGGGCGTCTGCGCCTCGGACAAACTGTGCGCTGCCGTATCAGCTTTGTGCGGGAGGATGGTCGTCTGAACGGTTCCATGAAAGAGCGCAAGGAAGTGCAGTATGGTGAGGATGCGGACAAGCTGCTGCGCTATTTGATCAACCGTGACGGGGCGATGCCTTATACAGATTCCACAGAGGCGGATGTCATCCGTGAAAAATTCCAAATGAGCAAGTCCAGCTTCAAGCGGGCACTCGGCAAACTGATGAAGGAACGTCGCGTGGAGCAAGTAGACGGCTGGACCAAAATCATTCGAACCGGATCAGAAGAATAAACAATAAAATCCCTCCAAGGCAAGAGCTTCCTGGCTACAGGAAACGAGTGCTGGGGAGGGATTTTTGTTTTTTCTTACAGTGTCGTTTGTACAGATTGCTTTTGCTTGCGGGCTTTATAATACGACAAGGAAAATACGAGCGCGAGCAAAATAAAGCCGGCGATATCCGTTTCGATACCGGGGATCACGGCGAGCACGCCACCCGCAACAGCGAGGATGCGCTCCAGTATGTTCAGCTTGGACATCCAAAAGCCAATTAGCCCTGCCCCTACGCCAATCATCCCGACAGTGGAGGTAAACATCACCCATATGGATTCTGCCAATGTCGTATTAATCAACAGCAAGGCTGGCGAGATGACGAAGATGTAGGGGGCCATAAAGGCAGCGATTGATAATCTCGTTGATTCTACCCCTGTTTGGATCGGCTTTGACTTGGCTATGCCGGACGCGGCGAAGGCAGCAAGCGCGACTGGCGGCGTGATGTCTGCGACGATTCCGAAGTAGAACGTAAACATGTGCGCCGCGATGTCAGGAACACCCAATTGAATGAGTGCTGGAGCAGCGATCGTGGACGTGATGATGTAGTTTGCTGTCGTTGGTGTCCCCATTCCCAAAATAAGCGATGCAATCATCGTGAAAAACAATGTGAGCAACAGCTGTCCACCCGCCAGATCAATCAGACCGTTTGCGAGCTTCAATCCGATTCCTGTCAATGTAATGGTACCGACGATGATTCCGGCACACGCAGTAGCGGCAACGACGCCGAGCGCCATCCTGGCACCTGAAGCAAGTGCTGCTAAAATATCAGCGATCGACATGCGCGTTTCTTTTCGGAAGGCTCCCACGACAATCGTAGAGACGATTCCGATGATCGCTGCACGCTCAGCTGATATGTTCATCATTAAGGCTGTAATAATGATCGCGATCGGAAGGAGCAGGTACATTTTCTTCAAGACTTCTTTTTTGTCGGGCAATTCTTCCTTCGAGAGTCCACGTAATCCGAGACGCTTCGCTTCGAAGTGAGTCATAATCCAGATGCCTACGAAAAATAAAATCGCAGGTAGAATCGCAGATTTGGCAATTTCCAAGTAAGGAACCCCGATGAACTCTGCCATCAAAAAGGCAGCTGCACCCATGACAGGTGGCATGATTTGTCCCCCGGTAGAGGACGAGGCTTCGACTGCTGCAGCAAATTCAGAACGATAGCCGAGCCGCTTCATCATCGGGATGGTAAAGGCGCCGGAAGTAACCACATTGGCAACAGAGCTGCCGCTAATGGTCCCTTGCAGGGCGCTGGAAAAAACGGCTACCTTCGCAGGTCCGCCGATTCGTCTGCCTGCAATGACCAAGGACAAATCGTTGAAATACTCGCCGACCCCTGTTTTCTCAAGAAATGCGCCAAACAGGACAAACAAAAAGATAAAGGTAGAGGAGACAGCAAGAGGTGTACCGAGAATGCCCTCTAGCGTGTAGTAGCTGTGGCCGATAATCCGATCGACATCACTGCCCCGATGCTCCAAAAACCCTGGCATGTACGGGCCGAAGTAGGTGTATAACAGAAAAATAGTGGCAATCAGAGCGATGGGGATTCCGACGACTCGTCGTGCTGCCTCCAGGACGAGCACGATGGCGATACCGCCGACCACCATATCCATCGTCGTGTAGTTGCCTGTTCGCGTCACGAGTCCTTCGTAGTCGAATACCCAATAGAGTGAAACGAAGACGCCTAACAGCGCGAGGATCATGTTCACGATTCCGATTTTGTTTTTGCTGCCTTTGGATGTCCCTGCATACAGCAGGTAGACTAGTGCCAGTCCGAAGGCCAAGTGGATCGGACGATGGATCTGCGGAGGCAGTGTAAAGAACAGCGTGCTGGATAGCTGGTACAGGGAGAAGAGGACAAGTAGACCAAAAGTGATCCACTTCATTGGTCCCGCGAGTTGGCGTGTGGCTGATTCTTTGTCGTATTGAGCGATCAGCTTATCCATCTCTTGCTGGTTCACATTCGTTGTTGTACTCATCTAGTAACCTCCTAACTCGCTTAGAATGGATCGCTTTTCTGCTTGAATCGTGATGGCCTCTCCCGGCTTGTCAAGCAAGCCTAATGGAATTTCTTGTCCAGCGAAAAGCAACGTATGATTAGCTCGTACCTGCCCGATGAATAGCCGAAGGGCAGGAAAAGAGCGCTGCATGTTACGAATGTGGAATTGGCCATCAGCCATAATTAGCTCCTCGCCCGGGGCTAATTCATTTTCCATGCCGATACCGTAATCGTGAAAGCTCATCTCCGACAAAATGATCTGATCGTCTACAATGCGGTATCGCTCCTCGATATTGGATCGATGAATAGAATGAGTCCAGCGAATGCCGAAGGTCGCGTCTTCCTGTATGTCAGCACTCCAAACCACCTGATTCGATTGGGTGTCCCGAATGACCAGAGCCGGAATCAAGGGCAAGGAGATGCCTATGTAAATGACTAGGAAGAGTAGCGAGAAGGAGAAAAGGCGGAACAACGTCCGCCCTCTTCCCTTTGTTGCATCCTTGATAAAAGCCATCTGGCCCTACTTCACGCCTTTTTCGTCGAAGTACTTTTTGGCACCTGGGTGAACGGGGATGCTTACGCCGTTCATCACGTTCTCCAGCTTGATTTCCTTAGCTTTGGCGTGGCCGAGCTTGTCGCTATTTTCAAAGATTGCCTTTGTCACCTTGTACACGAGGTCTTCACTGAGATCAGAGCGAATCAAGAGCATTGATTTGACGGAGACAGTTGTCACTTCTTCCGGAACGGTTTGGTACGTATTGGCTGGGACTGTTGTTTTCACGTAGTAAGGGTATTTGGCGATGATCGCATCGATTTTGTCTGCGTCAAGCGGGATGATTTTGACACCTTTCGTTGCAGCCAGCTCCGTGATAGCTGCTGTTGGAGTACCAGCAGTTTGGAAGGCGGCATCCAATTGACCGTCTTGGATTGCTTTGGCTGAGTCAGCAAAGGAAAGGCGTTGGAGCTTGGTATCTTCAAAGGTCATACCGTAAGCCTCCAAAATTTGCTGCGCGTTCACTTCTGTACCGCTCCCGGGAGCGCCTACAGATACACGCTTGTCTTTCAGATCGGTCACGCTTTTAATATTGCTGTCAGCAGAGACGACGATTTGGATGGTCTCATCGTAGAGAGCTCCCAATGCTTGGAACGAATCGATTTTACCGTCCTGCTGGAACATGTTTGTTCCTTTTGCCGCATATTCAGCAATGTCGTTTTGGGTGAAGGCGATGTCCGCTTTTTTATCGCGAATGAGGCGAATGTTTTCTGCAGAAGCACCAGTGGCTTGTGCAGTAGCGGTGATGCCGGCGTTTTTCGTAATGTGGTCAGCCATGCCGCCACCTAATGGAAAATAAGTACCGCCTGTTCCACCTGTCGCGATTACTAATTGGGAGGGATCGGCGCTTCCACCTGAGCTGCCTCCGGTCCCGCCTCCTTGTGCAGAGTTGCCGCCACCACCACATGCTGTTACGAGCGACATGGATAGAAGCAGTGTGAGCGAAAGAAGAAAATGACGCTTCTTCAAGATAATTCCCCCTAGTCTAAATGTTCTGTTTATCATGCTTTCTTCGGCATTGTAAGGGGAGGTCTATAAAAAACTACAAAAATCTATAGAAAAATATAGTAAACTAAGAAATATTAAGCTGAGGAAGTGCGGCAACTTTTTATGAGAGAGACCATTTCGATCCTGCTGCTTATGCTCATTGCTGTCCCGATTGCCGGTGAGCTCAAATTTCACCCGTTTCAAGATGATTTTCGTATTAGCTTTGGTACAACCGCTTTTTTCTTCTTTTTATTGTGGCTGCGTCCTTCGTTGTTGGCAGGGATATTAACCGGTGTAATTGTTGTTCTATTTCGAATAATCTTGGATTTTTTGTATGGAGATGTCTTTTCGTTCCTGCAATCCCTTCAGATGCATTTTCCCGCCTTTTGCTATTATGCAGCATTTGCTTGTCTATTCTCGCTCTTTCGCGTTAATATGCTACATCATCGTCCGCTTTGGGTGGGGCTGCTGGGAACAGTCGCAGAAATTGCCGCCAATTTAGTGGAGCTATCCTTCCGAGCGGTGTCCTGGGAGGGTGTCTATCAGTTGTCGGTCGTGGGGCCGATCGCTGTGATTGCCTTGATTCGGAGTTTTTTTGTCCTTAGTTTTTTCAATATGATTCAGCTGCGTCAGGCGAAATGGATGGAAAAGCAACAGCGAAATCGAAACGAGCAGATGCTTGTGCTCATCTCCAACTTGTATGAGGAATCTGTCCATTTGAAAAAAACATTGCATCAGGTCGAGGAAATTACACGCAACTGCTATGAGCTGTACCGCGAAATGAACGAGCTGGGGCGCAAGGATGAAACGAGCCAGAAATACGCGAAGCGACTGCTGTCCCTGGCCGGACAAGTGCATGAGGTGAAAAAGGATAATCAACGAATCTATGCAGGTCTCTCCAAGCTCATCTCTGACGAGAACGAACGAGACTATATGCCGCTTGGCGAATTGATTGCGATCATCGTTCATGCTCAACAGAAGTACGCGCGATTGTTAGATAAGAACATTCAGTTTGAGACCAATGTGGAGGTGCCGTATCTCGCCTGCCACATATACACGACCCTTTCTCTGATCAACAATCTGGTCGGCAACAGTGTCGAAGCAATTCGCGAGCGGGGAATGATCTCGATCGTTGCTTCGCTTGATGAGAGTCGGGAGTGGATTCATTTTTGCGTAATGGATGACGGGACAGGCATCGTGGTGAAGGACAAGGAGCTCTTGTTCATGCCTGGTTTTACAACCAAATACGACGTATCAGGCAGGCCTTCCACGGGGATAGGGCTTTCTTACGTAAAGGAAGTCACAGACAGTCTCCAAGGAAAGATTGAAATATCCGAGCACTCAGTTGGACACTCGACTGAATTTCGCATACGCCTGCCAATCGCAACTCTGATTCAGAAAGGGTGACCTGATGCGCTATTTCATCGTGGATGACGATCCGGCGATTCGATTCATGCTCGGTCAGATTATTGAGGATGCTGATTTGGGAGAGGTATGTGGGGAAGCAGAGGATGGCTCACAGATTGACCACGATTTTTTGAACTGGAAGCAAGTAGACATCTTGTTGATTGATCTTCTGATGCCGAATCGAGATGGTATTGAAACGGTGCGGCAGCTGGGACGTTTTACAGGCAAAATTGTCATGATCTCACAAATTGAGACGAAGGAAATGATTGCAGAGGCGTATACGACAGGAATCGAATACTACGTGACGAAGCCGGTGAATCGGCTGGAGGTCATTAGTGTTTTGCAAAAGGTCAGGGAACGTATACTGCTGCAGCAATCCATCGAGGGAATTCAGCGATCGCTTGCCGTCTTGTCTGGTAACGTCCATGTGAAGACAGTTGTGTCAAAAGAAGTTTCCTATCCCGAGAAGGGAATCTTGTCTTCGGCGCGGTTTCTCTTAACCGAGCTGGGGATGATCAGTGAAAAAGGCAGTAAGGATTTACTAGACATGATGGAGTGGCTGTATCGCTGGGAGAAGGAGAGAAATGGGGAAGTGAATCTCCCGCCATTGCGCGATATTTTTTGGGCAGTGGCTGCCGGGAAGCTGGGGAAGGGGGGAAACGTCCTGATCCAAAAGGAAACGAAGGCCGCGGAGCAACGGGTGCGCAGGGCCATTTATCAGGCATTAACTCATCTGGCGTCTCTTGGGCTGACCGACTACAGCAATCCAAAGTTCGAGAGCTACGCAACCACTTTTTTTGATTTTACCGAGGTTCGAAAGCGGATGCTAGAGCTGGAAAGTCAGATGGAAATGACTATCTCCTCTACAAGAATCAATACAAAAAAGTTTATTTTTGTGCTCTATATGGAATCAAAAAGGAGAATTGGTGTATTTCAGGGCTGACTTTTGGAGTGGGCATATAAATGTGATAAGATATTTCTATTGGTCATGAGCAAGTTGGGGAGGGAAATAAGTGAGCGAACTACGTAATCCATGGCAGCTACTTTACCGAGTCTATCGTCATGTTCAACCTGTTCTGGAGCGAGAGTTTGCGGCCTGGTACAAAAGAGCGCAGGCGATTCCCAACCTCGAGCTGAGAAAGCAAGCACAAGACAGCATGGATTCGAAAAAGTTTCATTGCCAAGGGGGATGTGTGTATGCTGCTCAGGTCGTCCCTCATGTCGAAACGATTGTCCCGCTAATTGTGGCCTACCAAACGATCAGTGACTACTTGGACAATCTGTGTGATCGCAGCACGTCCCTAGACCCGCAAGACTTCCGTCAGCTTCACGTGTCGATGCAGGATGCACTAACACCAGGTGCACCATTGCGAGATTATTATTTGTACCGCGAAGATAAGGATGACGGCGGATTTTTGGCAGGACTTGTGCAAACCTGTCAGCAGCATGTAGCACAGCTGCCAGCCTATGAAAAAATCAAGGCAAAGATCCTCGAATTTTCCTGTTTATACAGCGATTTACAGGTGTACAAGCACATTGTCCCAAATTTGCGTGAGGATCAATTGTTGTCGTGGTGGGATTTGCATAAGGAACGTTATCATCATTTGCACTGGCAGGAATTTGCGGCTGTCACAGGCTCGACGATCGGCATATTCGCTCTCTTTTGCCTGGCGACTGAACCAGATGTAAGTGATGAACAAATTCAAACGGTTAGTGAAGCTTACTTTCCGTGGTTGTGCGGCTTACATATTTTATTAGACTATTTAATTGACCTGGAAGAAGACAGAATGGGCGGCGATTTAAACTTCGTCAGTTACTACGAATCCGAGCATATCGCGACTGAACGCTTGAAACTTTTCATAGAACAAGCAAAGGCAAGCGTTAAACGCTTGCCAAATCCTGCATTTCACCGTATGATCGTGGACGGGCTAGTCGCGTTTTATCTCGCGGATCGCAAGGTAAATCGGAGCCAGCCACACATTTATACTATCGCGAAACAACTGCTGAAGCAGGCCAAGGGACTGCCCTCCGTCCTGTTTTATGTGAACAGCTTGCTTGTACGGCGATAACGGAGAAGAGGTTAGCGCATATGCTTGCGCTTGTACGAAAAGCCAAATCCCATCAACGAGAAGGCAACAACGATACAGCCAAGGATACCGAGGGGACTTTTTTCCCCAATGGCAATGCCAACTCCGATGAGACAGGCGGTTACCAAAAATGCCAAAGCCAGTGTTACCAATTGATAACGATTCATCGGTCTGTAACCTCCTATCTGTCAATGTTCCCATTATACCTTATTTTCCGCGAAAAGCATCCAGGTAAAGATTCCGGAAATCCCGGTAATATATTTGTGCGAAGTGGTGGAGAACGCAGATGGAAAGCATAATACAAATTAGAAAAGGGAATCGAGTGATAGAAGGTCATGTTACCTATGAAGAAGGGGACTTGATCGAAGCCGTATTTCCCAACCCATTGGATGTCACTGTAGGGGACCAGATCCCGTGTTTATTGACCGCTGATTATGAAACGATCAGTACGTTTGAAGCCGTAGTTGTGGCTAAAGACAAAAATCGCTTGTTTTTGTTCCACTCTCCAACAGCTACTGAATTTCGGGAGCAGCGCAGACGCTATCCCCGTTTTGACATGGAGGTAAAGGGGTGGATTCAGTATCCGACCCAGGAGCCAGACTCATTTTTTTCCGTCTATAGTCTCATGGTGTACTTGGTCAATTTGAGTTTGGGAGGATTGGCGTTCCGCTCAGACAAACCGATTCCTGCGGATCAGCAGATCGTGTTTTCTTTTGAATTGTACGGTCGAAATCGCCCGGATGGGGTAGTAAAAACAGACCTGGTTGTCATTCATGAACGCATAGAGGATCCGTACTATTTTTATGGCTGCACGATCAAAGGAATCAATGCACGTCATTTTCACAATTTGCGAAAGTACATTTTGCATCGGCAAATTGAGGAACGAAGACAAGTGAAAATCGAGTAGGTTTTTCGTGAATTGGTTCAATGGGGACCAATTTTTTTTTTGCACTTTTTTGGTTGAGTTGGGTGTGGCTGCTGGGGAGGGAAGAAGCGGATTTCCAGTCTACGCTTCGGCCTACGCCCTGCCGGGAGGCGGGAGCTGTCCGCTACGGAATGAATGTCGGGAGCGCCTCAAAAGTAGAGGTTCGAGGATGTGTTTTCAGAGGTTGAGGCTGAAAACCCCCGACATTCATTCCTCCGCTAGGTTGGGCTCCAGAGGCGCTTGGACTGGAAATCCGCTTCTTCTACGCGGCTTCAGTCAACATATGAAAGGACATCAAGGACAAAGAAAAAATTAGACAGCTCTGTGGAGTAAACATAACGGTCTAAAAGCTGGACGCCCATCTCAACTGCTGGAGAGCATCCAGACAGATTTTGTAATCAGCGAAAAAAGGAACATACGTGTACATTAGCGAAACTTTGTCTAAAATGCTTCCTGAATCCTATTGGACAAATCGCGCAGGGAGGAATACGTGAGATGTGGAAAAAATGGATGGTGTGTGTACTTACCTTGATCTTGAGTATGCCGGTCGTGGCTTGTGAGGCGAATCCGGCAGCAGAATCGCAGCCCACCCAACAGTCTCTTCCGTATCGGGTCGAGGTATTGGCTGATCAATTGGATGTGCCGTGGGCGATGGATATAGCCCCGGATGGGCGGTTCTTTTTCACAGAACGACCTGGTAGAATACGTGTGATCCAGTCAGGTAAGCTGCTGCCGGAGCCGCTCATCTCAATGCCAGCCCCGTTCGTCAGTGAGGGAGAAGGCGGGCTGTTGGGGCTTGTGCTCGATCCCGACTTTGCGAACAACCACTTCTTGTACGTTTACCATACATACAAAGAGGGAGATGCGACTTTCAATCGGGTCCTGCGACTGCGAGAAGCGCACAATGTGGCGCAGATTGACAAAGTACTCCTCGACAAAATTCCGGGAAGCTCGATCCACAACGGTGGACGAATCAAAATTGGCCCGGACCAGCGACTCTACATCACGACGGGAGATGCTCATGAGCCGATGAATGCGCAAAATCGCGAGAGCCTCGCGGGGAAAATTTTGCGGATCAATCTGGATGGAAGCATCCCTGCCGACAATCCTTTTTCCGGCTCACCGGTATACAGCTATGGACATCGCAATCCTCAAGGAATCGCATGGAATCCCGCAACGGGGATTCTCTACAGCTCGGAGCATGGCCAAACGGCACATGATGAGATCAATCGGATCGAGCCAGGAGCGAATTACGGCTGGCCGGTCATATCGGGTAAAGAACAAAAAGAGGGGATGAAAACCCCCCTCCTGCAAAGTGGTGATACGACATGGGCTCCTTCTGGCATGACGTTTGTATCCAAAGGACCGTGGAAAGGACAGCTGCTGGTAGCCAATCTCAGGGGGGAGCAGCTTCAAAAGATCAGCTTAGACGCTACTCGACCCGATACGGTAGTGGAGGCCACTACTTTATTTCAAGACGAGTTCGGACGACTGCGTGATGTTGTCGAAGGAAAAGACGGCATACTCTATTTGTTGACCAACAACCGCGATGGTCGTGGAAATCCGCGAGAAGGCGACGATAAAATTATCCGACTCGTTCCGATCCAGCCGTAGCGGTAGCAACAGCCACGTTTTTTGTTCGTTTCCCCCAAATCCATCGTTGTAATAGGACAGCACCTCCGCCAATCGCAGCGATTAAAAATCCGACCCATAAAAAGGCGGTGTTTGGGCCCCAGATGGTCATAATGACGCCACCGAGCAATGGAGCAATAATAAAAGTGGCGCTCGTCAAAGAATCGATAATTCCCCTCACTCGGCCAAGCGCTTGCGGGGGGCTTTCTTTTTGTACGAGATAATTGGCTCCAACTGAAGTTAGACCTGTTCCTACTCCAGCCAATATAGCGGGAATCAGCAGCCAATACATGCCATCACCCGGCTGGAAAAATCCAATCCACGAGAAACAAATCCCGATGAGCAAAACGCCGCCACCCAGCACCCATCCATAGGAACGAATCTCTTTTAAGCGATGCAGCCAGGCAACGGTAAGAAGTGCACCTAATCCAATAACACTGACCGTAAACCCGAGCATTTCCGGATTGTTGGGCAGCTTCTCGCGAAAGATTACAGGAAGCTGTGTATCCGCCAACTGAATTGCCAATGAAGTAATAATTGCGAAGATCGTGCTGAACAACAGGACACGGTTTTGCAAAAAGATATGCCAGCCCTCTTGCCATGCTTGGCGATAAGGGAGGGGCTGCTGTTCTGCAGATGGACGAGCCAGCGTATTCTCCACTTTACGAATCGTAAACAGGAAGGCAGTAGAGAGAAGGAAGCTAGAAGCATTAATCATCAGACAAATGGCAGGTGCAAAAACGGCCGCTACCAAACCGCCGGCAAGTGGACCGATCAATTTCCCCATTTGGTATACGGCTCCATTCAAGGCTGAGGCTTGTAACAGTTGATTCTCAGGTACGATTTGACGTGTCAACGTTTGTTGTGCTGGATCATTGAAGACAGAAGCACCAGAACGCAGGGCAATGACCACCAGGAACCAAAACGGATTCGGCATGGCAAGCAGGAGCAGCGTGAGGGCCGCCTGAATGACATTCATGCTCATGATCATCCGTACTTTGTTCACTCGGTCTGCAAGCACCCCGGCAAACTGCCCGAGCAAAATGCTAGGAGCGGCATAGGCAACGGGCAGCAGGGCCATCGTCATCGGATCAACCTTCCACACAAACCCCAACAGGATAGATACCGCAATGAAGTCAAACCAATCGCCCAGTGTAGACAGTCCGTAGGAGACGAACAGCGTGCGAAACGTTTTATTTTCTTTTAACAAAAAAATCCCTCCATCGATCTGTTATCTCGATGATAAAAGGGATTTGTCAGAGGAATATCAGATAGGGGAAGAGATGATGGCACGAATCTTTTTCTGCAAGTAGTCGAACTTGTACTCTTCGGACAATTCGGCCCACATTTTCTTGTATTTGCGTTCCCATTCTGCATCATAGCTAAAGTCTTTCAAGAATAACAAAATCATTTGTACAGCATAGATCAGATGTGGGACGAACTTGGTTGCACGGATGACCTCGATACCTTCGTCGACCAAGAGGCGCGCTTTGGCAATCTCTTGTCGATGGTACAGACAAAGCCCGCGTGCAATGGTAAAGCTGCCGAGCTCGCGCTGCATGGGGAGTGTTCGCAAGATTTCCTCAGAGCGTTGAATGACTTTCTCTGCTTCATTAACCTGACCCATGAGAAGATACAGGAGTGATTCTTCCGCTTGAAGAAAGAGGTAAAAGCCGGGTGAATTTACTCGGTTAACAACCTCTCTGGCTGGTATCAGCTGTTCTTTGGCTCGTTCCCATTCTTTTGCTTGCGCGTAGACACTGATTGCAGTGATCTTTAGCTCATCCTGATAATTATCAGGCATGTTTTTCGAATTTTTAAAGGCCCATTCAAGAACTTCTATCCTTTTTTGCGAGTCCATTTCGGTCATATGGTACAAATGGAACAAATAAAAGCGCTTGTCAGACATAGGCTCAGATTTATCCTCCACAAACCAGCTGAAGTCACCTTTAACAAACCGCAAAAAGGTAGCGTAGAATGGGTCCATCTGGAAGCCGAGCACTTGCTGATTCGCATAAAGCGTCTGCAAAGCGGCACCCATACCCATGCCGTGGTAAGTGGTTATCATCTTCTGGATGTTCTCAGAGAAATCGCTGTTCAATACGGTTGGACTAAGTGACTGCTGCTCCTTTAACGTAAGCCGATAGCCAACCCCTCGGACCGTATCAATCGTGAGCAGATGCGACCACTTTTGCAGCTTTTTTCGCAAGCGGTAAATGTGATCATCGATTGTACGGTCAGTGGGTGCTTCCAGAGGCCAGACGCGATCCAGCAAATCACCCCTTGAAAAGGCCCGGTTTTTCCATGTGTACAGAAATTGAAACAAGGCGTATTCCTTTGGTAAAAGGACAATCGTTTCCCCGGCATATTGGATCTCATACGTATCATCCGACCAAGTAATCAATCCCATTTGAAGGACTCCTCATTTATATTGAACTTTTTCATTTTATTGTAAAGGGTGCCACGTGATACGCCGAGCAGCTCGGCTGCTGCTTTTTTGTTGCCATACGTACGCTCCAACGCTGCCAGGATACGCTCTTTTTCGGTCGCGGGTTGAGGGTTGTGCGCTAATGATGGGCGCATGATTGACGGCGGTGTCGGAGTCGGCTGCGCATAAGTTCCCACAATCGGTTTGATCACAGAAACATGTGTCGGTTCCGCGTGGCTGCGAATGACAGATGGCAGGTGCTCGGGCAAAATAACGCCATTTTCCTGCAGGATCGACAGGCGTTCGATGACGTTGCGCAGCTGTCGGATGTTGCCGGGCCAATTGTACTCGAACAACGCTTGCATAACTTCAGGAGCGATGCGCGGTACGGAGTGGTCATGGGCGACAGAATACTCATGAATAAAAATTTGCACGAGCTCAGGCAAATCCTCGCGTCGTTCGCGCAGCGGCGGGATTTCCAAAGAAAAGACGTTCAGCCGATAGTACAAATCCTCACGAAAACGACCGTCTGCGACCATCTGCTCCAGCTGTCTGTTTGTAGCGGCAACGATTCGCGTATTGACGGTGATGGGCTCTGTTCCACCTACACGGTAAAACTGCTTTTCCTGCAAGGCGCGAAGCAGCTTTACCTGCAATTCTAGTGGCAGCTCGCCAATTTCATCGAGGAAAAGCGTACCGCCATGGGCCAGCTCCAGTTTGCCAGGCTTGCCTTTTTTCTCGGCTCCCGTAAAAGCACCACCCTGGTAGCCAAACAGCTCGCTCTCGAACAGAGCAGCGGGAATGGCACCGCAGTTGATCGCAATAAACGGCTTCTCATGTCGGCGACTTGCCTGATGAATGGCTTTGGCAAACAGCTCTTTCCCGACGCCGCTTTCTCCATAAATCAGCACAGTGGCATCCGTTTGCGCTACTTTTTTTGCCGAACCAATTGCGGATTGTATCGAAGCGGAATGGCCCTTGATCGCATAAAAAGGATCATCCGCCGCCTGGAACCGACTCATCTCTTGCTGCAAGTTGTGGAGGTGGGCGGTCGTATGCGCTAATTCTTCGTTGAGGCGAACCAGCTCGGTAATGTCCTGTTCAATGGAAATCGCGCCGATGATCTCACCCTCGCGACGGATCGGAGCGGCATTAATGAGTACATGACTGTCTGGACGAGGAATGTGATAGACACGTTGAACAGATGTTCCTTGACGCAGCGCATCGAGCAGACGGATCGACTCACTGGCGAAGTGTTCATCGAGAGAGGTTCCGACAACCTGGGCGCGATCAATTTCATAAATGGTTTCTGCTGCCTGATTCCAGTGTTGGACGATATTACGGGAATCCACGATCGTGACAGCCTCACTCATCGTATCCATCAAGGTGCTGAGCAGGGCAGACTGGTTTTGGGTCAACACGACAAAGGCAGTCATGAGCTGGTGTGGCTCGACCATTCCCGTCGGAGTGCCTTGTTCATCGACGATGATGAGTGTTGGCACATCGGAAACGCCTGCTCCAGCGAGAATGTGATGGATGGATTGTTCTAGCGTGGTTGTAGAAGAGATGATGACAACTCTGCCGATTCGTTCTTTATCAACCCATTCACCTACGGTTTCACCTGCGCGTATTTTGACAATATCAGGCGGAATCGGACTCGCAAAGGAAGAGAGTGTACTGTCCAGCGAAAATAACGGTTTCAAATCGTCACCTCTTATCCAAACTAACAGGAAAAAGGATCGTCCCTGTTGTACATCGACAATATCTAATCAAAAGTGTACAAGAATGGACACGTAATGTACATATGTGTTAAAGATGTGATTCCGACAAAAGGATAGCGCTTACCACAAGCAATTGGCACGATTCATGCTAGTAAAAGTGGACAGAGTACGTTGAGGAGGAGACAGTCAACGATGGAACAAGCTATGAAGGATTTCTTTCTATTTTTATCCAAAAACAAAACCTTAAATTCTGCCGCGAAAAAGTGGGGTCTGCGCTTCGGGGCGAGCCGCTTTGTATCTGGTCAAACTATTGCTGAGGCAATCAGCGCGGTACGCAAGCTGAACCAACAGGGTCTCGTGTGCACGCTGGACCACTTGGGTGAATTCGTGTTCAGCGTAGAGGAAGCAAACGAGTCTGCGGACTATTGCATTAAAACGCTTGAGGCAATCCACCAATCCGGTGTCGATTGCAATCTTTCGTTGAAAATGACTTCACTCGGTCTCGATATCAGCCGCGAGCTCTGCATGGACAACATGAGACGCATTTTGGATTCGGCTAAGAAAAATGGAAACATTTTTGTTCGGATCGACATGGAGGATTATGCGCACAATCAAGTGACCATGGAGATTTTGAACGAATTACTGCAAGAGTACGACAATGTAGGGACCGTTATTCAGGCGTATCTCTACAAAGCGTCCGATGATATCGACAGCTTGAAGGACAAAAAAGTGAACTTCCGTCTCGTAAAAGGAGCTTACAAGGAGTCTCCTGAAGTTGCTTACCCGAACAAGCCAGACGTAGATGAGAACTACAAAAAAATCATCAAGCAGCACTTGTTGAACGGTGGTTATGCCGCAGTTGCTACCCATGATGACAATATTATCGATTTCGTGAAGAAGCTGGAAAAGGAACACAGCATTCCGCGTACACAGTTTGAATTCCAAATGTTGTATGGCATTCGCACACAGTCCCAAATTGACTTGGCTCGCGAAGGCTATAAAATGCGGGTTTATGTACCGTATGGAAACGACTGGTACGGATATTTCATGCGCCGTTTGGCAGAAAGTCCAGCGAACGTAAAATTTGTTCTCAAAGGGATGTTTACGAAATAAGTTTTGCGCAGTATACTTGACACCTTCGGAGGAATCTCCGGAGGTGTTTTTATTTGATCTGGAAAGGTGAGAGTTTCGTGAATTCTTTGATTATTTCGCTTACTCCTCCGTATTCTTTTGAACGTTTGCTTCGACGTCTTGAGACACATCCAGATACGCAGATACGTGTGAATAAAGAAAAAAATAGTTTACAGCGCGTCTTTCGAATCGGTTTACGGCCAGTTCTGGTCAGTATGCAATTTATGGGCAGCTTGGAAGAACCTGCTCTGCACTATGAGACACAAGCAATTTTGTCCACGACAGAACAGCAAGTGCTGGAAAAAATGCTGCGTCGTGTTTTTAGTGCCGATTTGGAGCTATCCCCGATCTATGAACAGATGAGGGCGGAAAAGGAGCTAGCCATCCTCACCGAGCGGTTTCGCGGTCTTCGTCTGATGCTGGATGCGGATCTGTTTCAATGCATGGTCAAAACGATTATCGGGCAGCAGATCAATTTGACGTTTGCAGCCAATTTGACCGAGAGGCTGGTTACACTGGCAGGTGATGTAGTAGAAAGCACAACCGGCAAGAGCCTTATCGCTTTTCCGACGCCTGAAGCAGTAGCCAGATTGACAGTGGAGGATTTGCGTCCATTGCAGTTTAGTCAGCGAAAAGCAGAGTATATTATCGATTACGCCCGTTCCATTGTTAACGAGAAGATAGATTTGGAAAGACTATGGGCAATGGAGGACGAGGAAATCATTACGTACCTAACTTCGCTGCGGGGAATTGGACGCTGGACAGTCGAGTGCTTGCTCATGTTTGGGATGGGACGTCCAGACTTATTGCCGGCTGCTGACATCGGTTTACGAAATGGGATTGTTCTCCTTTATGGAATGGATTCGAAGCCAACTGAAAACGATATTCGTAGGATAGGCGAGAAGTGGGCTCCGTGGCGCAGTATTTACTCTTTGTATATATGGGAAGCAGTGGGGGCGGTCAAAAGAAAAGAAGTATTTGAACTGTAAAAACTTTCATTTTTGACAAAAGTTCAATAATTTTAAAAAATTAAAGGTTGAATAGTGAGTTAATTTTAAGTTATACTAATGAAAATTTTATTTTATTAAATAATATTGAGAGGATTTATATGAAAGAACTTTCAACGAGAGAAACAATTACAATTGGTTTGATGCTATTCGCCCTTTTCTTTGGAGCAGGAAACATGATTTTTCCGCCAGCGCTTGGACAAGCTGCAGGTGATCAAGTATGGGTCGCAATGATCGGCTTCTTGATTACCGGAGTGGGTCTGCCTTTACTGGGAATTATTGCGGTGGGACTGGCTGGCGGGAATCTGCAAACAATGGCTTCCAGAGTCCATCCGATGTTTGCAGTCGTGTTCACCTTTATTGTTTATCTGTCGATAGGGCCATTCATGGCGATCCCAAGAACAGGTACAGTCACTTTTGAAATGGGCGTGCTGCCATATTTGCCTGAATCGATGAAAGGCAGTTGGATTCCGCTTTTAGTTACAACGATCGTCTATTTTGCCCTCACGTTTTGGTTGAGTCTGAATCCGAGCAAGCTGGTGGATCGGATCGGTAAAATCTTAACACCTGCGCTCTTGATTATCATTGGTGTCATGTTTGTGAAGTCGCTCATTTCTCCTTTGGGAGATGTGGGACAACCGACAGGCGCTTATCAGGATACGGCGTTCTTCAAAGGCTTTATCGAAGGCTATCTGACGCTGGATGCATTGGCTGCGATGGTATTTGGTTTGGTAGTAACAACTGCTGTTCAGGATAGAGGCATCATCGATCGCAAAAAAGTGATGTGGTCTACGATCAAAGCCGCTTTCCTTGCTGCAATTGGACTCGGACTCGTATACCTTGCCCTCAGCTATATGGGAGCCACCAGTGTTTCGTTTGCAAAGTCGGAGAATGGCGGGCAAATTTTGACCGCCGTCGTATCGCAGCTGTTTGGTCCGTTAGGCTCGCTCTTGCTGGGAGGAGCCGTTACGCTTGCTTGCCTCACCACTTCTGTTGGGCTCGTCACAGCGTGCAGTCAATTTTTCTCTAGCCGTATCCCTAGCATCTCCTACAAGAAAATGGCTGTGATCTTGTGTGTGTTTAGCGCTGCGGTAGCAAACGTAGGCTTGACCCAATTGATTACCTTCTCTGTGCCTGTCTTGATGGCGATTTATCCGTTGGCGATCGTACTGATGCTGCTGACGTTTTGTGATCGAATGTTCAATGGACATCGTGCTGTATACGTAGGCGCGATCACGGCAACGGCTGTGGTGAGTCTGTTGGATGGAGCTTCTCAGCTTGGCGTATCTATCGACTCACTTACGCCATTCCTGGAACAATTGCCTCTGTACAAAGTAGGAATTGGCTGGCTGGTTCCAGCTATTGCTGGTGCACTTCTTGGTTTGTTGTGGGCTACTCTTACGCGCAGTGTCCCTGTTGTAAGAGAAACGAAGTAAAAATAATGAGCGAGTGGGTGGGGGTCAGTCCCCAATGAGTCCACTCGCTTTTTTTTGTGGCAACGTATTTTGTCCTGCTATTACCAGCTAGATAGGACTTCTATCCGTCCACAATACGGGTGATCTATGTTACCATGGAAAAACGTAAATTGTCAGAACGGCCAGTTTTTATTGATGCCGTTCCTAAGAAGGGAGGTTATTGGCTATGTCCACGATGAAAGTCTTGGTTGCCGATGACGATCCAAACGTACGCGAAATTATTCGCCTTTATTTTGAAAAACAACAAATCGAGCTCATCGCAGCAGCCGATGGCCAAGAAGCTCTTGAGCTGATGGAAAAGGAACAGCCGGATGTGGTCATTCTCGATGTGATGATGCCGCAGGTAGACGGCTTTGAGGCATGTCGGGAAATCCGCAAGAAGTGGGATACGCCGATTATTATGCTGACGGCAAAGGATGAGGAGTTTGACCGTGTACTCGGCTTGGAGCTCGGAGCGGATGATTACGTAACGAAGCCGTTTAGTCCACGAGAGATCGTTGCCCGTATTCGTGCGATTATGCGCAGATTGCAGCCAAAGCCAAAAGTAGAAGAAGAGGTGCTCCGTACCTTTGTTTTTGATCAATTGACGATCGATCTGGATAAACGGGAAGTCATTGTTGCCGGAGAAAAAGTGAGCTTTCGCCCGAAGGAGTTTGATCTGCTTGTTCAGATGGTAAAGTCACCGGGAAGTGTGTGGTCGCGGGAGCAGCTGTTGGAACAAGTGTGGGGTTTTGATTATTTTGGCGATGTGCGAACCATTGATGTTCATATAAAGAAGATCAGACAGCGTTTAGATAAACTCCCCTACGAGTGCATACAAACGGTTTGGGGGATCGGCTACAAGTTTGGAGTGGATCAATGATGCTAGGCATGTCAAAAAGTATCTTCCGCAAACTGTTGTTCAGCTTTTTAGCTACAGTATTGGTGGGGTTGGGGATTACAGGTATTGTCCTCTCGTTTTTTACGAAGGAATATATCTACAACGCCAAAGAAGAAGAGCTTTTGCGCATGGCGAAAAAAGTGAACGCGGCTATTCATAAAAGCGATGAAGTAAACAAGCAGCTCTTGGACAAGCTGGCGATGCTGGATGAGTCATTTGATACGCGTATCTGGCTGTTTGATACGGAAGGAAAGATTGTCGCGACCTCGATGAAGGATGAGGTGCTTACCGGCAAGTCCGTGGCGGTTTCCATCGCAGATAACGTGTTGAATGGAAAAAGCGCAGTAACTGAGCTGCAAATCGAGGGTCTGGACGACCCGATGCTGTCGGTCTCCGTGCCATGGGGCGAAGGAGAAAACGTCTATGGCGGAATTATTTTGCATGCGCCGATTGAAGGAGTTGAGAAAACCTTTGGTCAAATGCGCGAATCGATTCTGTGGGCGACCTTGTTCGGGGTGATTCTCTCTACCATCATGGTTTCTTATTTGTCCTGGTCTATTTCTCGGCCGTTGCGGACCATTGAGAGAACAGCGCATGAGATTGGAAGAGGGAATTATGCTGAGCGCGTACAGGTCGATACGTCTGATGAGATCAGCGATTTGGCACAAACCATCAATACGCTGGCACAGAAGCTGGAAAAGGTAGAGCAGGAGCGTCATCATCTGGAGCAAGTGCGCAATGATTTTTTGGCGAATGTGTCTCATGAATTGCGCACACCACTCACTGCGATTCAAGGCTTTCTGGAAGCGTTGCAGGACGGCTTGGTAGAGGAGGAAGAGGCGCGGCAGAAGTATTACGCCGTAATGTACACCGAGACCATGCAAGTGAACCGCCTGGTGGATGACCTGATGGATTTGATGAAGCTGGAGAACAACGAGGTTAATCTGGCCAAGTTCCCTGTCGACGTAGCTGATGTCATGAATCGGGTTGCTTTTTCCTTCCGCCAAGAAGCAGAGGAAAAAGGGATTCGTTTGGGGATAGAGGTAGAGGACGAGCTGCCGAGAATTTATGCTGACAAGGACCGGATCGCACAAATTCTGAAAAATCTGGTGAAAAATGCGATCAAGTTTACGGGTGATGGTGAGATTCGCTTACGTGCAGCGTTGGAAGAAGAATATGTACAGATTCAAGTGATCGATACAGGGATGGGGATTGCCACAGATGACCTGGACCGTATTTGGGAACGTTTTTTTAAAGTAGATCGCGGACGGTCCAAGAACAATAAAGGGACAGGGCTGGGGCTCGCCATCGTAAAAGAACTGGTAGAGCTGCATGACGGTAAGTACAAAGTGGAAAGTGCACCAGGGAAGGGCAGTACCTTTACGATATGGCTTCCAAGGATTATACCGGAGAACTGAATCATGATCGCTGGAAAAAATGATCATGGTCATACTTTTTTCATACATTGATCATCGTTTTTTCCCACTTTCCTTACAGAATGGTTATCTTTACCCGTTACGATATAGGTGTGACAGCGAGAAGGTCACGAAGCCAAGGAATGAAAGGGGAATGAACATGAACAAAAAATGGTTCTCCATTGCCACTGTCGCATTACTCCTGTCTGGCAGCTTGGTTGCCTGCTCTGACACAACAGGAACACCTGAACCGGCGACACAACCAGAGGGCACGACAAGCGAAACCGCTCCGGGGTCCTCCACTACCGATAATGGACAATCGACCGATAGCTCGGTTTCGCAAGATCAGTCCACACCGGATGCTTCTGCGGACACAGGCTCGTCTACGGAAGCACCTGCAACGGATGCCAATTCTGATGCAAGTACCAGCACCGGATCACCTGGTGCTACGGGAACCGATAGCAGTGGTTCCGCTGAACAGTCTACAACGACTGACGCCAGCAAGAAGTAATCATTCACGAACTGGAAACACGTTTGTTTGAACTCCTCTACTTCCCTCCCGTTTTATATACCTTGATGACGGCTATAGGCCGTCTTTTTTTTGTTCAAATTCGTGGTATGATTATCCAAAACTTACAATAGGGGAGGGGAAATCATGATCACGTATCCATCCTTGAAAAAGGGCGCTACTATAGGTGTAACTGCGCCATCGTCAGGGGTACCGGAGTATTTGCATGAATTAGTCAGGCTCGCATGCAGTCGTATGGAGAGCAGAGGTTATTCCATCGTTTGCAAGGATACAGTCTGGACGCAGGAAAAAGCCAAGTCAGCTCCTGCTACAAACCGAGCAACCGAATTCAACTCACTAATGCAAGAGGAAAGCATCGATGCAATTATCCCTCCCTGGGGTGGCGAGCTGCTGATTGAGATTTTAGACAAGCTTGATTTTCATGCCATGGAACCAAAATGGGTGTTAGGCTATTCAGATGTGAGTGTGCTGCTGCTCGCGATTACGTTAAAAACCGGGATGGCTACGGCACATGGGACGAATCTGGTTGATTTGCGCGGAGAGAAAATGGATGAGACGACGGCCATGTGGGAGACGGTTCTGTCAACGCAGAAGGGCGAGTCAGTCGTGCAGTACTCTTCCCCGATGTATCAAAAGGAATGGCAGCATACGAATCCTTCGCCGCACGTTTTTCATCTGACGGAACCGACGGTATGGAAAACGACGGAGACTACGACTCACGTCAACATGCAGGGGCGTCTACTTGGCGGCTGCTTAGATGTAATCAGACACGTTATCGGCACACCGTATGGGGATGTGCAAACGTTTCAAAAAGAACAAATCGGAAATGAACCGATCATATGGTATTGGGAAAATTGTGAGCTTTCTACGACTGATCTGCGCAGATCGCTGGTACAAATGAAGCTGGCTGGATGGTTTGATCATTGTGCAGGGATCATGTTTGGTCGCAGTCCAGCGAATCAGGCAGTTGACGGGTATACCGTAGAAGATGTCTATCGGGAATTGGCTTGCGAACTGCAAGTACCTGTCCTATACGATATTGATTGTGGGCATATGCCACCGCAATTGACGTTTATCAACGGAGCCTATGCGGAAGTAGCGCTGACAGGCGATAAAGGGTGCGTACGGCAATATTTTCGTCCATAACAAAACGAGGGCTTCCCAACAAATAGGGAAGTCCTCGTAGCATGTAAGCAAACGTATGATCTAGCCTTGCTTCTCGTTGTATTGATTCGTGAGGTGTTCCTGCGTTGTTTCATCACGCTGACCTTCGGGGGATTTACGTTTTCCCAGAGTGGACAAGGCGACACCGAGGAAAATAAATGCGCCTCCGGCAAAAAAGCTGAGACCCAAATGCTCATGGAGCAACAGCCAACCTAAAAACGCACCGACAATCGGCTGGACAAAAAAGAATCCGGCCCCGCTGCCAGCAGGCATCAGCTCAAAGCCTTTGTTCCATAAATAAAAGGCACCTGCCGTCGAAATCATCCCGATATAGAGGACCCCTGCCCAGATGTCCCAACCAAATTGCCAGGATACGGGTGTGACTGACAGCTCCCAGAACATGAGCGGGCTCGTAAAGATGATGCCAAACAAAGCCACATAGGTCGTGACGAGCAGGGACGAATAGCGCTGCGTCGCCTTTTTGCTGAGAACGGTATACAATCCCCAGCTGATCGCTGCTACGAACAAGATCAGGTTGCCTGTCAGCGAGGACTGGGCGTCAGCCTGATCAGGGACTCCGATGACAATAATGACACCAAGCGTCGCTAACAAAATTCCAGCCGCCTGCTTTAGATGGATGCGCTCCTTTAATAGCCAGACCGCAAAAATCGCAATAAAGGCAGGCGAGGCAGAAGTAATCAATGCACCCATGTGGGCAGTAGACAGCTTCGTACCGAGAAATTGCGCGGCGATCGAGATCGTAACCCCGACGAAGGCGATGACCATCAGCAAAGGATAATCCTTTTTCGCGACATACTCCTTGCGACCAATGGTAAATGCCCCCAAGACGACCAAGGCAATGCAAAAGCGCAAAATCAATAGCGTGAACGGAGGAATAACCTCCAAGACGACTTTGCTTACGACATAAACACCGCCCCAGATCGCTGCGGCGAGAGTCAGGCAGATAGCTCCCAAAAACATTTGCTTCCATTGTGCTTGTGACATAACAAGTCCCTCCCGGAATAATGAATCAATCATTCGAGCGTTATTCCGTAGCCGGGAGGCAGTAAGAGAACCGCTTCCTCACCGACTAGGAGAGGAGGGTGGGCACATCATTTTCAAACAGGCGACGGTTCATGTGATTCACCTCCTTAGGTTGTTGGGGTCAGCCACTTGGCTACCAGCAGCACCGGTTGTGTCAGACGCCCGACTGGTGCCTCCACCTGACGATACTGCTCATAGCCAAGCCGTCCCCAGAAGAGAAGCGCTGGTTCGTTATGCGCGATGACACCGTGGTGAATATGCTGACTGCCGTGTTGGATGCAGTATGCCTCGATGAGTCTCACTGCTTCTTTTCCAAAGCCTTGTTGTTGATAGGCGGCGTGCAGGAGCAAGAGACTAATCCAGCTCTTAGGATCATGTTCATTCGAAAGTACGATATGGGTGACACCGATTAACGTACCTTCCAAGAAAATGACGAGCCAATGCCCCGAAGGAATACCAACGGTGGCGCTATACTCTGCTTCCAGCTCAGCCAGACTTGTTGTACTCGTGCCGTTTCGCAGGAGATTGTATTCAGGATTGCTGTTGTAAACGGTCAAGAGGTCAGGTAGGTCTTCGCGTTGCAGCTCGCGAATGACAAGTCGCGGACCTGTCAGGGAAAGGCTCATCTAGGACCTCCGTACTTTCGGATGAGTCCGATCTGTCCACCATGATATCCCATATGATAGATCAAGCGCCCCAGTGCCTGACGAGGAGTCAATGTGCCGATTGGTGCTTCACAGGGGGTGTCCCATGCGTCTTCTGGCAAGGAAGCGAGTGAATCCAGCAAGTGATGATAGGAAGCCTCATGGAAGGTGAGCAAGGCAGACAAGTCGGTAAAGTTTCCTTCATCTCTCACAGGGCCAATCGTGGTGAGTGTGATTTCTGGAGGGATTGCTGTCCCGAAAAACATCATACAGAATCGATATTCCACTTCGGCAATGTGATGAATCAAAAACCCGATGGAATTGGAGCCTGGAGCCAGCTTCCAGCCTAGCTCGGTTGCATCCAAACGGACGAGAGCATCCTGATAGCGTGAACGTGCTGTTTGCAGCGACGGCAGCAATTCTTGTTCGAACATCCAATCATCCTTTCGTAGGAGGCTACTATCTTTTATTATAGGTAAAACATCAGGAAAGAACAGTGTGATCATTCGGAAAATTTTGAATGAATGTTCACTCAATTGTATTTATTCGTTATACTGTAGAAAAAATGAAGGAGTGAGCGGGAGTGGCCCATCGCTATGCATTGACTGTTCGTTCTACCGATATTGACGTGATTGGACATGTGAATAATGCCAAGTATTTAGAGTACATGGAGTGGGCGCGTTTTGAATGGATATGGCAGAAAGGATTTACGCTGGATGAATTGAAGCGGCGGGCCATCATGCCAGTAGTGGTCAACATTAATATCAACTACCGAAAAGAGCTGACGATGCGAGAAGATGTAACGGCGATAACGACAGTGGTCAAGGTGGGAGAAAAGAGCTTCGTCATCCGCCAAGAGCTGTACAACGCCGCGGATGTTTTAGTGGCGGACGCCGATGTGACGATGGTGATGATCGATGCGAATACAAGACAATCTATTTCATTGCCAGCTGAGTTGAGAGAGGCATTGTTAGTAGAGCTGGAGAGGGTCAATCAAGGAACTGAATGAAAATAACAGTGGATAGCTAGGATGCCGATATTAGCACATCGAGTTTGGCAATCATCTTATCTTGACGATCCAAAATTTCACGAGTCAACAAAAAAAGTTCATTTATCCCTTCTAACAAAAGATCCAGTTTCTCCTCTTCAGACATGCTCCAACCTCCTTTTTCCGTTACAATGATCATATCAAAAGACTGAGTCATATGCACAATGAAATCCGCAAGAAAAAGGAAGGGGGAGCCACTAAACCATGTCAGCATTCACAACCATCCTATTCGATTTAGACGACACACTCTTTGACTTTTCAGCCTGCTGGGAGAAGGGCATGCAGCAGACGATTGAGACCCATCCGCTGACAGCCGATGTGGAGAAACAGAAATTTCTTGAGGCTCTGCGGCGCCACGGAGACGATTTGTGGGTCGATGTAATTGCCAAACGCTACGACTTTACACAATACAGACAGCTGCGTTTTCAAAGGGCGATGGCAGATTTTAACCGACAGATTGAAGCGGAGCAGGTCGACGATTTCCAACGTGCTTACCAGGCCGCATGCATGGATGCTGTTCAGCCTGATCCTTCTGTCCAGTCCACCATTGCGAAGCTGACCGAAGAGCATACCTTGGGGATTGTCACCAACGGTCCAGTCGATATGGCTTTTATCAAGCTGGAGCGCTTGGGATTGTCTGCGTACTTCCCTCGGGAGCGGGTGTTTCTCTCCGAAATCATCGGCCATCATAAGCCTGATCCAAGAATTTACGAGCACGTTCGAGAAAAGCTCGGGGTCGAGAGCAACCAAGTGCTGTTCGTGGGCGATACGTGGGATGCAGATGTAGCGGGGGCGATCGACGCTGGCTTTTCAGCTGTCTGGATCAATCCGCGAGGAAAGAAGCCTACATCCTGGCATCAACCACTCGCTGTCATTGAGAGACTGGATCAGCTTATCGCAATCTTATAGAAAAAAGCAGCCTATTGCCCCAGCCGCATAACTTGCAGGCTCTTTTCACGGGCAATCAAGCTGCTTTTTTTACACATTTTCTTGCTTCTTTTGTTCCTCGCGTCTCGCATACTGCTTTCTCATATGAAGAATGAGGCTGACGACAATCAGGCCAATCAAAAGCCCGATAGCTCCTGGTGTAAGACTATCTCCCCAAAAGGTTTTATAGAGCAATATCCCCGTTATAATAACAGCAAACTCCAGATAACGACTCGTCATGAGACTCTTCCCCCATTTTCATGAGCCCGATCATCGATTGTATCTACTAACCTGATCTTTCATTTTTTCCTGCTGACTCTTTCTGTACTTTGTGATGAAAAAGATGAGATTGAGGACAATCAGGCCAATCGTGATTGATAGACTTCCGGTGGTCACGCTTTTTCCGATCAAGAAGTTGAACACCAGCATCCCGGATAGAATCAAGGCAAAAGCAAGATTAAGCCTCATGAGCTTCTTCCCCCATAAAAATTCGTTCGAGCGACGGCACTTCAACATTTACGCCATAAATATCCACGCGTGCCTGAACGAGAGCGCGAACAAGGGTGGCTACTTTTTGATCGTCCCCGACCTGAATCGAGAGACGCCCGTCTTCCCAAATCGTATTGCGTCCGAGAGACTCAACGAAAGCGCGCAGGTTCAAGGAATCCTCGGGAGCAAAAGCCGAGTGACGTACGTGCACAGATCGCCATGCCTGATGGGCAGCTTGCAGCTCATCGAGAGTACCGAGTGAACTGATTTTTCCGCTTTTCATGATGGCGATGCGGGTACAAATTTTTTCGACTTCATTCAAATTGTGCGAGGTCATGAAGATCGTTTTTCCTTGCTGATGGAGCTTGCGCAGCAAGTTTTGAATATGCAGAGCCGATTCAACATCCACGCCAGATGTAGGCTCATCGAGGAAGATGAGCTCCGGGTTTCCGACCAAGGCTTGGGCAATGCCCAGCTTCTTTTTCATCCCGAAGGAAAAGGTTTTGGCTTTGCGGGATGCATGCTCCTCCAGTTCTACAGCTGTCAGTATGCGCATGCATTCTTCCTTTGTTAGTTCGACGCCTTTTACACGAGCGAAAAAGTGCAGGTGCTCAGCAGGAGATAAATGGTCGTAGAAGGTGGAATAATCCGGCAGTACGCCAATTCGTTTTTTCCAGCCTTCCGTACGTGCATCCTCTCCAAACATGCGAATGGTGCCCGCTGTAGGAACTAAAATGCCTGTCAGCATATTGATAAAGGTCGATTTTCCTGCGCCGTTGCGACCGAGGAATCCAAAAATCTCCCCGCTGTGCACGGTAAGACTGACGTCATTCACGACCGTGCGATTGCCAAAGCGCTTGTTCAACTGTAAGGTTTCGATCATTGCCATTAACAATCCCTCCGTCGGAATAAGAACATAGAAGCGATCAGGAATGCAGCTGCGTAGAGCCAGATGAAGCCGGTCCAGGCGCCGCTTTTTTCCATAAATGAAAAGGGCGTCAAATATTTAATCCATGGTGCTGCCGGGTGACTGGAAAAGGTACTCCACAGCCCGAGTCCTGGCATAATCAATGCGATCACAATTCCCAAAAACATCGTGTAGCTCGGGCGAGGTATCACGAGTGACAGCAGCAGTGCCAGCGAGATGCAATACACGAGCAGGGATACGCAGAGGTAAAAGGTTTTGGCGTCAAACGTTTGCGCGGTAGCAAATACTACGCCAAACGTAATGATCATGCAGGTTAGCCAGAAGAACGCGACACCGAGAAATTTCCCTACAATGATCTGATTGCGTGAAGTCCGGGTCACGAGAAAGCGCATCGTCCTGCCCGCTAGCTCACGATTGATGACATCATGGGACAGGCTGAATACAAACAAGGGTCCAAACAGCATGATGAGAGCAAAGATGCCTAGCGCATGTCCCTGCGCCAGCTCCTTTTGCGGAAGAAAGCTTGCTGCCTGATTGACGAGATCAGAAACCAGGTACGAGATGCCGACGATAAAGGCAACCGTAATCAACGATTTGATGCTTTTAAACAACCGAAAAAATTCGTGTTGGCAAATGGCCCACATAGGTGAATCCGCTCCTTTCTCCCTCATCATAATGGGCAGACCTTTCCCTGACTGAAACGCTACCTTACCATTTCCTTATCTTTTTCGTTGGCGGTGTTTCTCATGGTAGAATGAATGACAACAAGGGAGGGAACGGACATGGAGAAAGAAGCAAGAATCTTGCTGGTAGATGATGAAGAAGCGATTTTGCAGATGCTCCAAACCGTGCTGCAAAAGGAAGGCTTTATCCATATCGATACATGTACGACAGCAACAGAGGCGATTCGTCTGGTAGAGGAAAAGACGTATGACTTGTTGATCCTGGATGTCATGCTGCCAGATAAGAATGGATTTGAGCTGTGCGGTGCAGTGCGTCAGCGAACGAAGGCTCCGATCTTTTTTCTGACGGCAAAAGGGACGGATTTCGATAAATTGAGCGGATTTGCTTATGGAGCAGATGATTACATTACGAAGCCGTTTCATCCATTAGAGGTCGTTGCCCGGATGAAGGCACATCTGCGCAGAACGTTGGGTGGACCTGCGCCAGCCTCGGAAGAAAAGCGATATGATTTTGGACGTTTTCAAGTAAATGTGGAGGCAGCCGAGCTGTTTGTGAATGGAGAGCAAGTGGACTGCCCGGCGCAAGTTTTTTCGCTGCTCGTCTTTTTCTGCCAGAACCCGAACCGTGTATTTACGAAAGAACAAATATATGATCATGTATGGAAAGACGAGTACGGGATGTTTGATGAAAATACCGTCATGGTGCACATTCATAAGCTCCGCCAGCGCATTGAAGAAAATCCGGGACAGCCGAAGCTGTTGGTCACGGTGAGAGGACTGGGCTACAAGCTGGTAAGTCCGGCAAGACAGTCATGAATTTGCGTAATAAGTTGATCTTTCAATATGTAAGGCAGCTGTTCGGGTTTCTCCTCGTCTTGCTGTTGTTTCTGATTATCGCGATGCTTGGATTAGGCTGGCGGATAATGAACGAGCAGCTGACCGTCGATTTGTCTAGGCTGGAAGCGGCTGATCTGACATTGAAGATTGACTATGACGGGCAGCGTGTTCACGTTAATTCGGACATCGAGAAGAGCGTAGCGAGACATCAAGGCTGGATGCAAATCATCGACAAGCACGGCAAGATCCTGTACACCTATCGAACACCCGCTGATGTTCCGAGTCAATTTGGGCCAGGGGAGTGGATCGCTTATGTTGAAGATCGGGATGCTTCTCGCTATCACATCACGCATTGGGCCATTAATCAATTCGAAGAAAACATGATCGTCCTCTACGGAACGCCAGCCCCAGAGAAAGAACTGATGAAGCGCCTGATCGCAGCTAAGACGGGCACGAGCAAGGAGACATTGGACGAGCTGAACAAGAGTTTTTCCCAGGAAAAGTCATGGTATTTGATATACGATCGTGCGGGGAAACTCATCCATCAGTGGAATCACCCTAGCGCTTCCGCACAGTTAGACATGACGGAAGCTCTGCAGAACAGCGAGACAGCTAAAAATGTTCCAGTCTCCATCACCAGTCGCTATGACAAGACGAGCTCCATGACGTACGTAGTGGGCAGTCCGAATCCAACGTATCAGTCTGGTGTTCAGGAGACGTCAGAGGATGCCATGATCAAGGAAACGTTTTTGCAAATCGGGCTGCTGTTGATCCTGGCCGTACTATTCGCAGGCAGCTGGTATGCGTGGCGAGTCGGTAAGCCCTTGCTGCATATGGTGAATTGGCTGGAAAGGCTAGCCCAAGGTCGCTACGAGGAGCCCACCGGTAAAAAAGGAAAACCAATCGGAAGGAATTGGCGCGGGAAAGAAAAGAAGTCATTCCGCGTATTCAAGGATGTATTTGACGCTCTCCGACATCTAAGTGAAACGCTGCGCTCGAATGAAAGGCGTCAGCAAGAAATCGAGCAGACGCGAGAGGAATGGATCACCGGGCTCTCCCATGATCTCAAGACGCCGCTTAGCTCTATTTACGGCTATGCTACCTTTTTGGAGTCTGAGCAGTACGAGTGGGACAGACGAGAAGTCAGCCAATTTGGGAAAACGATTCGGGAAAAGTCAGACTACATGAACGGGCTGATTGAGGATTTGAATTTGACCTATCGCCTTAAAAACAATGCCTTGCCCATGGTCAAACAGTCGGTAGCGATCGTAGAAGCGATTCGCAGGATTGTCGTGGATATGGTGAACGATCCGAGCTCGTCTTTGCATGACATCGAATTTACGACGAACGTCCCATCGATAACGGCCGAAGTCGATCAGATATGGTTTCGCCGCATCATCGTTAACATTTTGACGAACGCGATCAAGTATACTCCAGCAGGTACAAACGTGCTCGTACAGGTACAGTCGAATGCGGCAGACAGTTTTGTTGTTAGGATCGCAGATAATGGCCCGGGCATGGATGAGACCACACTGGCCAATCTGTTTGAGAGATACTATCGAGGAGGGCATACAAGAGAGGATGCCAGTGGAACGGGTCTAGGCATGGCGATTGCCAAGCAGCTCGTTTTGGCTCACGGAGGAGAGATAACGGTTGAAAGCAAGCTGGGCAGCGGGACTGTTGTCGTAATGACATTTCCTGCCGTCAACGGCTAGGAGATTACTATTATGAAAGCCAAGGGATGTGTGTTGTCCCTTGGCTTTTTTGTTGTATCACGGTTTCGAAATGAACGTTTGTATGACTTTGCCATCCGCTTGACGCTCTTGATAGTGATTGGCTGTGTAATCCCGGATGCTGGATCGCCAGAAGCCGATAGCAGGCAGGTTATTTTCCAATTGAAATACTTCCCAAGCTCCAGGGAACATTTGAAAGATTTCGTGAGAAACGGATTTCCCGATTCCCAGTCGGCGGTAGCGCTTCATGATAAAAAACTCAGCAATAGAGTATAGCGATTGCGTCTCTTGCTCCGCGCTGGGGAGCATGCGGACGAGGACAAACCCTGCCAGCTTATCATTTATCTTGACGAAAAAAGGATGGCGCTCTGGTTCGGTCCAATACTCGTCAAAGTAGTCATAGCCAAACAAGCCGTCCTCATCGACCTCGAAAGGCTCAAACTCCGTGAAGTCGTATGTATACAGCTCCAACAGTTGCTTGAGAGCGTGCTTTTGTTCAAAAGGAACTCGTTCTATTGAGAAAGTAGGGTTCACTGAGAAAACCTCCCTTTCGTATATCGTACTCTATTTGCCCGGCCATGGAAACATATGGAGATGAATGTTAGGGCTTCTTTTCTAATTTTTGTAAAATTTTCATATGAAAGTTCCGATATAGAAAAGAGATAATTAGAATAATGTGGTAAATTTACTTTATTTGGGTTAATGCCCAATAGATAAAGGCGGTACGATCAATGGAGTATATGGATGAAAAGATACTGGCATTTTTAAACCAAGCGGAGAATGCGAAAGCTCCCAATAACATTGGCACCGGACCGGTCAGGGTGGGAAACCGCTTCTACGAGTTTGAGCAGCAGGCATTTTGGGAGAACAAGGTAAGGTTGTATATTCCCAAAGATTTTGAAGACATGCCCGAACAGCAGCGGACGCTCAAATATCCTTACGAACAGCGACCGCAGATCATCAAGAGCGATGAGACAGGCAGCATCAATTTCACGCTGAACCGGGTCGATCAGGATTTGCAGGATCAGTGGGTTAAACGGTTGACGGACGGGATGAAAGCCATGATCAAGCAGGCGAATCCGGCAAATGTCTTCTATACAGACGGGGTAGAAGTCGTGGACGAAAAGCAGGTTGGCTACTTCGAATTTAAAAGCCCCGCACTGGATGGTTTTCTCTATCACCTCATGTTTTTCTTTGCGCTTGAAGGCAAGATGGCCATGGGCACTTTTTGCTGCCCTTTTGCGAAATATGAAGAGTGGCGGGAGATTGCCTTTCAAGTCGTCAGGACACTAAGCGTCACAGAAGAGGATAAGGGAGAGGAGCAAGGATGAGCCAACCCGTCTTAACGTATGCGAACATTTTTATTGCACCCTACCAATTCGAAAAGATAACCCATTTGCACCTGATCAAACAGGTAAACGATCATATCAAACTGACTCTCAGTGGAATCGTGCCCGAAGAAAAGCTGGACCAGTACGTTGAGAGAGCGGATGAGAATGAAAGAATCGAAGTGCTTGTTCAAGACGGAGCCTGGAAGCGTGTCTTGTTTCAAGGCATTGTGACGAAATTGTCTGTTCATGCTGTGAGAGATGTTAGGAGCATTACCATCGAGGCGTATAGCGCAACCTTCCAGATGGATGTGGCGAAGAAGACCCGTTCCTTCCAAAACAAACAGCTATCCTATCGCGACCTGTTTGCTCAGATCACCGGAGTGTATCCCGAAGCCGATGTGGTCGATGAAGCCTCAGGCGGCAAGCAGATCGGGGGATTGCTGGTTCAATACAAGGAGACCGATTGGGAGTTTGCGAAGCGGCTGGCTTCCCATTTTCACGCTCCTCTGGTACCTGTCTGCACACAAAAAGGGCTGAGGTATTTTGTTGGAATCCCTGATTTGGGTGAACCCCAAAAGCTCGAAGAATACAATTACACCGTCAAAAAGAACTTGATGGAATACAAACTGAAATCGGAAAACGACAAGCAGGGCATCACTGAGCAAAACACGATCAGCTATGAGGTTACCAGCAACAGAATACTGGACTTGTGCAGCCCGGTTACCTTTCAGAGGCAAACGCTTTACGTCTATACAGCCGAGACGCGAATCGAAAACGGGCTTTTGCTCAATCACTACGTCTTACGTGATCAAAAAGGATTAGGCTGTCACACCCTGTATCCTACCGAATTGGCAGGCTCCTCTCTGTTCGGCAAGATTTTGGATGTCGCCAAAGACACGGTAAAAGTGCATCTGTCTATCGATGAAAAACAGCCCACTGGTGAGGCGATCTGGTTTCCTTACTCCACTGTGTACTCGTCCCCCGACGGCAGCGGATGGTATTGCATGCCGGAAATCGGGGATGAGGTTCGCCTGTATTTTCCCGATGCAAATGAGAAAAATGCTTTTGCCGCAAGCTCGGTGAATCTGCAAACCTCCGATCCCCAAAAGCGCAGCGATCCCTCTGTCAAAAGCATCAGCACCAAATACGGCAAACAAATTATATTTCAGCCAGGAGCGATCGAGATTATCGGCAATGGCAAGCTGTTGATGCGTTTGACAGACGAAGGCGGCATCGAGATCAACAGCGACAAGAAAATAATTTTGACAGCCAAGGAGGATATTGAAATCACAGGTGGCGAGAAGGTAGTCATTCATGGAGAAGCAGGCGTAGACATGAAGCAGGCCGATGCCACTCTGAGCATCATAGACGATGTGACCTTGAGCGGGGCGAAGGTACATATCAAATGAGCAAGCTGATGGACAAACAGGCCGCAATGCAGGATTTTTTTCACAATCATGTGCTGGATCGGTGGCAGTACGATCTGCTCGAGATTGACCAGCGGTACAGCGAGCAGAAGGAGAGCATCGAGAGCAGCTTTTGCCACGCGTTTGATAAGCTGTGCGCGCAGGCAGCCAGGCAGCAGCAAGAGGGGAGCAAGGGGGAGATTCACACCATCTACGTCTCGTATCTGCGGACAAGCATCATGGAGAACAGCGCCACATACCGCCTAGACGCACATGATGAAAACTGGTATTTGGATCAGACGGAATGCTCCGTGCTGTGGGATGCGGATTTCATCTTTGCCCCATTGTTCCGGCGGATGGAGGACCTTGAGAAGATAAAGTCTGCCTATGCGAGAAAGATTACATCGATGGATATCGAGCGGATCAAGCAGATGGAAGCCATCAAGTATCACCTGCTGACGGTCGAATTTATGAAAAGCATGGTGCCTGTGCTGTTGGAGACCACCAGCTACCGCCAGATGGCCAAATCCCCGAAGTTTTGCCTGTTGGTCGGAGAATACCGGGATCAAAGCGAAGTCCTGTACCAGCATCCTGACCCGGCGAACGAGGAAACCAATGGAGCGGGAGCGTAATCATGGACTATTTTTTGCTGAAGCAAGATGAACGATATTCGGATGTGCCGCTGCTGCTGGATGTGCGCAAGAAAATCGATAGCCGTGATATTCACCGCGAGCGAGCCCATAAAATCACGGACCCGCTGATCCTTCAGATTAAGTCGGGAGTGGAGAGCAGCTTTCTCGATATCCTTGAATACCCACTGTTTCTGCTGTCCGACAAGCTGAAGCGGTTGGTGGAAGCGTACGAACCAGACACCCTGTTTAAGCTGACTCCGCTGATTGATCTCTCCCGCCATCTACAGAAAAACTACTATCTCCCCATCTTTGAAGAAGTGGAAGCGGTCAGCGCCCACAGCGAGTTTCACCGAGACAATAGCCAGATCAAAAAGCTGGTGCTGAAGGAAGAAAGCATGCGCGGGAAAAAAATCGCCAGGATCAAAGAGAGCGTAAAACCGCTGATCATAGTCCGTCTGGATGTAGCCGAGAGCATCCTGCGGCGAGATATGACTGGAATCCGACTGGAACGAGTGCCGGTTGAATAGAGGAGGGATCGATCATGCAGGAAGGACCACGTTATGTGGTGAGAGGGGCAAAAATGCGCTGCGATTGCGGCAGCCACCAGAGGAGGATTAACCTGCCTGTCAGCCACGGCTCTTATGTGAACGAAAAACCAATGATGAACATAGAGGATTACAAGCCCGTAGAGAACATTGCCCATTTTGGCATTTGCGAGAGTCCAATCAATCAAAATAATTCCATCATTTATCTGATATCCGAAGACGGCCGGAACATCTCCGGCAAGCCTTGCACTCCAACGATCTGCGCTCCCTGGATTAAGGCGAAGGAAGATACAAAAGTGGCAGGCAAGGCAGCTCTTACGACGGACTCTCTGCTAATTTGCGGCTACGATGGCGTCATCAGGTTCTTCTCAGACGGGCAGCATGACGAGTAGATCGACATGGAGGCGGACGAGCTATGACAGGGTATGAACGGATCCGGGTAACAGCTCCTTACCGGATCAAACAAATCGAAGACGTACGGCTGGAATGGAAGCCGAATGAACACGCTTGGTTGCGCCTGCGCGGCATCGTGGACGACAGCGAAAAGATAAACGCCGTGCTGCAGGCTGCCTCAGACGACGAAATCCATCTGTATGAAAGCGACGGCGAGAATGAAGTCACTATCTTCAAGGGCTTGGTGACCTCGGTTCAGATCACCAACAACCAAGGAGTGTACACCATAGAACTGGAAGGACTGGCTGGTAGCTTTCAGCTGGACATCAAGAAACAGCGCCGCTCCTTTCAGCAGGTGGAGATGACTTACCCCGAGCTGGTGCAAGAGGCGATCAAGAGCTATCCGGGGCATAACGTGATCAACAGCATCGGCGATGGGGTCAAGATCGGCGAGCAAATCATCCAGTACGAAGAAACGGATTGGGAGCTGCTCAAGCGGCTGTCCAGCCATTTTCACAGCGTTCTCGTCAGTGATATCATGGAGGCAACACCGCGGTTTTCTTTCGGAATGCCACAGGGGAAAAGCTACACTCTACCAGACGATATGCCGTATACGGCGAGTAAGGATCTGCTTGCCTATCAAAAAGCAGGCGGTGATGCGGCAGGCTTGCACGATACGGATTTTTTCACCTATGAGATCGAGTCTGGCGAGCAGTATGCGATCGGGGATGAAATCCAGTTCCGCCACAAGCGGATGGTAGTCAGCGAAGTGCGGGCCCGTATTCAGCAGGGACTGCTTCGCTATACTTATCGCTTGTCCCGGATGGACGGCATTCGGCAGGAGAGAATCCACAATTCGAAGCTCTCCGGTGTCTCTCTGGAAGGCAAGGTGCTTGAGGTAAAGGGAGAGCAGGTCAAGCTTCATCTGGACATTGACAAAGAGCAGCCAAAGGAAGCAGCATGTTGGGTACCTTTCGCCCCGCCCACAGGCAATATGATGTACTGCATGCCGCAGGTGGGTACGCAGGCGAGCCTGTACTTTCCCGATGTAACAGGCAAACAGGCGATGGTGCTGGGCAGCGTGCGGAAAAACGGGGACAGCTGCGCGAAGACAGGCAACCCAAACATCCGGTATTTCGGGACCGAACACGGAAGCGAGCTGGAGCTGTCGCCTACCGCGATTAACATCGTCAGCGGCAGCAAAGAGCCGTTGAAGCTGACCATTGACGACAACGTCGGGATTACCATGACCAGCCACAAAAAGCTGGTGCTGAACGCCAAACAAGAGATTTCGTTGTATACACCAAAGAGAGTGGTGATCCAGGCGCAAAGCCAGTTTCTCGCCAAGAAGACCAGTGCGAAGAGCGGGTTTACGATCGAGAGTGAATACCACTTTCTCGGAGGAGTAGTACAAGCGGAAGGACGGGACAGAAGCACGTTCCCAGCGTATAACGATGAACCGCAGAAGGGAACTCCGCCACCGCCAGATCCGCCGTTTAGTTGGGGGAAGCTGTTAGTAGGTGTGGTAGCTGCCGTAGCGATTGTCGGAGCAGTGGCTTTAACCGTGGCCACGTTTGGTGCGGGTGCGGTTATTGGAGCAGCAGTGGTAGGGGCAGCCCTCGGAGCGATTGGAGGGGTGGTCATGACCGCTTCATCCGATATTGCCAACGGGAAGATGAGCAGTGCTTACGACTATTTAAAAAGTGCCGCACAAGGAGCAGTGATCGGTGCGATATGCGGAGCCATATTTGGTCCGGCAGTGGGTATAGGCGGAGGAGCGGTTGTACCCATGACAGGAGGTCTAACGACATCAGGGATAGGCTCCAGTATGTTTATTGGTGGGTCATCAGGTTATATCGACTATTCCATCCGTGAACTGTGGGACGGGCGTACGCCGGATGCTGGCAAAGCATTAGAATCTTTTGCGTTTGGAGCTTTGCTGGGAGGCGGCTTCATGCTTGGGGGCTCTTGGTTAGCGCGAGGGGTTAGCAAGATTAAGGGAATGGGGAAAGGTGGAGCTGGTTCGAAGGCTGGGGTGCCTGGTAATGGTTCAGGCAAATTTTTAGAAAAACCTGCTGACGAAAATGGAACACTAAATATTGGAGCACGAGGCAAGCCTACAGAAGGCGCATACAATATTGATATAGACCCTAAGGCTTCAGGTGTTCATTATGGAGATGCAACAAAGTTAACTAATATAAAGACAGGGAGCCAAAGTAAAATCATTATTGAGAACCCATTTGGCTATGATCCATTGAATCCTGAAGTACTAAGAGTTTTATCAAGAGATGGCGAAATTATCATTACGGGTTCCCGTTCTAATATGAAAAAATTGTTGAAACAATTAGATGAGAAAGGGCTGAAGTTAAAAGGTGAAAGACAAGATATTCCCAATGACGGAAGTTATTTAACTACAGACGGTGAAAGTATTAAATCGCCAATGCTAGATCAATATACATTCATAAGAAAGTGAGGAATATAGCTAATGATTCTTACTCTTGACATAAGTAGTGAAGAATTTGATGGGATCGTAGATGATGGAGGGGCGTTTACACCAACTATTTTTTTAAACTTTCCGAGTGAGATAAAAGGAATATATGAATTTGAACTTATAAATACAGTCATAAATATTTATGATTTTGAAGATCAATTACAAGATCAAGGACTTTATATAAAGGATGATTCACTTTTTGTGTTTGGAAAAATGAAAGTTCGAATTGAGGGCGTTAAGGGTGCAGATTTCAAACTCATTGAAGGTAACCTCCTTGTAGGACGTGAGCATTATTACAGTTGGCCATATACAATCGATAAAGGTGACATTATATGTAAATGTGGGGGGAAGTTATCTTTTCTAGAGGATTACTACGTAGCATTAATGATTATTACTGAAAGTAAGCCTAAAATAACATTAACATTTAATATTGAAGAGACTGTTCCGTTCGATTTCATGAATAGCAGCAGCATAGAGCAAGCAAATCTAAAAAAAATAGAATATAAACAAACAAAATTTCATGGGAAGTTGTTTGACTTCGGCTTTTTTCAAGAGCATTTTGGATCTGGGCGAAGAGCTATTAAGAGTGAGTAATCAGTCTTGAACAAACACAAGCAACTTGACAAACACAATTGCAAACCTTTCAAAAGCTTATTTCACTTGAATAATTAGGAGGAATAAGCCTTTTATACATGCCGCAGGTGGGTACGCAGGCGAGCCTGTACTTTCCCGATGCAACAGGCAAACAGGCGATGGTGCTGGGAAGCGTGCGCAAAAACGGGGACAGCTGCGCGAAGACAGGCAACCCGAACATCCGGTATTTCGGTACGGAGCACGGAAGCGAGCTGGAGCTGTCGCCTACCGCGATTAACATCGTCAGCGGTAGCAAGGAGCCGTTGAAGCTGACCATTGACGACAACATCGGGATTACCATGACCAGCCATAAAACGCAAGGATTGAACGCCAAGGAAGAGATATCGGTGTATATACACCGAAGCGAATCGTAATCCAGGCGCAGAGCCAGTTTCTCGCCAAGAAAACCAGTGCGAAGAGCGGGTTTACGATCGAGAGCGAATACCACTTTCTCGGGGCTATAGTTCAGGCGGAAGGACGGGACAGAAGCACGTTTCCCGCGTATAACGATGAACCGCAGAAGGGAACGCCGCCACCGCCAGATCCTCCGTTTAGTTGGGAGAAGCTGCTAGTAGGCGTGGTAGCTGCTGTCGCAATCGTCGGGGCAGTGGCACTAACGGTGGCCACGTTTGGTGCTGGTGCGGTAATTGGAGCCGCAGCGGTAGGGGCAGCCCTCGGAGCGATTGGAGGGGTGGTCATGACCGCCTCATCCGATATTGCTAACGGGAAGATGAGCAGTGCATACGACTATTTAAAAAGCGCCGCACAAGGAGACGTGATCGGTACGATATACGGAGCATATTTGGGGTATAGGCGGCGGAGCGGTTGTACCCATGACAGGAGGTCTAACGACATCAGGGATAGGCTCCAGTATGGGGGAACCAGACGATTTAGTAGTTACTTCTGAAAAACTGAGAAACGGGGTGACGTTGAGAGTACTGTACGAAACGACCGGTTTCTATGATTTTCACGAGTTGCTGAAGAGAAAAATAGGGAGCAATAAAATCCACGAGGTTGAGGTTGAGGTTGAAATGCAAAAATGGAAAGCAGCAGTTTCAGCAGATGCACCAGACAAAACAGTGAAAATGAGTAATCAAATCAAGATTGCCTGTATGGGAGGGATAATAAGCAGCATAATAACCGTAATCGGCATCATTATATCGATGAGTTCTAACACGGACTTATTCGGGATTAATTTATGGAGCCTGATAGATATTGCATTGATTCTTGGATTAACATTCGGCGTTTACAAAAAAAGCAGAGTATGCGCAATACTGTTGTTTGGGTTGTTTTTGTTTTCAAAGTTTACGCTAATAGTGGACAATCCTGAAATGATTAGAACCGGGTGGATGTCCATATTGATTTTTGGATATGCATTTTGGCAAGGCATTGCAGGTACGTTTGCGTTCCACCAACATAAGAGATTGCAACTGAACGGCGGAGAGAATTCGAACTGAAATATTCTGACTTTTCCCGATGCGACGGGGAGTCAGGCGATGGTGCTGGGCTGCGTGCGCAAAAACGGGGACAACTGCGCGAAGACAGGTCCCCCCACTGAACGCCAAGGAAGAGATCTCGTTGTATACGCCGAAACGCGCGGTCATTCAAGCGCAAAGCTAGTTTTTTCGCCAAGAAAACTAGTGCGCCAAGCGGATTTACGATTGACAGCGAATACAATTTTCTGGGCACTGCTGTTCATGCGGAAGGGCGGGATATAACCAAGTTTGCGCCGTATGCCGTATAACGATGAGCAGAAGCAAGGGAAGGCGCTCGATCCTGATCCGCCGTTTGATTGGTTGGGGCTGGGGCTCAAACTGTAATATGCATGAACTTAAAATTCTATTGTCATTGCTTAATACAGAAGGTGAAGAACTTTTTCGGGATTTGTATAGATACGCTAAGAAGTTTTACAAATCCGGAAAATAAACATCGATACTAGCTAATCCATTCCTATTGCATCGACTCAATGATTTAAAGTCAAAAGCATGTATACCAGTAAAGAAAGTTCTTGAAGATTTTCTTGTGAAGATTCAGGATGTTCCAAAAATAAATAATCCCCCTACAAAATAAAAGGAAGTATCCGTTAAAAGAGGAATGGTTATTCAAAATAAGGAGGATAACATGTTATTTATTATCGCAGGAATAGGCATTTTGGGTGGTATCTTCTATATCGTCGCTGCATCCAGAGAAACTTATGATATTAGAAGAGTGAAAGGTGTACAAAAACCTGGCGAAACAGAGCAACAATACGAACAAAGATTAAGAGCGAAACTGAAGAAAAACGGAAAGTTATTGATCCTAAGTGGTGTTGTATTAATGGCCTCAGCAATCGCACTCGAAGTGTTACCTTAGGTTTAAGCTGTTGGTTCAGCCCGGTTCATACCCTTGGCGAGGACGATCACGGCTGTAAATAAAAATACCCTATAGACAGACTTTTTCAAAAGTCCACTCTATAGGGTATACTTTTTCCCTTAATGAATCGCTTTCTTCTTAAACTGCCCGCCGCGCACATCATGGATGTTGCCGACAGCCAAGAAGGCATTCTCATCAACTTCTTCCACGATCAGCTTCAGCTTGGCTTCTTCCAATCGCGTAATGATGCAGAAAATCACTTTCTTATCGTCTCCGGTATAGCCACCTTCCCCGTTCAGGTAAGTAACCCCACGGCCGAGACGAGCAACAATCGCATCTCCCAAGTCTTTGTGATTGTCGCTAATGATCCATACTGCTTTTGATTCCTGGAAGCCTTCGATGGTCAGATCGATCATCTTGAATGCAATGTAATAGGAAATCAGCGAGTACATCGCGCGATCCCATCCGAATACAAATCCGGCACTGCTCAAAATGAATAAGTTCATGAACATAACGATCTCACCAACGGAGAACGGAGATTTCTTGTTAAGCAGGACAGCCACGATCTCTGTACCGTCCAGAGAGCCTCCATAACGGAGAACGAGTCCTACACCGATCCCGAGCAGGATTCCTCCAAATACAGCAGCTAGCAGGGGATCATCAGTCAATCCTGGGACAGGATGAAGAAGTGTCGTTCCGATCGACATGACAGTAACCCCTAAGAGGGTCGAGATCGCAAACGTTTTTCCGATTTGTTTGTACCCTATAATTAAGAAGGGCAAGTTAAGCACGAACAGGAAAACGCCAAGAGGCAACCCAGACAGATGCGAGGTAATAATCGAGATACCTACGATTCCACCGTCGATAATATTGTTCGGTACGAGAAAGATCTCGAGAGCTACCGAGAACAGGGAAGCACCAATCAGGATACCTAAGATCCTCTTGAGCAATTTTCCAATGGGTAATTTTTGATGAGTCGATTTTGCACTTGGTTGTTCCATCGTTCCTCTCCCCATTGTGAAATTTTGTACGTATCTATTATAGCATTCATTCTTATGTGAATACTGCACAATTACACTTTCTAGAAAAAATACTGCATTCAGACTTGTTCAGATTTATTCAGACGCTTGAATTCTCGTTCAGTCGTGAATGATGAAGAAAGAGAGTGCTCTGTATTGACTGGTCCTACAGAAATTGTTATTTTCAAACTGTTAGGAAAATAGCAAGGGGGAAGTCAGATGAGTTTCTTGAAAGCGGAAATAGAAGTATCCTCATCTATAGAGCTAGTATGGTGGGCATGGACTAGAAAGGAACGGCTTGTTCAATGGTTTGCCCCTGATGCAACGATTGAGCCGTATTTGGGCGGAGCGTACGAGCTGTATTTTAATCCAGCGAATCGCGACCAGATGGGGACGAAGGGATGCATCATCACCCATTTTGAACCAAAGGAGCGCTTGGGCTTTACTTGGAAGGGACCCGACGATTTCGCAGATGTCATGAACCATGAAGATGCTTTGACCTATGTTCTTGTCACCTTGTCTGAGTCAGAGGGGAAGACGAGTGTGTTAGTCGAGCATTTCGGTTGGAAAGAGGGAGAGGAGTGGGACAAGGCTCGCAACTGGCATGAAATGGCTTGGTCCCACGTATTGGGGAGTCTGAAATCTGCACTTGAATCTGGCAAAGGAGATTTGTGCTGCTCTCCAGAGACTGCTCATCAAGGGTAGTGTATGCTGGTCCGTCAAAACGAGCCCATGTGATGATTACAATTACAGAATATGAGAGACAATCAGATTATAGACGTGATCTTGCACTTCAACTTACAATGAAGAAGGCTCGTACTGATAGGAAAGAGGAAACATAATGACAGCAGCGATACTATTGTTTATTCTGGCGGGATTGGCTGAAATCGGCGGAGGATATTTGGTCTGGCTTTGGCTGAAGGAGTCCAAGCCATATTGGTATGGTATAGTCGGTGCACTGATTCTCGTGTTGTACGGAATCATTCCTACTCTTCAGAACTTCCCTTCCTTTGGGCGAGTGTATGCCGCCTATGGAGGGGTTTTTATCATTCTCGCTATTTTTTGGGGATGGCTGGTGGATAAAAAGACACCCGATTTATACGACTGGGTTGGGGCTATCATCTGCTTGGTCGGAGTGAGCGTCATCTTATGGGCGCCTCGCCAGTAGGGTTTGGGAGTGGAGGCTGAAATGAAGAGCTTTGAGGAATTGTATTGCGAAAAGGATTCAGCGATCGAAGAAATAAAAAAATGGCAGTCAGGATCAGACAGGACGATTACTCTGCTTCCAGTTGTTCATGAGGAAGGGAAGAAACAGCTCGTTGATTTACAAGTTTCGACGAGGTCAACGCTTGGTGCTGTTGCTTATGAAACAGGTGGAATTCTGATTCATCGAGGATGGTTACGGATATTGGGGTCTGGTCATTCTGATTTACCTCGTTCTATTGCTTCTTGGAATCAGCAGTGTGATCTGAATCAGGCACTGTTGGTAGCTGACGATGTCATCGGCGGATTTTTTGCGATCAATGGTGGAATGTTCCCTGATTCATTAGGCGGGATATGGTATTTCGCTCCTGACAGTCTTCAGTGGGAAGATCTCGAAATCGGGTATACCGACTTTGTCCACTGGGCAATGACGGGGGATATCCATACGTTTTATTCTACATTTTTCTGGAAGGATTGGGAGAAGGACGTTTCCAAGTTGAAGGGAGATGAAATGTTCTCCATCTATCCTTTTTTGTGGTCAAAGGAAGCCAGTGAATTAACGATGGAGGGGTGCTCAAAGAAACCGGTACCCGCATTGGCTATTTGGGAAATGAGCAAGAAAGCTGAGTAAACGAAGAAAGAGCCGTCCAGGAATGGACAGCTCTTTTCTTTATGATTGTTTTGTCGCTGCAACTTCAGCTTGAGCGCTGCTAGAATCCAAATATTCATCTGGTCCGATAATTCCTGCAGCACGGTCTTGTTTTTCCAGTTCCAGTGCTTTCGGAACAGAGAGCCAGTAAGCGAGAGCAATCCCGATAATACCTGCACCCAATTTACCAATCATGACTGGCAAAATAATGTTTGGTTGAAAGTTCGCCGAGAAGGACAAGTGGTCACCAAGCAAGAAAGCTGCACAAACCCCGAAGGAGATGTTGATAACTTTGTCTTTCGGCGGCATGGAACGAACGAGACGGAACATAGCCAAGATGTTAGCGCTAGTTGCCAGCAAGCCCGCACTACCAGAAGGGCTCATGCCCAGCTTGTTACCCAATATTTCCAGTGGCTTCGCCGCATATTTACGCAGCATGTATACCATTGGGAACGCACCTGCGAGCATAATACCGATGTAACCGGCAGTTTCCAAGGCACGATATTGATCGGTTGGATCTGCGATGATTGGATCGAATCCCCAAGCTCCAAAAACCTTTGTAAAGATGCCAGTAAAGTGTTGCACGATAGAGAATACGAGAACGAGCTTGATACCAGCGTCCATTGTTTTACCGAAAATCATAAACCCGCGAATCATCAAGTCTGGCAAGAAACGCAGACCAGCAGCAATCGCTAATACGAAGAACAAAATCGGCGAAAGGTTCAGAAGCACCTGACCGAATCCAATGGCAAAAGCATAAGTTGATTCAGCGTTCGTCGAGATTTCAGCACGAACTTCTGCATTCGTCAAAACGAGAATAGCACTGGAGATAAAAGCACCAATTGGTACTGTTAAAATACCGGACATTACGCCAAGCGCCATGTATTTATGGTCGCGCTTGTCCAACATAGCAAGTCCCATCGGAATGGAGAAAACGATCGTAGCACCGGCCATCAGACCGACGATCATTGCCATAACCCATCCCTCAGTGGTAGTTTTCAGGAGGTTTGCCAACTGATAGCCACCCATGTCAGAAGCGAGAATGGCGGTTGCAGCAATCGCTGGATCTGCTCCGATTTTATTGAAGATAGGTGATACTGCTTTTTCTACGAACCAAGAGATGTAAGGGAGTGACGCCATGATACCGGCAGCAGGAACGAAGATGTAACCGGTTGAGTGAATCCCTTCCATGAACTCTTTACCTAGACCCTCATCACTGTTGCGGATCGCGGCAATGGCACCAATCACTGCACATAACATGATGATGTAAATAATGACGCTTCCAATGTGCTCCATGGATATCCCACCTTTTTGCAGATGTAAACAATAAAAGCACTTAGGATCTCATAAATGAATGAGATATACCCTAAGCGCCTTTGCTTATTTCGTATGAACTTGTTTACAGGTAATGGTAATAAAAACCGATCTGGAACCGCTTTCATAGCTCGCTAAAAAATAAGCGAAAGTTGAAGTCTCTTCTATTTCGTTGTGTAAGTTTTGACAACTCCATGCTAGAAAGCGCCGTTGCTTTACCTGCATTATAAAGTGATTATATGGGGAGGCATCACTAATGTCAACTGCTCTTTAGGAACAAAGAACGAATTTTTGTGAAGAAAAGAAGCTGGAAAAAAAAGCCGCCCTTGTTATTGGCAAGGGCAGCTTTATGTGTAATTTACAGTTTTACAACGTTCTCAGCTTGTGGTCCACGGTTGCCTTCAACCACGTTGAATTCAACGCGTTGGCCTTCTTCAAGGGATTTGAAACCTTCGCCTTGGATTGCGCTGAAGTGAACGAATACATCGTTTCCGCCTTCAACTGCGATGAAACCATAACCTTTTTCTGCGTTGAACCATTTAACTGTACCTGTTTGCATGGGTGTTACCTCCAACAAAATAAAATGAATATGTAACTTTTATTTATGATAAAATAAAATTCACACATTGTAAAAGGTTCGAACATAAGTGTAAACCCTTTACAATATGTGAACGCTTTAATAAGAATGTTTTGTTTAAGATAATACTAACACAGACCAAACAGGAAAGCAATCGCTCAATGAATGAAAGGACGACCTAAGTACAGAAAGGCTCAGAGCCGTCCCTTTTACAATAAACAGCGTATCTCTTACGAAAAGAACTTTACTCTCTCATCCAACGGTTGGAATTGTTTTTCACCAGGTTGAGCGGTCGGTTTGCCAAAAGGCATTTGTGCTCTCAGCTTCCATTGGCTAGGGAGATTCCATGTTTGTCGGACTTCTTCATCAATGAGTGGATTGTAGTGCTGCAGCGACGCACCGAGGCCTTCGATTTCCAATGCCGTCCACACGACAAACTGGAGCATACCGGAAGATTGCTCAGACCAAATCGGGAAATTGTCTTTGTACGCTTCGAATTGCTGCATCAGGTTCTCGACGACACTCTGATCTTCAAAGAAAAGAACAGTCCCGCAGCCGCTGCCAAAGGCATTCATTTTTTCTTCCGTTGGACCGAAATTCTCAGCGGGAACGATCTTACGCAGTGTTTCTTTGGTTATGTTCCACAGCTTGTCATGCTCCGCACCAAAAAGGACGACTACACGAGCACTTTGTGAGTTGAAAGCGGATGGTGTGTATTTTACTGCATCTTGCACGATTTCTTTAATGCGCTCATCAGATACAACGTTTTCTTTGCTGATCCCGTAGTACGTTCTTCTCTCTTTTATGGCTGCGATAAAATCTTTACCCACTCTTCATTCCTCCTGCAACTTGTTTTTACCTTAACATGATGGATAGAAAACGTGTCACTTATTCAAATTGGTGTAAATCAAAGCAATAAGGACACTTTCTTTCGGTTACAATGGGATGTGACAAGGTTCAAGCTTCAAAGGAGGATATATATGATAACAAAAATGGCAACGGTAGCCGTCTATGTAGAAGACCAGCAACGGGCAAAAGTGTTCTGGACAGAAAAGGTTGGGTTCGAAGTTAAGCAAGAACATCCGATGGGGCCAAACAGCAGCTGGCTGGAGGTTGGACCAGCAGGTGCCCAGACGGCTTTAGTACTCTATCCGAAAAGTATGATGAGCAACTGGCAGGAGCTAAAAGCTTCGATTGTTTTTGAATGTACAGAAATTGAAAAGACGTATGAAACAATGCGCGCGAACGGTGTTGCTTTTGACGGAGAGCTGAACAAAATGCAATGGGGGACATACGCGACTTTTCAAGATGAGGATGGCAACAGCTATTTGCTAAAAGGGTAAAAAAGTACAGATGACCTCTGGCCAAATTCGGCTGGAGGTTTTTTCAAATAGTCAATCAAACGATGGCGCGAACGAGGTAAAACATATGAGTGGTTGGCAGACCGTCCGCTGTCGCATGGTGGTCAAAGATAGGCATGATGCTTTCCATATGCTGCTCGATTGTGGACGTGAGAATCGTCGGACTTTGCCCGAAGCAACGCATGCGAATGACATCCAGCGGAGTTTGAAAATACTCGGTGGCAACCACCGTCTGTATGTCGACGTGATAAAAGTCAGCTTGTTTGATTCGCTCCTGCAAATTTTGAAGAATCGGGCTGCCAGCTGGAGGGGAGCCAAATAAATGAGGAAACCATTCAAATAATTCGGCAGACAACTGATCGCCAGGGTGTAATCCGATGAATGCGCCTCCTTTTTTCACAACGCGTGTGATATCCGGATAGGCGGAGGTAGGTCCCTTGCGATTGTAGGCGAAATCGAATGTATCGTCTGGGAAGGGGAGCGTATTTTTCGTATTGGTGATGACGAAGGACACGTTTTCAGGTGTTTGGGTACGGGCCTTTTTCACAAACTTTTCCGTAACATCCAAACCGACGATTTCTTTGGCTGAAGGGCTCCAGTGTAGGGTGAATGCTCCGTGTCCGCATCCAATGTCGAGAACGGATTGATTCGGAACCATGCGAGTGATTTCTTCCATGAAAAGGGACTCGCCGTTCGGTTCGGTAATGGTAGAGCGCCAAGGGTAGACGTATTCACCAGTCATTTCGCCCAGCTGAGTGTACCAGGCTAAAGAGTGGGGAGCGAGCCAGTCGGGATGGGTGTTCGGATTCGGTGGATGAATCATGATTAGTCACCTCTCATCTAACGAAAATGCACAACAGGTTCCATTGTAATAATTTTCCTGTCTTTTGACAAACTCTTTAAACGGCTTTACATGAGCGAAAAGTAGCGATAACGTGGAAGATGGAGTGCAGTTGAAAGGAGCCAGGACAAATGGTTTTGTCGCAAAAATATAAAAGCATTCTCATTGTGACCTCGGTGGAGGCAGAGCGGGATGCAGTGATGCGCGGCATTCAGGGAGATGAGCGCTTCACAGTCATTGCGGGGGGCGTAGGACCAGCAGCAGCTGCAGCGAGTACAGCCAGAGCGCTTGCTGGCGCGGATTACGATTTGGTCATTTGTGCAGGAATATGCGGTGGATTCGTGGGACAAGCAGAGATTGGGTCGCTGGTTGTGGCGACAGAGATTGTTTGTGCGGATTTGGGGGCCGAGACGCCTGAGGGCTTTTGCAGTGTAGACGAGCTGGGCTTTGGTTCCGCTCGGGTAGGTGTCGATCAGGAGCTGGTCGAACAGCTGACACAATCGATGAACAAGGCAGGCTTGTCTGCTAAAAAAGGCATCGTCCTTACCCTGTCTACCGTGACCGGAACAGCGGAAACAGCGGCGGCTTTGGCTAAGCGGATGCCAGATGCGTTAGCTGAAGCGATGGAGGGGTATGGTGTCGCTACTGCGGCCCAGGCTGCTGACCGATCTGTTCTGGAAATTCGCACGGTATCGAATGCGATTGGACCACGGGATAAAGCTGCTTGGCGGATAAAAGATGCGTTGGATGCCCTCGAAAAGGGAAGCTCTGTATTACGGGAGGTACTATCATGAAAATAGCGTTTTCGCCATGTCCGAATGATACCTTTGTTTTTCATGCATGGGCACATGATTTGATTCCGGGTGCACCTAAGCTCGATATTATGTACGCAGATATCGATATTACCAATACGCTTGCTGCACGGGGAGAAGGACCAGAAGTTATGAAAATCTCCTATGCGGCATTGCCATGGGTGATGGACGATTACTCGTTGCTCCCTTGCGGAGGGGCATTGGGCCGAGGGTGCGGGCCACTTGTTTTGACTCAAGGGAATCCGGGCGAGAGTGCGAATGATCCTGCACGCCTGTCCAATAAGCGTGTAGCGGTACCTAGTGAGCGCTCCACAGCTTATTTGCTGTTCCGACTCTGGGCTGCGCAAAATGTCCCTGGTGGGTTAGGAGAAATTGTTGTCATGCCGTTTCATGAGATTATGCCTGCTGTACGTGACGGCAAGATCGATGCGGGGCTTGTCATTCACGAGGCGCGTTTTACGTACCAAAACTACGGTCTGTCTCTCATGACCGATTTGGGTAACTGGTGGGAGTCTGATACCAATTTGCCGATTCCGTTGGGGGCGATCATTGCAAAAAAATCGTTGGACATCGAAGCGCTAACCAACTGGACGCGTTCCTCTGTGGAATATGCATGGGCGAATCCGACTGCTTCGCAAGAGTATGTGATGTCCCATGCCCAAGAGCTGTCCTTGGAGGTAGCGCAAGCGCATATTAACCTGTACGTGAATGAATTTACGAGAAATTTGGGTGACGATGGGTACGCAGCTGTGACGGCGTTGCTCGGGCGGGCAGCCGAAGAAGGGCTTGTACCAGCATTTGATTTGTCTACATTACGGCGATAGCGGATGGAATAAAGGCGAGGGGGCAGCTTACATGGTTGCCCCCTTTCCTATTGGAAGAAGCACTACCCTGCATAGATCACTCCACATGCCAAACGTTTTCCGCTATTGCCTGCCGGCTGCGAATGGTAGTCATCGGGACTTTGATGAATGAGTACAGATTTGCCGACCACATCCGCTGCACTGATTTTGTTTGTGAAAAAAGTCATTCGCGCATAGCCATCATTGGAAAAAAGCACGGGGAAGTCGCCTACATGGTTGCCATGTGGCTGGTGCGTAGGGTTCCAGTGGTTACCTGCAGCGGTAAAGGGATCTTCCGGATTGCCTACCGTACATATTCCATGCTCATGCAGATGAAAGCCGAATGGCCCGATTTGCGGCCGATTGCCGGAGGCTGGCTGGAAAGCGGGCAAACCACTGACTTCTACGAAGACTTCGGTACCGTAGGGGACATCAGTGAATACGACATAGCCATGCAGGTTCGGCGCCAGTGGACTGCCCTGGATTTCGGCAAACGATTGTCCTGTTCTGCGCCCATATTGGGAGGACACGGCTCGCAAGTCATTTTCATAGGGGTATTCATATGGCTGGTACCCGTACATGTTACACACCACCTTACTTCAAGATCCCGTTTGATACATCTTATGTAAGGAGTGGGCGCATGGTTACTTGCCCGGATAGGAAAACCAAGCGACTTCATAGCGATGTGAGAGGTGCAGCCCTGCCTTTTTTGCGGTTTTTTGCGAAGCGATATTCGAATCCATGCAGTCCCACCACACGGTTATTCCTTCCTGATGTAGTCTGTTTCGCAATTGATGAGTAAGTACACTCGACAATCCTTTTTGACGATAGGGCTCGAGTGTTTCTACTCCGATAGCATGAATCGACTGATACACCGCGGTGGACACACAAATACTCGCGACTTCGTGATCTGATGTAAGAGCTGCATATCCGTAGCCATTTTCCAAGTATTCATCGATAGAGTGCCAATACTCATGGAGGTAGTCGATGACAAAATCAGGGGTGGAAGGAACGACGGTATCGCGCCCTCGTAAAAAGCTTTCCCCGAGTTCAATGGAATAGAAGGAGGCGGGTATAATGAGAGAAGGGTCCTCGCCTTGATCAAGGGAAGAACGATACACGAATTGAGTATTTACTTCTAAGCTACTATTTTTCATGATTGGCGCAAGAAGTGTATCCCATTCATTTGATTCCCTCGAGAATTCAAAATAAGTAAGGTCCTTTTGCTGCAAAAAAGGGCCGATTTGCGTTTGGAAAAAAGCGGTGAAAGCTGTTGGATGAACGCTCATACTTGGTTCACCGATGAAAGAAAAGCCGTTTAGACCGGTTGACCATACCAATGCACAAGTAGGCTTGTCCCGGTTATCTACCCAAATGATTCCGGGATGATTACCTGCTACTACCCCAGCAAACATCACGTCACTATTATTATGGAGAAGCTGTTTCGCGAGCTTTTGACTTCCTTTTACAAGGTACATGCACTTCCACTTCCTTTTGATAGGGGTTCTATAGTTCTACTAGTAAGTATTTTCCAGATGATTACGAAGTTCCTTTTCCCGCGTGAATATTGACGGTGATAATTATTATCATCTACAATCAGGTGGAATTCCCCGGCATGGGCAAAAGGGTGGGCAAAACGTGAAAAAAGTGCTGTTGATAGAAGATGAAATAAATATGGCCCGATTTATTGAGCTGGAGCTGCGTTACGAATCGTTTGCGATCACAGTCGCACACGATGGACATAAAGGACTCGATCTGGCTTTAAAGGAAGAGTGGGATGTCATTTTATTGGACGTCATGCTTCCGGGGCTTGATGGTATTGCGGTTTGCCAAAAAATACGCAGCGTGAAAAAAACGCCGATCATTATGCTGACAGCAAGAGACAGTATTACGGATCGTGTCTCTGGGTTGGACAGTGGTGCCGATGATTATATTCCGAAGCCATTCGCGATCGAAGAGCTGTTGGCACGTATGCGCGTCGTGTTTCGCAGACAAGAAGAACAGGAGAATGCCAACCGATCATTGCTTACGCATCGAGGGCTGGTAGTCCAAATGGAGGGCAGAGTCGTCACCAAAAATGATCAGCCTATCGAGCTGACCAAGCGTGAATACGATCTGCTCGTAACGTTTATGAAAAACATCAATCGCGTATTGCCGCGTGAGGTGCTCTTGGATACCGTATGGGGCTTCGAGGCAGCTGTCGAGACCAATGTAGTCGATGTGTACGTACGGTATTTGCGCAATAAGATTGATTCCCCAAATGAGGACAGCTATATCTCGACTGTACGCGGGATTGGCTATGTGATGCGAAAATGAGAGGATCATCCCGATTCTTGAAGCTCCCGATCAAATGGAAGCTGACACTTTGGTCATCGCTGCTGCTTTTTCTCGTATTCATTGGCTACAATAGCGTCCAATATTTTTTTGTAGAGAAGTGGATGTTTACTAAAGAACAACAGGTTGTCGAACAGACGATGCAAGAGTTCCTCAACTATGCGTTGGAAAAAGAGCTTTCTTTTGAAGGAGAAGACCTCACAGAGCTACGGAGCTTTCTGGAGAAAATCAATCAACGAAACCAGATGATCCGCATTCTGGACGAAGAGGGGAATCCGATCGTCGTTGTATCGGAAAATTTTCAAGATATTACACTTCCACCGCTACCGCCTGTTCAATCGATTCGCACACAAACGCAGGAAGTTAGTGGCGACCTGTTAATCATGAGTAGTCCCCTCACGATCTTTCAATTTAACGGGACGGTCATGATTCTGAAGAATATGAAAGAGTTTGAGCAGCTGAGTGGCGCTCTCTTTCAGGTCATGGCGATTGGTTGTTTGACTGCCGTGATTATTAGTGGTCTGGGTGGCAGATTGCTCGCACGACAGCTGTTGAAGCCGCTGCAATCCATGAATGAAACGATGAGCAACGTCAGGCAAGAAGGCTTTCATGAACGCGTACAGTTTCACGATAATCAGGATGAGATTGCGACCTTGATGAAGATGTTCAATAAAATGATGGATCAGGTGGAGCGATCCTTTTTACAGCAGAGACAGTTCGTCGAGGATGCCTCTCATGAGCTGCGGACGCCGATCGCCATTATCGAAGGGCATCTGGGAATGCTGCGACGCTGGGGTAAAAATGATCCAGCCGTTTTGGAGGAATCCCTGCAGACGTCCATTCAGGAGCTCGCCAGACTAAAAGGATTGGTGCAGGAGCTGCTCGTTTTGACGAGAGCGGAGCATGTTGAGGTAGACGAGGATGTAGCGCTTCATGATCCGGATCGGGCTGTCAGTCACATGGTAAAGAAATTCGCCATGATTCAACCAGCTTTTACGATCGAGCAGGAACTAGCTCCTTTGGCTGGGAAAATTCTCGCGATATCGGAGGAACATCTGGAGCAAGTATTGCTGATTCTTTTGGATAATGCGGTCAAGTATTCCGGAGAGAACAGAAGAGTCCGTATCAGGGCCAAGGTGCAAGGAAATGTTGCCTGTATGGAAATCATAGATGATGGGATAGGCATTCCCGAACAGGACTTGCCGTATGTCATGGATCGGTTGTATCGCGTAGATAAGGCGAGAAACAGCGGGGAGAGCGGGCATGGACTTGGACTGGCAATCGCCAAACGTCTGCTTGCGCGTTACAACGGCAGCATTACGGTACAGAGTGTGGAGCAAAAAGGGACAACTGTGACTGTTCTTGTGCCGCTTCGTCAGTAGATTGGCTGCCCTAAGTGTCTTGCTATAAAAAAACGAAGATGTTTTTTTATTTTCACATCATTTTCTCATTTTTGTTCGTTACAATAAGCCTTGTCAATTGGCAATGATATTCATTATCAATAATCAATGCGATAGAGAGGGAGAATTAAAAATGAGAAAGAAATCTATGCTAGGGCTCATGCTGAGCACGATGCTGGCGCTGCCAATACTTGCTGCATGCGGAAACGGCGCAAATACTGCCCAGCCGCAAACAGAAGCGCTAAAGGCACAAGAGCCAGCTGCTACAGAGCAAGTCGTTAACGTATTTACTGCGCGCCACTACGATATTGATAGCAAGCTGTTCGCTGAATTCACCAAGCAGACAGGCATCAAGGTGAACGAAGTGAAGGGTACAGCAGAAGAGCTGGTTGAGCGCTTGAAGCGTGAAGGCGAGAGCTCTGAAGCGGATTTGTTCATCACGGTTGACGGTGGTGTTTTGAACTACGCGAAGCAAAACGGCGTTCTGCAGCCGATTCAATCTGCTGAGGTAGAGAAAAATGTACCGAAAGAACTGCGTGATCCTGACAACCAATGGATCGGTATGGCTACCCGTGCGCGTGTCATCGTCTATGCGAAGGATCGTGTGAAGCCAGAGCAGCTGTCTACGTATGAAGATTTGGCTACGGACAAATGGAAGGGCAAAGTCCTGGTACGCTCTTCTTCCAATTTGTACAACCAGTCTCTTGTTGCTTCTTTTATTGAACTGAACGGTGAGCAGGCTGCATTGGATTGGGCAAAAGGTCTGGTAAACAACTTCGCTCGCAAGCCAGAGGGTGGCGACCGTGATCAGGCAAAAGCTGTTGTTGCCAAAGTCGGCGACGTTGCGATCATGAACACCTATTATGTTGGACAAATGCTGAATTCCAAAGATGCAGAGGAAGTAAAAGTCGCGCAAAACATCGGTGTCTTCTTCCCGAACCAGGAAACGACAGGCACACACTTGAACATTAGCGGAATTGGCTTGACCAAGCACGCGAAAAACAAGGACAATGCGGTGAAACTGGTTGAGTTCATCACAGGTAAAGAGGCTCAAACGATGCTGACAAACGGAAGCTATGAATTCCCTGTCAATGCAGAGGCTGACATGCCTGCTCTGTTGAAAGAGTGGGGAGAGTTTAAAACGCAAAAGCTCGACTTTGCTAAGCTGGGCGAGTATAACAAAAAAGCGGTAGAGCTGCTGAATCAAGCAGGCTGGAAATAAGTATGACGGGAGCACTTTTGCGTAGAAGCCTGAGACGTAAGCTGAACGGGTGGGTAACGCTGAGCGTGATAGGGGCCTTCTTGGCCCTTCTCCCGTCTCTTTATATTTTTTTCGGACTCTTTCAAAAACAGAATGAAAACTGGCAGCACATTCAGGAGTACATGCTGCTGGATTACGCGCTGCAATCGCTATGGCTCGTACTCGCTACGGGAGCCTGTACGATCATCGTAGGTGTGACGCTGGCCTGGCTGGTCGCTGCCTACGATTTTCCGTTTCGTCGCTTTTTTTCATTCGCTTTTGTACTGCCGTTGGCGATTCCTCCGTATATCGCAGCTTACACATACGGCTCCATGCTCAGCTATACGGGGAGCATCCAGACGTTTTTGCGCGATACATTCGGGTGGACGCTCGATCAACGCTACTTTGACATTATGTCGATGAAGGGCGCTATTTTTATATTTACCCTGTTTTTATTCCCGTACGTTTATTTGATTACCAAAACATTTCTGGAAAAACAAAGTGCTGTGTTCATTGAAAATGCCAGATTGCTCGGAAAAAACCAGACGCATATCTTTTTTCGCATCGTCCTGCCGATGTCACAGGCAGCCATCGTTGGTGGCGCAAGTCTGGTAGCTTTTGAAGTACTGAATGATTATGGGGTAACCAAGCATTTCGGGATTCAGTCTTTTACAGCAGCGATTTTCAAGACGTGGTTTGGCATGTACGACGTAGATTCGGCGATCCGCTTATCGGCGTGGCTCATGACATTGATCATCGGGATTTTTATCGTGGAGCGACTCGTGCGTAAACGGAAAAAGTACAGCTCTCCGACGAACAAGAGCACTCCGCTCACAAGAAGAAAACTGCGCGGACTCCCGATGTACGCTGCAGTGGCCTTTGGGTTGATAATCGTTTCTTTTTCGTTCGTGATTCCTGTTGTGCAGCTCATTGTCTGGGCAACGTGGACGTATGAGGAAGTGTTGAACGAGACCTTCTGGAAGCTCTTGAGCAATACGCTGTTCATCTCAATCATCTCAATCACCATTTTGATGCTGCTCGCCGTAACTGTAGCGAATGTCATCCGATTTTCCCGAGGCTCGATATTCGCTGTGGCACTGACGCGCTTGATTTCCATGGGCTACTCCATTCCGGGTGCAGTCTTGTCGATCGGTGTGATGGCGGTGGTGATGTCCGTTGATAAAGAACTGAGTTCCTTCTATAGCTGGCTGGGCTTAGGATCAAACAAGCTGGTACTCAGCATGTCGTTGTTCATGCTGATGTTTGCCTACATCATCCGCTTCCTGGCAGTCGGATTTAATGCGGTCGAGGCAGGGTTTGAGAAGACAGGCAACCGCTATTCAGAAGCGTCACGCATGCTTGGGATGAGCATGACACGAACGTTCTTTAAGGTGGATTTGCCACTCATCAAAGGTGCTGTGCTCACTGGTTTTATCCTGGTTTTCATGGAAATTGTGAAGGAATTGCCGCTCACCTTGCTCCTTCGTCCCTATAACTTCGAGACACTGGCGACAAAGGCATATCAATATGCGAGCGATGAACAAATTCATCAGGCCGCGATTCCGTCGCTCTGTATTATTGCAGTGGGGATCGTCTCCGTTTATTTCTATCACTGGTTAGGAGAGAGACAGGCAAAATGACTTTTTTTGAAGTGAAAAACCTGACGTTTGGTTATGCGAGCGGAAACGGAAGCGTCATCCGAGATTTTTCTTTGCAGATGGAGCAGGGGGAAGTCGTCGGACTGCTTGGTAATAGCGGTTGCGGAAAAAGTACATTGCTTCGATTGATTGCCGGACTAGAGTCCCCGAAGAGTGGTCGTATCCTGATTGATGGGAGAGTGTTGGTCGATCAGGGGCAGTTCGTAGAGCCAGAGCATCGGGGGATCGGCATGATTTTTCAGGATTATGCGCTGTTTCCTCATTTGACTGTGGAGCAAAACATTTTGTTTGGCCTGCATCGCTTGTCCAAAACGGAGCGTCTGCAGCGTTTGAAAGAAATGCTGGCGCTCGTGCAGCTCGAAGGCTATGGCAAGCGATTTCCGCATGAGCTGAGCGGGGGACAGCAGCAGCGTGTCGCTTTTGCTCGTGCGCTTGCACCTAGACCGGCTATCTTGTTGATGGATGAACCATTCAGTAATTTGGATGCTGAGTTGAAAACGAAAATACGCGACGATTTGAAGCAAATGCTGCGAGCTGCCAAGATGACCTCGATCCTGGTCACGCATGACAAAGCAGATGCGGAAACGATATGTGATCGCATTATTCGCATGACTCGATAAGGGCAAAGTGTAGCCACCAGCCTCCAAAGTGCATAGTTGTACTGCACGTTGTTGTATAATGTGCTTACAAGGATTGCAGTGTGTGCGGTTTGCTGTCTTTTTCGTCAGTACCGTTCAAATAGAGGAGGATGGAACATGAAAATTGAAGTGTGGTCTGATTTTGCCTGCCCGTTTTGTTATATCGGAAAGAGACGTCTGGAAGGGGCGCTCTCCCAATTTCCACATAAGGACCAAGTAGAGGTCGTATATCGCAGCTTCCAGCTCGATCCGCATATGGAACGCGATACAGATTTGGACAGTCATAGCGTGCTGGCGAACAAGTACGGCATTCCACGTGAGCAAGCGAAGCGGATGAGTGACCAAGTAGCCCAACAGGCGAAAGGAGTCGGTCTGGATTATCATTTCGACACCATGGTTATGACCAATACATTCGATGCGCATCGCTTGACACACTACGCCCATGCACATGGAAAAATGAAAGAAATGAAGGAACGCTTGCTGAAGGCATACTTCACAGAATCTCTCCATCTCGGAGACCACGAGGTATTGGCGCAGCTTGCTTCCGAGGTTGGATTGGACAAGGAAGAGACGTTGGCCATGCTGGCAGGAGACGAATACAGCGAGCAGGTACAAGCGGACAAACAAAAAGGAAACGATTTGGGTGTCACTGGAGTACCGTTCTTTGTCATTAACGACAAATATGCAGTATCGGGAGCCCAGCCAGGGGAGGTATTCTTGGGTGCACTGAATCAGGTGTGGGAAGAAGAAAGCTCCGCTCCTGCTCTGAAATTTGTGCAGAACGATGAGAAAAAAGATGAGCAATCCGGCGACAATTGCGCAGATGGCTCCTGCAAAATATAAGCGACAGTCAGATAAAACCGATTCCATTTTGGGGAGTCGGTTTTTTTGTGGAAAAATTTCCTTATTACATGAAACAAAAACGGATCTCATTCGAATAATGATCAGAGTGAAAAACAACAGAGAGACAAGCCCCAAAAAATAGAGCGAGTGAGGGACGAAACATGAACAAATGGACGAAAAGTGTATTTGTACTAATGGCAGCGAGTCTCGCGGTAACGGCGCCCATCAGTACGGTGGCTGCAAAGGAATCTAGCGCATCAGTTCAGGAAGAGAGCAAAGGCAATGGTGCCATCGATGAGAACCTGATCAAAAAAATAGAAAAATCATTGGAGAAGCTGGCTCAAGTTGTGCCCTATGTAAAGAACTATCCCATCACTGAATATGAGATAAACGAAAAGTCATCCCGGATTGAAGTCAATAAATATCAATCGAAGGAGAAGAAAGCTCCCTATGTGAGCTTGTATGTCGATCAAAATACGGGTGAAGTGAAATTTTTCAGCCACATCACAGGCAAAGGAGACTTCTCTTCCACTTATCCCTTAGAAGATGCGAAGAAAAAGGCAACGGAGTTTATGAAGCAATGGTATGGGGAGGACATGGCCGGCTATCAGCTGGACGAGGAAGCGACCGAATATAATTCTTCGATTTTGTTTCGCAAAACGATCAATGGTGTTCCGTTTCGCAATGACACACTCAGCTTTGCTATAAATAGCGAAGGGCAAATTCAGCATCTGGCGAGTGGCGATGGACTTACAGAGCAAATCGAAATAGAACAGGATATCCGTAAGATCCAATTCGCTGATCCAAACAAGGTTCACGCAAAAGAAAAAGTAGAAAAGATGTTTGCTTCCGCGATGACGCCGATCTACGGACAGAGTGCAGATGGGAATAGCTACAAGTTCTTGTATACCCCTTATCTCGGTGAAATCTATGCGAGCATCGGAAAAGAGCTCCCAGCGAATAAGAACAACAAGATTATCCATTTCGAACCAAAAGCAAAGCAAGCGATCATCAAGTCAAAAGAAGAAGCAGCTGCGTTCCTGGCCGCCAAGACAGGTTATGACCCTGCGAAAGGACGCTCAACTTTTAAGGAAGAGAGCGATCCGAAAACCGGAATCAGCAATTACTTGTGGATAACGGAAGATGAGTTGATCGCCAATATCTTTTTCGAAACCAAGACGGGAAAGGTCACGAATTATCAGGTATTGGATACGAAACGGAAAAGTGAAGCTGATAAAAAGCTGAGCGAAGAGCAGGCATTAAAAGCTGCCGTGGAAGCCATGTCCGAGTTCTTGCCTTCCACCGATAAAGAAATGGTAATAACCGCAAATCGATATGAAGCGGGTAATAACTTATACGAATTTGATTTTACCATGCTTCATCAGGGGTATCCAGTAGATGGGATGATTAGACAGGCCCATGTGGATGCAACCACGGGTAAAGTCACTCTCCTTGACTGGAGAGTCTCTCAAAATATGAAACTACCGGATAGTAAGAACGCCATGACAAAAGAGGAAGCAGCCAAAAAGTTTCTGAAAAAATATCCACTCAAGCTGTATTACTCCTTGGATGAGAACAACAAAAACGCAGCCAAGCTTGTTTATCTTTCTCCACTCGTTCCTAAAGAGGACATCGATGCCCTGACAGGTGAGTTTTACACCTATGGGGAAGAGGAAGAAGCCGAATAAAGCGAGATAGAGAGAGTGAAAAAATCGCAATAGAAAGGGGGGAGCCTGTTGTCTGGGGATTTGGCAGAACGAATCGGGGTTATTTACGAAGCTCACTACGATGACATTTACTATTTCTTGCTCTACTTTACGGGGAGACAAGAAGATGCAGAAGACATGGTGCAGGAAGTATTTTCACGACTATTAAAAATACTGCCGAGGTATGACGGGCGGGTAGCGATGAAGACTTGGCTTTTTTCCATCGCCAAGCATGTCGCAATTGATCATTACCGCAAGCAGAAGTGGCAGCGTTTGTTCCGAGACAACTGGTTGGTCCTCATGAAGTCTACGGAAGGCCTTCCAGAAACGGAGCTGGAGATAAAGGAAGAAATGCAAAGTATTCAGCTTGCGTTGCAAAAGCTAAAGCCCGATCAACGCATCATTGTGATTTTGCGCTACATAAAGGAGTACAGCGTCAAGGAAACAGCCGAGATACTGGCGATTCCCGAGACAAAGGTGAGAGTGGACTGCCACAGGGGACTAAAGGCGTTGCAGAAAATACTCGGCAACGCTTGCGAGGGGAGGATTGCGAATGAGTTTGCCAGATGAGAACCACTTAATCGAACGACTGAAGCAAGTCAGACAGGAGAGCGTCCCACCTCGTCCAGAGTGGAAACAGATGGGCAAAGAAAGGTTAATTCGTGAGGCAGATCGCCTTCAGCAAGCAGAGAGGTTCAAGCGAGCTGTAGCGGGTGCAGGTACCTTTGCTGCGGCTGTATTCATTGGGGTTTGGATGAGCTATGATTCACCGCTGAAGCCATCTGCTGACACGCAAACGGCCATTTTGCCCCCTGCAGAGATGACAGTGAGGATGTCCCCACCGCTTGCCATCCCTTCCCCGTCAGTCGAATCCCAGTCTAAGCCACAGCAGGAAACTACCCAGAAGGTAGACAACAAGATCGTTCTAAATCAAACGGTTGCACAAGATGTTTCAACGCCGCATCCCATAGCACAGGAGTCCGCAACGAAGCCAGAAGAAAGTACCCAACCGACACCGACACGCGTGAAATCGCCATTGGAAGCAAAGGCAGAGGCGTTTTTACATAAAAAGCTGGGAGCGCAAAGCAGTCAGTTTGAAGTGGATTACGTACACTCGAATTTGGCAGCAGGGGAGGTTGCTTTTCGAAAAATAATCAATGGTATCCCTCTTCAGGAGAATAGCGCAATGGTTCGTATCTCTCCAAAAACGGGGGAAATGACCTTGCTCTTATACCCTGGTTTCGAAGATAGCGTGATAGCGCCACAGTCTGGCAATCATGACAAGGCGATTGACAAAGCGAAGGCAGCTCAGCAGCTGGCGAGTACGCTTCGGCTCGTTTATACAGGGGAAGAACAACCGGAGCTTCGCTACATGGCAGATTCAGATTTTTATGTAGAGGCGAAAACAGGGAACCTGATTACCCTGACGAAAGCAGAGAAAAAGTCCTTTGCCGTTACGGGACAAGGAGAACCACCGTTGTTGAAAACATCTCAAGAAGTGGCAGAGCTGCTCGGCAGTAAGCTGGGAATAAAGGTGGAAGAAAAACCTTTCGTCCATGTAGAAAAGCATGGGATTTCCTACTCTTGGAGCGTGGAGGGCAATGCGGTTTCCGTCGATACGACTGATGAAGGAGCATTTCTCGGATATGCACAGTTGGCTGCGAATGGACAGGAGCAGAAGCGAGAAACAACAAACGAACAGGCACAAGCACTCGCAATCGCCCACTTGGAGAAATTCCTCCCAACCGATGTGCGAGAGTTATCGTTGGAAGCGACCCATAAGTCAGCCGACATCATTCAATTTACGTTTGCCCCGATAGTCAACGGGATTCCTGTCATCGATCATCCATATCGGGTCTCGGTCGAGCTTACTAGCGGTCTAGTTACAGAGCTTACGGGCAATTTTGCGGAATTATCATGGACCCACAACAATCAGACAATCAAAACACTGTCAAAGGAAGAGGCACTCCTTCAATTTGTGCAAATCGTTCCACTGGAATTGGTGTACCTGCCAGCAGAAAATGGAGCAGCACCTGTACTCGCTTACCAAATCCGGCGGGATTCAGAGCAGCCATGGGCAATGGATGCCAGAACAGGAAAGGCTGTTAATTAAAGAGTACGAAGCAAACCTCCATGACAGGACTCTCATGGAGGTTTTGTTTTTTCAAAGACTTACAAGCTGTTCCTTTAGAGCAAGCGCCAGCTCCAATGATTGGGTGGCATGGTCTACATCGATGATCGATGGCGTATTGTCCGCAAAGCATTGAATGGCATGTCGCAAGCTCTGTACATACGGATTGACCGGTTCGAGGACGAGCTCATTTTTGCCTGAGTCGGTGTACTCCCATAAGAAAGCTTCCGTTTGCCCATGGCTGTCGGCTTCCTGAAACACGAGCTTCGCCTTCTCGAAGTACGCTTCGTACCCGACAGTAAATGGGTACGAGCCAGGCATCTGAGAGGAGGCGACAATTTCAGCATATGTACCCGCATGATGAAAGCAAGCCTGGACGAGGGATTGTTTTTTGTCCGCTGATTCTGACCCCCATACGTTCATGCTGGCTTCACGACCGAACAACCACGTAATGTAGTCCAGCTCGTGGATCATCAGGTTGGTCGTAATGGAGGCCAAACCAAGATCACCCCACAAGGGAGCAGTCTCTCTTTTGAGCGAGAGGGAGAGGAGCTGTCCGTACCGATTATCTGTATAAGCTGTGCGAAGATAAGTGTACGCAGGGTCAAATTTGATAAATTGATTTACCAGCAGCCTTTTTCCCGAACGGTCTCTGGCGTGTCTCATGGCTTGTGCATCGTCTAGCGTATAACAAACGGGCGTTTCGCAGAATACATGCTTTCCGTTTTCGAGAGCTTCTATGGCGTACTGCCGATGTAGCGACGATGGCAAGCAAATGTCCACGACATCGATGGAAGCATCACGCATAATCTCGTCCATTTGCTGCGTAATATCCACGTGCAGCTCTTCCTTCAGCTTTTGTAGCTTCGATTCATTTCTACCGAAAACGAATACCTTCTCCACACCATCCATTTTTGTTAGCAAATGCGCATGATACGCACCGAAGCCAGTTCCTAACACGGCAATTTTCATCTCACATACCTCCCATGACGATAGCTCTATGATATCGTTGTATTGTTGACATCATCTTGTCATCAATTTGAACGTCTTTGAAAAATAGAGAGGTCGTTTTGTAATGGGGGCTGGGGATGAGACTACATCGGTTAATTGCGATATTGCTGCTGATTGAATCAAGAGGAAAAATGAAAGCAAAAGAACTTGCTGCTGCGCTGGAGACATCTGTTCGCTCGATTTATCGGGATATTGATGTGCTGTCTGAAGCGGGGATTCCGATCGCGACTACTTCGGGTCCTGGCGGTGGAATCTATTTGATGGAAGGCTATACGGTCAATCTGAAAAAGCTGTACGTTGACGATGTCATTCACTTGTATTTGACCGGGATGGGTATCCATTCAGGGCAGGATTCCGAGACTGGTCACAAATTGAAGAGTGCCTTGCTCAAATTGGAAAAAACACTGCCAGAGACTTATCGAAGCGATATCGAGAAGGCGAAGAATCGTTTCTATTATGATGAAGCGTCGTGGTGGGAAGAGCGGGTGGTCATGCCATGTCTGGAGGCTTTGCGGGCAGCGGTGTGGCGATCGGGCAAGGTCGCTATTGCCTACAGAAAAATGGATGGGAGCAGCTCGTCACGTACGGTATGCCCCTATGGTCTCGTTGTGAAAAAAACGGAGTGGTATCTCGTTGCTTACTGTGAAAGGGCGCAGGAAGTAAGAACGTTTAAGTGTGAGCGAATTACAGAGGTAGTTGTAATAGAGGAGGCATTCGAGATTTCGGAGAGCTTTTCGTTGGCGGATTATTGGATCAATCAGGAAACAGCGTTCAAGCAGGCTTGCCGTGATGTCGAATATTTTCCCGTGGTGATCAAGCTGCACACCGAGAAGCAGACTGTGCGAAATAGGCTAGAGGTAATTTCAGCAGTGCGGCAGGGAGAGTACGAGATATTGACTGTGAATTTGTACAGCTTCAGTAGAGCATGCCGTGACATTTTGGATTTGATCGGACAGATGGAGGTTATGGAGCCAGCCGAATTAAGAGTTTTTGCAAAAGAGAGAGTGCAGGAACTGATGGCGCTGTATGGGTAGCAAAGAAAAAGGCGTCGCACCTGATAGATGCGAAGCCTTTAGCTTGTGGGCAAGGAATAATTCGTGCGCACATGCTGCTTGAAGGTTTCATAGTCGGAAGCATGAATATGAGAGTCATGGTCGCTCATACATACGTGCTTCATGCTGAGGCGATGTGCGAACCGATTGCCCGCTTCCGTGATATTGTCCATAATAATCGATTGGATGCGGCAGCCACTCTGTTCGACACAAGCCAGCACATCGAGATAATGGTGGAGCATCATGGACAAGGCAGGGCTTTTTCGATACATTTCATCTACAACGACACACGACAGAAAATAATAAACGTGCTCAGGTAACGTGCTCAAATCTTCGATATCCGCAGTCGTCATCAGGCTGTCATTAAACGTTCCTTGCGCGATTTGCATGTAGACATGTGGCTTGACGGGAAGCAGGTTCATAAAAGCGACAATCCGCCCGTCTTCTTCGACGGCGACGACTGAATCCGGACGAAACAAATACCAATTGTAGCTCTCCTGATACGGTGTAATAAATTCAGCATCATAATACTGAAGCTCGAGCTGTTCCATCTGTCGAAAATGCTCAAGGTGCAAGTGCTCCATAATCTTCATAAGCAAATCTCCTTACTTACGCAAAACGGCTTTTCCATAAAGCTTCCGCTCGCTGAATGCTTTCTTTGGTCCAAGGCGGTGTCTTGGGATGATTCATAATCTCCTCTTGCGTCATCCAGTGGACCGCCTCTACCTCATGGGGACTTTTCCGATAGGCAACTCCATTTTCATAGAAACAAAGAAAGACGACATTCAAGACATGGACGTTTTCATTCGCAACAAACGAGGAATTATACACGTAATGCATGTCGGCTTTTACTTCGATTCCGACTTCTTCAAATATCTCCCGCTGGACAGTCCTCTCCAATAGATCAAGTGTGTTTCCTTCCCGTTCTGCTTTTCCACCAACGAGAGAGAGCGTACCTCCTGCATGATCTTCCTTATGGCTGCGTTCAATGATGAGCCATTTATCTTCATGAAAAACTGCTCCCTCGACATTTACAATGAACATGATTGTCCTTCTTTCTATCAATTTTTAGACAGCGAATAGCTCAATTGCTAGTTCCTCGAGCGTGCGGATTTTCTGTAGAGGCAAACGATCTACCTCCTCGTAGTAACGATTCTGTTATTCTCTCTTACCTGGGCGGGAGTTCGCAGATGTATCGTATCAATCTCTGGGTTTCCTTAGCCCGTTTGATTCTGGAGGAAAACAAGGATGGTTCATGTGGTTGATAGCGTATACGCAAAGCTTCTTTCAGTAAAAGATGCCATTCTGAAGGAAGCTCTTGCAGGGCATGTTCAACCGCCGTTCTTTTTGGAATAATGTCCTCATGCATAAGCGCGTAATAGATGCGGCATAGGGTAAAAACGGCAAATTCTACCCAACCATCCAGTAAAAAATAGAGCATGCGTCTGCCTTTGGGGGACCAATAGTCATGCACATTGTATTTCATCGTTTCTGCGACATCCAACCATTGAGTAGGGATGTTCAGCTCGGCAACGTTTTTCCCCATAACACAGATGCCATGCTGCTTGATGATCCACCATGTTACATGATTGACATCATAGTGGCCGGATGGTTTGAATGCCCCACTGTCACAGTAAGGATAAGGCTCCAAGGATGGATTGGTTTTTCCAAGGTCATCCAGCTTAATATACATACCGTCCATTCTTTTGGCTAGTGGATCGGCGTGATGGAGAGCATGATGAATGTTCTTGAGCGTTTCTGTCTCTGCATTCGTTAACCCTCTATGCAAGAGAGTTACAAAATCAATATCGCTGTTATCTTCCTCGAAGCCTGACAGAGCAATAGAACCATACAAATACACACCGTAGATGACATCAGGTAGCTCTTCCATGAGTCGCTGCGTATAGTCGCCCAATAAAGGCCTAACGCTTTCCGGGATTCTCGTGTTCATAAGGAAACTCCTTTTGGTGATCATCATCAGCTTGATGTTCAGCCTGTAATCATGCATATCGGCTCCCCAACTTTTTCGAAGTCACCTTTGAAATTGATTTTGGTATAGAAGCTTGTCGCATCCTGCGAGGATATAAGGAATACGAGAACGCCATCTCCTAAAAGCTCAGTTAGGTGGTTGATTAATTGCCTTCCGATCCCGAGCTTCTGGTAATTTTTATGTACGGCCAAGTCGTTAATATAACAGTCGAAGGTAAAATCAGACATGGCACGCAAAAAGCCGACGAGCTCCTCACCATGCCAAGCAGCGATCGTCACGTTTGCATGATCGATCATGGCTTGAACACGTTGGAGGTCTTTCGGGCGTGATAAACCAGATTGCTTATAGATATTCAGAGCTTGTTCTGCTGTCAGTGGTGGATTTGTTTGATAGGTAATTTCCATAATTTTCATTCCCCCATCTAAATGAGGTAAAGTTTACTTGGTTTTTGGTTTTCTCGCAAGATCAATTGTTGATAGCCGAGAAGGGACAAGGTATGATTATTGGGTTGGTAACAATTGTTAAAGGAGGCGTTTATTGTGATTGGACAAATTCTAACAAAGGGCAAATTTTTGATGGGGAACTCGCGTAAGTAGCCCTCAAACCCGCGATATTCCCCGACGATGAAAGGGGTATTATTGTGAGTCAATTATCAACCGACATAATTATTCGTAATTTTCAGAAGGAAGACTTTCCGCTACTTGGCGAGCTATACCAAGCTGTTACAGCAAAAGAAAACGCGACGTTTTGGTGGGTCGGTGATGAAGCGAACTGGAGTAATGTTTACTGTGCATTTGAACATGGCAAAATGATCGCGAAAGGCCAAGTGAGTATCATTAATACGATTCCGCCCGGACGTTCAGAGGAAAACAAGCATTCGATCTATGTAAATCTGAAAACGCTCCCGGAGCGAGACAATGACGGCGAGCTGCTGGAAAAAGTGTATCAGCAGCTTTATCGAAGAGCCCGTAAATTAAAAGAAACGTTGCCAGATACGTACCAAACGATGCTATGTGTAGGCAACGATTCATCAGACACAGAGAATAACCGATTTTTCATCCAAAAAGGCTACCAGCATTTGAATAGCTTGTTTCAGATGAAGCGCGATTTACGAGAGCCCATTCCTGTGGTGATGCTGGATGAATACTTTCATTTCTCGCATTGGAAAATGGAAAGTGCGCAGGAAGAGAGAGAATACTTGGATGTGGAAGCTACTATCTGGCCGGACGCTCCACTAGGGCTTGAAAGACTGTCTGATTACAAGAGCAAGGCGCTATGGACCTCGATGGTCATTCGTCATGGGGACACGATTACTGCCAGCTTGATGGCGTGGCGAGAAGATGACGACGGAGTAGTCGAGGATGTCTTCGTGCAGGAAACATGGCGGAAGCGTGGGTTTGCTAGGTTTTTGCTGACACAAGCATTGGATTATTTACAATCGCATGAGCTGGAAGCCGCATACCTCATGGTCGAAACGACGAATAAATCCGCTTTGGCTCTGTACGAATCGGTTGGATTCCGGGTAGATAAAGAAGAGATCAGGTACTATACAGTGTTGAGATAAGAAAGACGGGAAGAGGGAGCACTAAGGGGCGCCCTCTTTTGCTATTTCATGTGGAAGGTGATCTTGTGATAGACGCGGTAAAGATTATGGGCGTTTCTTTTTCCAAATGGACGCTAAAGGAAACAACGGAACAACTGACCGAGCATCTCCAAAAAGATGAAGCCAAGCTGTTTCATCTCATCACAGTAAACCCTGAAATCACAATGGCGACTCAAACGGACAAGCTGCTTCAAACAATCGTCGAAGAGGCAGATTTGATCACTCCCGACGGAATCGGCATTGTATTTGCAGCGAGAAGGAAGGGAGAGCCAATTCGTGAAAGAGTGACGGGCTACGACTTGCTGCTTCGGCTATTGGATAAGGGGAACGCTTTAGGCTGGAGCTTTTATTTTCTTGGGACAGATGAAGAGACAAATCATAGAGCTGTACAGGAAGTTCGCCAACGCTATCCTGATGTCGTGGTCGCAGGACGGCATAACGGTTTTTTTACCAAAGAAGAAGAAATACAAATCCTCCATGATATTCAGCGAACGAAGCCTCATATACTGATTGTTGCGATGGGAGCACCGTACTCTGATAAATGGATCTACCGGCATAAGCAAGAACTCGATGGCGTTAAGGTTGTTTTTGGCGTAGGGGGTAGCTTGGACGTTATAGCAGGAAAAGTAAAACCTACTCCGGAAATGTGGAAAAAGTTACATTTGGAATGGCTGCGTCGATTGCTGACCGTCCCTGCTGCAAAAGGACAAAAATCACGTTGGCGCAGACAGTCTGCCTTACCGAAATTCGTCTATCGAGCGATTATCAAGAAATGAAGCTTCTTTAGTATCCTTAGCACTCCTCGAAAACGGAAGGAACGATCTTTTTCTGTTCGATGGGTGAAGACATGACGATCAACGTAGTGGAATCCCCGTGCTCTCCGCTGGCATTGATGAATGCCTCCAAGGACTGCATGGAATCGGTGACGACCTTCAGCATGTAATTATATTGTCCACTAATTCTGTGCAGCTCCAACACATCTGGATATTCCTTGCAGAACTCGATGAACTTCTCGCAGCGCTTCGTATGAAAGAGCAAATACGCGCTGATTTGTTTATTCGCTTTTTCCGGGGAGAGGATTGCTCGATATTGCTTGATGATGCCCTTGTCCTCCATCCTGCGAACTCTTTCCGTTACAGCCGGTTGAGACAGACCGACTATTTTCCCCAATTCCGTCATGGAAATGCGGGCATTGTCCTGCAAAATCAGGAGAATTTCCTTGTCCACTTGATCCATTTGAATTCCTCCTTTACTTTTTATGAATTATCTCTATATTAACTTTGTTTTCAAGGATGAAACAGCATAATTCCTTTAAAGTCATCTGTAAAAGCGGTTGGCAATTCTCTACGATGTAAGTAAATGACAGGTAAGGATGGGGAGAGACAAATGGGAATGGAAAAACAAGGATTACTGCAACCGACTAGCATGGGAGCCTGGAAGCTGCGCAATCGAATCGCAATGGCTCCCATGACGCGCACCTTCGCAGATGAGCAGACGGGAGTGGTTGGTCCAGATGTCGTGGAGTATTATCGCAAGCGAGCAGCAGATGGGGTTGGTCTGATTATTACAGAGGGAACGGTCATAAGTCCGCGTGCAAAGGGAACGCGGGGTGTTCCAGGCTTGTACACCACCGAACAAATCGAGGGGTGGAAAAAGGTAACAGATGCGGTTCATCAAGCAGGGGGAGTCATTATTGCGCAAATTTGGCATGTCGGGCGGCTGTCCCACCACGAGATCGCAGGAGGCTTACCTCCGCAAGCTCCTTCTGCATTGCAAGCCGAGGGGCATGTCCATCGCTTCGGCAAACCATACGATACCCCGGAAGAGATGTCGCTTGCCGATATCGAAGAAGTGATTCAGCAATATGCACAGGCGGCTCGCAATGCAATGACGGCAGGCTTTGACGGCATAGAAATTCACGGAGCGCACGGGTATTTGATTGATCAATTTAATTCAGATATATCTAACCACAGACAAGACGAATACGGTGGGGATTTGCGCCAACGATTGACTTTTATGAAAGAAGTGGCGAAAGCGGTTATTTCCGAAGTGGGCGCTGATAGAACGATTATGCGCTTCTCTGCCTTGAAGGATGATCAGCGTGAGTATATGTGGGAGGACCCGGACGCGGCTATTCAAACCTTTGTGGAGGCATTCAAGGAAGCAGGATTAACAATGCTTCATCCTTCTACAATGAGTTTTGATCAAGTGATTGCAGAAGGCAAAACGCTGCACGAACTCGTCCGTAAATACTGGGATGGCATCGTCATAGGTGTCGGCGATTTATCTCCTGAACGCGCCGAACAGGCTATACAGGACGCAATTTTTGATGTGGCTGCATTTGGACGGCCTTTTCTTGCCAATCCTGACTTGGTCAGCCGTTTAACTCAGGGAGAAGACCTGGTCGCTTTTAATGGACGGGAGCATTTGCAAGTGTTGGTATAAAGAGAGTTATCGAGAGAGGGGGCTAATAACCCTCTTTTTTTCTGCGAGTTGATTCGGATGTCTCTTGCAAGAAATACAAAGATAAGGTAAAAGTTGGATGTATCCCATGCCGATACAATAGTGAGAACCCAGTATCTAAATGATAAGAAGGTGAGGATCTAAGATGAACTTTTTCAAAAAGCTATTCGGTGGCACGAACAACGGAGAAAAGTCAAAGGATGGCACTACAATTTACACATATAACCAACAAGCAACTTACGAACCTCCAGCTCCCATGGAATATGTGGAAGAAATCGGGGCCCATTTTGAAACGGTATTTGCGGGAAGAGAGAGCAGTGTTTTTCATGAGATTATTTCCGATACGATCCATATTGATGTGAATGTGATGAGCCCTACAGAAGAAGAGCCATTTTGGGTTCTGTATACGAACGGGATGAGTGATTTACCAATGACGATCCCGGATGAAATACAGGAGCAGATGGAGGAGAGTATCGATCGAGCAGAACTGATGATATTTTTGCCGGCTTCTTGGGAGCTGACACAAGAGTCGCTAGAGGATGAAAATAACTACTGGCCAATTAGACTGATGAAGCAGCTGGCACGGTTTCCTCACCAGTACAATACATGGTTGGGATACGGACATACGATACCGAATTATCAGGACTATGAACCATATGCGGATGGCACAGGCTTAAATGGAGTCGTTCTGTTTCAGCTATCTGAAGAGATCAGCGTCATTCCTACCAAAGACGGGAACAAGATTCATGCTTATTTCTTGATCCCTCTATATAAAGAAGAGATGGAATATAAACTGGAGCAGGGCATGGATGCGCTGATGGATAAATTGTTTGAACTGGGCGATGATGCACTCATATTGAATCCGAATAGAAGAAATACCTGCAAGTAAAACAATAAAGGGGGGGAGGCAAACGATGATTCATTTTCGCGTAGCTGCTGCAAAAGACCTGAATAGAATTGTGCAAATGCTAGCAGATGATGAATTGGGGAAGACGAGAGAGCGTTACGAAACCCCGCTTCCAGAAAGCTACATAAAAGCGTTTGAAGCAATTGATGCAGACCCCAATAATGAATTGGTCGTGGCGTGCCGTGATGAGGAAATTATTGGTGTTCTACAGCTTACGTTTACGCCTTATCTGACACATCAAGGGAGCTGGAGAGCGTCGATTGAGGGGGTTCGGACTGCATCCTCGTGAGGGGCTAAAAATGAAGCTGTCCCTCGACTAAATGGAGTATGGACATGAAACAACGGGTTTCATATCGATATATAGAACCCGTTGCTTTTTTGACTCAGTCCCTTTCTATGCCAATCCCATAAATAGTACCAACATCCAAATCACTAAGCCTTATGGAGAAACGTGGTTTCCCAGGACTTGGACTTCTCAATATATAGCCGCCCCAATCCCTGCCGCCGTAAGCCTTATACCCAGTGGTGTCTATGCCAAAAATATCTTGAATAAGCGGCTTGGTCACGGGAATCGCTTCATCGATGGATTTGATTACAATGTGCTCCGTAAAATAGTTTACATCATATACTTTGCCTGTTTGTGCTCCGACTTCCACCGAATATCTCTCGTGCTCATTGCGAAACGTCCACCTATCTTCTTCCTCATCTGATGATTTTATAGCGAGGGTGAAGGAGAGATCATTTTCATTGGAGAAGCGATTCAAAGCTTTCTGTGCGATGTTCAAGAACTTTTGATCCACATCCTTAGGGTTGTAATTCAAGGTATAATCTACGACTTTGTTTGTAGATAGATCAATACTGACCTCCTGATCTTTTTCCACATCAAAGCTTAGTAGTGCTAAATCTTTTCTTTTATAGAAGTCGACTGTTTTAAAGTTAATCGACTGCTTCGTATCCCTGTAGGCTTCTCGTGCAGTCTCTACATATTTATGATAAGGCTCCGTCAATTCATGGATGGCAAAAGCTGCTCTGACGGCAATAACCTCTGTCGTATCAGGCTTAAAATACACCCAGGTTGCGTGATCCTTTGCCCGTACAATAAAGGATTCTTCGTTTTTCTCGATCTCTTCAAAAGAAAAGCTCTTCTGAATGCCACTCGCTGTAGTGATTGCCTTCTGGGCAGCTGTAAAATACTTTTGTTCTTCGGGAGTTAAAGCTGCACTGCTCGTTGATTCAACCGGGGCAGAAAATGGTTTCATCCAGAAAAAACCGAGCAACAAGCCGCAAGTGATAAGTCCTTTTGCCATCCATCCATAGTACATTCTTCGTTTGTTCACTTTTTGAAGTCTACCTCCTTCTTCTCGTACACCCTTTAATATTGCTTGGCTTCGTTCCCGTGAAAGGAGTTGTTCCGGGAATTGATTCAATTCTTCCAGAATAATCTGTTCATCACGTGACGACATCGTTCATCACCTCCGCAATCGAAACATGCATTTTGTTTTGAATCGACTTCATCGCTCTATGCAAAGTGAGATTGACCTTGGCTTCGCTCCAGCCCAACACCTCTGCTGTTTCCTTGCTCGATAGTCCCTTGATTCCTCTGAGTATCAACACATCCCGATAAGAGCTTTTTAATTGATTGATCATTTCATAGAGCAGACGCTTGTTTTCACTTAACTCCAGCGACTCTTCCGGTGTTTTGTCGTGCGAAACGAGATGCTGCAAGAAGATATCCGGCAACCAGCTAATCAGTTTTGTCTTGCGCCTTTCATCGATGGCTACGTTTCGTGCTATGGCAAACAGCCACGTCTTTGGATTCTCAACCTCTGTGTCATGTATGGCTTTCAGGGCACGAATAAAGGTCTCTTGAACAAGATCGTCGATATCGGTTCGTCCCGTGTAATAAACGAGAAAGCGATATATATCCTGGCTGTATGTAAGAAACCATTGCTCGATTCGTGCGCCAGTATGATCCTCCACTGGTGTTCCACCTCCTTGTCACTGTATAGACGGAAAAGCTGCTGACAATCTTTCACTTTCAAAATAAAAAATGAGACACCTTTAAATAAACAATCAGGTGTCTTTGTTCTTTCGTATAGATCTAGTAGGCGGGGAAGATCAGTTTGGCTATTGTCCCTTTACCCGGTTCAGAGGAAAAGCTCAGCTCTGCCCTGTGGCAATCCGCAATCTGTTTGCAAAGCGTCAAGCCTAGTCCCGCCCCGCCGCCATTTCGAGTGCGGGAGGGATCTACGCGATAGAATGCCTCTGTGATGTGGACGAGATGCTCTGCAGGCATTCCTTTTCCATTATCTTCGACCATTATTCCTTTTTGTCCATGATCCAGAAAAGCAGTCATCTTGATTTGTCCACCAGTACCACAAGCCTTCAACGCGTTATCTACGAAATTGACGAGCAATATATGCATGAAATCAGGATCACACTCCAACGAATCAAAGTGACATTCCGAAGTAATCCGAACGTTTTGTTCTGCTGCCATAAGAGACAGAGCTTGCTCGACGCCAAGAAACAGCTGCTTTATTTCTACAGTCTTTCGCTCGATCTTGTGTTCACGAAGGGTTGCCAATTCAAGCAAACGATACGCAATCTGTTGAAGTCTGCGGCTTTCCGACATGATGTAGGTTGTGGCAAACAGCTTGTCGTCTTCTGTGCGAGCCACCTTTTGTATGTATTCTGCATAGCCGTAAATAGTCGTAAGCGGTGTGCGGAGCTCATGTGCAAAGTTATCAATAAACTGCTGCTTCTGCTGCGCGGCTGTCGCTAACTGCTGGATTTGACTCTGAATTTCCTTTGCCATGTGATTAAAGCTTTGCGCCATTTCGGTCAGCTCGTCTTGTCCAGACATGGGAAGACGGGTATCATACGCACCAGCCGCGATTTGACGGGATGTTTGTGAAATTTGCGAGAGTGGTCTAAATAGTTTAGACAGCAATATATGAAGACCAAAAGCAAACAAAGCAGAAATCATCAAGCCAGCGAAAAACAGCATGTTTTTCATTTGCTTCCAGGCAGCAATCCCATCGGTTATGTCGTATAGGTACACCATTGTATATAAATCATAGGGAGCAGGCAACTTTCCTGAAACGAGGACCGAGGCGCAGTCGCCTGATTCTTGCATAGAAACGAGTCTGCTGCCGTCTCCCTGCAGCTCAGGTAACTCGATTGGGGCCGATAAGACAGACGAAGAATAGACCAGTTCCTTGTCTTTTAAAAGTACCAATGTCACGTTTTGATCCCCGGCAAGATAGCTGTATGGCTGGAGCAGAGACGGTATGGAGCTGTTGAGATCCGTTCCGCGCCCTTCTACCGCATGAAAATCTTGGAGGAGTGCAGATGTGATGAAGTAATGCTCATCCAAGCTTCTTTCTTGTGCACGATGGATCGTGTCTTTGAAAGCCGTGATCGATATAATGACGATCCCTAGGTTAAATGAAAACAAAAAAAGGGCAAGAGTTGTTAAAAAGGTCCGGTATTTCATAGTTTTCCTTTCGTTTCACCTCTGGTTTCATGAGAAAGCTCGCAACTCATGGGAAAAAGCCGCCAGCACGGTGTGGCGGCGGAAAAGGCTCCCTTATTTTTTGGGCTCGGCGATCTCAGGATAGGATATTAATTGGTTGGGGTGGTCCTTGTACTTTTCTTTAGCATGATAGGTGGCGCCGATGAACTCTTTATCTTTGCGCGCTATATACACAATGGCGATTTCACCGTTCTCGCCTGTGATCTCCACCCCTATGATGGGGTCATTGTTCTCGACCATGCTTTGGGTTTCGTATACAGCGGACTTGACTGGACCGTTGACAATATTGAACTTTTCTGCTGCCTTTTTGGCTAGGTCCACATACTCCTGCGGATTTTTCGCAAGCTCCTCATCGTAGGTCTCTTTTTCTATGAACGTTCTCTCACGGAACATGCTGAAATATTCTCCGGTAACAGCGTCGATCATGAAGTAATAATTGAGCTTGTCATTGATTTTAACTTCACCGTACCACTGTGCGCGAGGAAGGTCTTCACGTGGGTTTTGGTAGCTCATTTCTACCACCTTCCCTTCCAGGCTCTGGGCATATATCTCCCAAAGGGCTTTTGCTCCGATTTCCGCCGCCGCTTCTTTTGTAATGTCTTTACTCGTTGGCTTTTGGTTGTTCACAGCTTTCACCGTATAGTTCGCTTTTTTGTAGCCGACTGGCAAGCTGTTTTGTGTCGTTTGGGAGGAAGCGACTGCATAATTCGCATAGCTGGTAGGAATCGTATTCGTTTTGTTGAAATCCGAAGCCGTTACGACCTGTACGAATCCTTGAAACAGCAGTGTGCTGGTGCCAATAATTGCGGTGGCTGCCAAAATGGTTTGTTTGACTTTCATATGAACCTCTCCTTCATTATTTGGTTGTGATCACAGTTAGAAGTATAAGAGGGAGGAATTATCGAATCGTCATGGAGTTGTTAGGGAGTTGTAATAGTTTTTCGCTCATCTAGACCTCAAGACGATACCCCATTTTATAGACGGTCTTAATTCGGGATTCCATGTCCAGCTTTTTTCTCAGCTTTTGAATATGAACGTCCACTGTCCTTGTATCCCCGACATAGTCATAGCCCCACGCGAGCTCTAGCAGCTTCTCACGCGAAAGGGCGATATTGCGATTGTTCACCAGCACTTCCAGCAAATCGAATTCCTTGGGGGTGTAATCTACCGGATGATCATGGAGAAACAGCTGCCTGCTCTCGAAATCGATTCTGACCCCATCAAGTTCAAACGACTTGCTTGTCTTCTTCGTGCGCCGGAGGACCGCATCTACACGTGCCAGCAGCTCCAGCATCTCAAATGGTTTCACCAAGTAATCATCCGCGCCAAGAGTGAGGCCCTTTACTTTGTCCGACAAGCTGCTTTTGGCTGTCAAAAAAATAGTGGGCTTTCCTCGAATCTGCCGGAAAACCTCATATCCGTCAATCTCGGGCAGCATGATATCCAGCACAACGAGATCAACCTCGTGCTTGTCCAGCGCATCAAGCGCCGACAGACCGTCCATTACAGAAATGCATGTATGTCCCACTGCTTGCAGGTTTCTTTTGATGAGCTCATTAATAGGAATTTCATCCTCGACAATTAGGATGGTAGCCACCCGGATCACCTCTCGTAAAGCATAGCATGGGGATGTAATAGAGTTGTAAAAAAATAGATGAGTCTAAAATAGTCGCAATGAAAAAGTGGGACACAGATTAGTCGCGTCCCACAATTCTAGTCCTATTCAATGTCTCTAGCCTATAAATTTCAAATTTGTCAGTCGTGCTATCTGTAATCACTAATCCTTGCGGTATTATTTGATTGTTCTTGACCCCCTGCGGTTTGAGTAGGAAGTGTAAGAGATATCACAACTAAGAAAAGACATAGACTTGAAGCCATACTTTTTTAAGCATAAGCAAACCACCTTCCTTATATTTTCATCCATTATTTTCAATCTATATGTATTATTGATAATCGCAAAGAGATATCTTGATTGCATCAAATGTTTTCAACACTCTGTCAATTGATTGATCACTGAAATTAATTCAGATCAGTTTGCTTCATTTTTTCCGACGAAGAAACATTGATTTCGCTCCCACTTCTATCCTTAGACCCTATAAGGTAAATTACTATTCCTAAACTTAAATAAACTAGCGAGTCGGTTATAACTTTTAGAAATGGTGTATTCCACTTTATAGGGAAAAATGGAACTACTATTATCGTCATAATTGATAAAAAAAGAGTTGCTACCCTTAAATATGATAATGTGTTCCTTAATGCTTTTTTATTTGACTTTTCAACAAAATGACTAACAAAGTCGAACAGAACAAAGAAGAAGCCAGCTAACGATAGGCTGAAAATATTTTTGAATTCTATGGTTATTAGCCCTCCGATTTTTAAGAATCCTATAATTAGAAAACCTATACCAAAGAATTTTATAATTAATGAATAAATATTCATTGTATACCTTCTTTCTTAAAATGTTTGGTTTAAAATAAACGTCTCACTCATTTTTTTGTTTATAGCCTTAGGATGATTAAAAAAGATTCCATAAGCTTTCAAATTTATGCTTATATAACACCGCGCCACCTTAACAATTTTAGTATAAAGAAAAATAAACAATTTGCTAAATACTACAGAAAATAACATTTTCTTCGAAACCACAAGAGGGCACGAGTCCCTCTTGTGAATAACTATCTGTTATATGTCCTTCCTTATTAAAAATGGCACATTTTCCACATGTGCTGAATAACTGGAGGAAGATCTATACGTTAAAAAATTCTTTCGCAGTCTTGGTAGTCTCATTCCCATACAGTGAGCGACTGCATCCAAAATATGTCTCAAATACAGTGGCTCATTACGTCCATCCACAGGTTTTTCTTTCAAATCACGAGGGGTTAAAAACGGCGCGTCCGTTTCAATCATCAAACGATTCAAAGGAATCTTTTTAACAAGCTCGCGCAGATGCTTCCCGCGGCGTTCATCACAAATCCATCCTGTAATCCCGATATGGAAATCCATTTCTAAATAGGCTTCTAATTCCTTGGCGGTTCCGGTAAAACAGTGTACAACCGCACGATTGATTTTTGGGCGATGTTCTTTGAGGATCGAGACAAAATCAAGATGAGCATCCCGTTCATGCAAAAACAACGGCATTTGAAGTTCTGTAGCCAGGGATATTTGTTCGATGAACCACTTTCTTTGAATATCACGAGGGGAGAAGTCACGGTTATAATCCAGCCCGCACTCTCCAATGGCTACCACATGGGGAAGTGACGCCAGTTCTCTTAATTTTTTGATGGTTGAGTCGTCACAGCTTTTTGCATCGTGAGGATGAATACCTGCTGTGGAGTATAGCTTTCCTTTGTTGCGACTCGCATATCTGGCTGCATCGGTACTGTTTCTCAAGCTTGTCCCCGTCAAAATTAACGGGTAGATTCCTTGTTCAGCAGCTCTGGCTACGACCTCATCGCGATCTTGGAGAAAGGAGCGGTGCATGAGGTTAACGCCTATATCAATGATCTGTGTGTTCAAGGGGATCATTCCTTCCTGAAATGCCTATTTTTGGTTGTTTCACATTATAGCTGATCAAGCTGTTATGTTCTATAGCTGAAAAATCCTCCCTGCGGTAACAGAGAGGATTCGGCTTGTTCCACCTATTCTCATGAATGAATGGCATCTAACGCTCGTCTTACTACGCGAAATCTTTTCCCCGAAATCGTTGCTTTTATTTGATCGCGATTGATGGTCGAGACGCATTTTCCGCCCGCAAAGCCGGATTGCCCCTTGATAATTCGGGAGAACTGCTCGCATAGTGAAGTGGTTTTCGGCATGCTTCGTTTCCTCTCCTGTTTTTGTTTATCTTATGAAGACTGGTACAGGGGGGAAAACGGACTATGGCCTATTCTACACTTTTTAATGACTCAATCATATTGATGTTGGTTACTTTTCTCCGAAGTAACAAGTTAGAGAGAATCGTAAGCAGGTAGGCAAGAACAACAGATACCAACATGGTCCAAATACTTAGTTGATCCGGGATTTGTTGATGAGTACTGGACAGTGCCTTGACAATCATGGAATAAACATAGCCGCTTATCGGTATAGCTACAATGACCGCAAATGTGGTTAGGATGATGTTTTCAAAAAAGATCAGTCTGTTTATTTTATTTTTTTGATAGCCTAATACCTTAAGTGTTGCTAGCTCGCGATTCCTTTCATATATGTTGATGGAAGAGATCGTGTATATGGCGCCGAAGGAGAGGATGACGGCGCAAATGATAAACATGATAAATACAAAATTGTTTTGTTTCAAAATATACTCAGCTGTTTTCTTCAGATCATCACGATCTGCTATGGTTTCTACATGAGGATCTTGTTCAAAGAAGTTACGAACGCTTATCAGATCTGCAGGACTATTTGCTTCCACTAAAAGAGAGGTTGGACGGTAGGCTATGCCAAAGCTCTTTAAATAGGCTGGTGTGATATAAAAAGAAGGGTTCGAAAGCTGTGTAGAGATATGTAAAACCTTCATATCTACAGATTTATTTTTCAGCTCTGGTGCTTTGAAAGTGATCTGGATGATATCTCCTGCTGAAATATGATATTTGTCGGCGTAGGATTTGGGTACCAGCACACCATTATTTTCTAAATAGATTCGATTGTCATTTTCGTCAAAGAAACGAATGAGATTGTTTTCTTGTTCAGTAACAACGAAAGTGGCATTTTCTTTTTCAGCACCTTTTGTGAATTCAGCAGGAAAGGTGGATAAAAAATATCGATTTTTCATACCGGGGGGGAGCTTTACCGTAGCAGTAGATGTGCCCAGCGTATAATCTACTCGTAAATCGTACGTATAAACCTTTTCAACTTGGCTAGCTACTTTTTGCAAGGCCGATTGAGTGCCAAAAGCAGTGATCAATAAGACAGTGCTTACAACAACACCAATTGAGCTCGCCAAAGCTTTTTGTTTATTTAAAAAGATGTTTCTCAAGATGAGTTTGTAGCTGTAGGAAATATTGCTCCAAACACCCGGAATTCTTTCTATCCATAGCGTTTTCATCTGCTTTGGCGGTTTAGGACGCATCGCTTGAGCCGCACGTTCTTTTAATATGGTTCTACCACTTAAGTAACACGCCAGGATTCCAAAAGCACTGGAGAAAAGGATAGGAGGAATGAAAGAATAAAAAGAAAGGGAGTATGTAATGCCAGGCAGAGAGTAGGCCCTTGCACTAGAGGCAGTTACGAATGGAACAAATACAAGAGCGGCAATGACACAACCTATGATGGAACCTATTATACTTGCCAGCACAGGGTATCCCATGTAATGAAGCATGATGCTTCTGTTTTTGACACCTAACGCCTTCATAATACCTACTTGGTTTCTTTGAGAATCAATAATTCGCGACATGGTAAGAAACAGGATAATAGCTACAATCAAAAAAAGCACGAAAGGGATTACCATACTCATCAATTTATTATTATGGATCGTTTCGTTTATTTTCGAATAGCTGAAAGTGCGTTCTTTGCTTACTTGGTTTACATAAGGAAGGTGTTGGGATTGTCCTTCAATGGATTTCCCTAATTTGTCAATATCGTAACCTTCTGTAGCATCAATCATGATTTCATTATAGAAAAGGCCATCTAGGATATCAGAGATTGTCTCTTCGGCAATATAAGCGACTCCGTAGGTTTTATGGTCTTGGATTTCGTTCTTTTTTGCGTGTTCAACATTCTCACCCAAGCCGCTAATCGTAAACATAATATCGCTTTCATTCGCATTTATACTGATTTGATCACCGACTTGAAATTGATGTTCTTTTGCATAGTGGGAATCTAATAGAATCTCATTCTTTTTTGACGGGAGTTTACCCTCGAGTAGAGTAGGTGTATTGATTTCATTATTTACAGGGATCGAATGAATTTTTAATGAGGATTTATTATCTGCGAAGTCTTGCGTGGCATCAAAGGTGTAACGTCCTTCAATTTTATTAATACCTTCGATTCCGCTTAAACTGGCGACGTCCTTTTTGGAAATTTGATTATAATACACGTTTAAGTCGCTTACAATATGTTTTAGGAAGTAAGCCTCCGTATAAGCACTAAGATTATTGCTATAAGTGACAAGCCCTCCATAGAAAAAAGCTCCTACGGCGATAACCAAAACAAAGGCTATGAATTGCCCGAGTGATTGTTTTATATCCCTTACTAGTTTTAAAAACAATTTCATAATTACCATTCAATCCCTTCAACACTTTGTTTTTCATCGTTAATCGTAACGCTTTCAATCCGTCCGCTTTTCACCTTGATGATTTTATCAGCCATAGGAGCAATGGCAGAATTATGTGTGATCAAAACGACGCATTTCTTCGTATCTCTGTTCAAATCCTGAAGAAGCTTTAAGACGGACTTACCTGTCACATAATCCAATGCCCCGGTTGGTTCATCACAAAGTAAAAGCAAAGGATTTTTGGCAACAGCACGAGCGATAGCGACTCTTTGTTGTTCTCCGCCAGAGAGCTGGGAAGGGAAGCTTTTGATACGGTTCTGTAATCCAACTTTATGTAAAATATCTTTTGCATCCAGATGGTTCTTACATACTTCCGTAGCAAATTCAACATTTTCTAGAGCGTTTAAATTCGGAATTAAGTTATAAAATTGAAATACAAAGCCAATTTTCTCGCCGCGATATTCGGTTAATTTTTTTTCGTTGAAGCTCGTTATTTCTTGATCACCAACGAACACTTGACCTGAAGTAGCCGTATCCATACCGCCAAGTATATTCAAAATCGTACTTTTACCGGCGCCACTTGCACCCAAAATAATGACGAATTCTCCCTCTGATATGGAAAAGTCAACACCATCAAGTGCCTTGATTGGCACTTCTCCGCTTTTGTATTCTTTCGTTACTTTTTTGAATTCGATTAACGTTTTCACTCGTGACACAACTCCTTTTTAATTCCATAATATACCAAGTGCACGAAGTTACATCCCGCAGCCGATGTATTTTGGCATCGGTCTCCAGATGGAGTTTGGTCTTGCTAGAAAAACCGCTACACGTCCAGTATCGCCTACAAGCTCACCAAATAGTACAAATAGCAAGACGTAGCCACCCTCGCAGCCATTTGCTCGCAAAAAATCAGAGTAACCTCAAAAGGGCTACTCCGATTTATTTTCTTCTCTAACACCTTACATATTTCCGTTTGAAGCCAAGCTGTCCTTTAGCGACTGCCTTTTGAATATTATCGGAAGCGTTTAGAAACTTGCTTTTTGTTTTGTCTTTTTGGACCTCTACCGGACCTACTGCCTTTGCGATTTCGACAGCCTTATCGTGGAGTGGCAAATAGGAAGTCGCTACGGTGTATATAAAATTATTCATAGCGTATTTCGTTCGTTCGGGAGAATCGTGAATCGTATTTTTCACAGTTTCAAGCATATTGGCAATTTTGCTCTCGGAAAATTCATGATCCGGGCGATTACCCAAAAGCCAGCAATAACAGCTCCAGCCAGCTGACATTCGCAGCTCTTCGCCGCTTGTCATCCATTGATCGGCAACTTCTTGTGCAATATCTGCTTCAGCTAAGGTTACTGCAACCACATAATCGGACAGCATATAAAAATAAGCCGTATCCATCCACCGATCAAAATCGGCTGCGGTCATTGCTTTTGGGTCTGCAATCACAACGGCAAAGTACATGGCGTCGTAGTTCCCAGTGGCGTAAAGCTGCTCAGCCAACGGTTGATTTATCTTGATTTTTCTCGCGATTGGCTTCATAGCGCCTGTAGCCACGCCAAAAAGTGGTTCATGGGCGCCGTTGGATATATATATTTTCTTGGTTCGTTCCTTGCCGAGGGCTTCAAGCTCCTGCATGACCGTTTCTAAATCCATCGTCTATCACTTCTTTCATTGGTGGGTTTGTCCCTTAAGATTATAACCATCAAATCCACGACTCATGTCATCCTTGTGTGGCTTTCTCTACTATACAAAAAGGCACCCGCAGCTCGCACCTTTTTAAGTGTCGAGACTATGGGTACCTGTTTATAGGAGGCGGTAGAATTTACTTACCTCGTTCCTTGAGCGCTTGCTTTTGTTTCATGAACTGTACCATATGGATGCTCAGGTGGGGCATAGATAACGTAAACTTTAAGAGGGCGATTACCTGTATTGGTTACATTGTGCCATTTCCCAGCAGGTATCATAATTGCATAGTCATCGTAAGCCATTACTTGAAAATCCAAGTTATCTCTGCTATCACCCATTTGAACAAGTCCCTGACCTTCTTCAATCCGTATGAATTGGTCAGTTGTCGGATGGACTTCCAAACCTATGTCTTCCCCAGCATTAATACTCATCAAAGTCACTTGTAAATATTTACCTGTCCACAGAACGGTGCGGTAATTATTGTTTTGCTTGGTTGCTTGGTCAATATTCACTACAAATGGTCTTGTTCCATAATCTTGTAATGTGATATTTCCATAATAAGGATTATAGCTGTGATTGTTCCAATTGCAATAATGGGGATTCCAATCATAACTCCATTTGTTATTCCAGTGGCATTGCATTGGATTATACCATTGATAGTGATAGCATGAATTAGGATACATACTCATGCTCCTCTCAGTGATTTGCTTATTGACCATTTATCCTATGCAACTGCCTAGTTACAGGTAAGAAAAATGGGCAAGAGTCCACTGGTTCACTATGATGAAAAAAGAAGCGGGGCTTCACCCGCTCCATTACTATATCCGCCAATACATCCTCAACTATTAGGCTTTCCTGACCAACAGTGAACTGCTCTCCACATGTGTCGAGTAGACAGTGAAAACAGATCAAAATATAACAAGTGGCGGTAGAGCTAGTGGGCAGTTTACGCTAATAATCGATATCCAAACTTTGGTAATACTACACCATATCGCTGGATATAAGAGGTGCGTTTATGCGGAGTAAAGTACTTGGGGTTTTTGCGGTTATTTTATTGATAGTAGTGGTGAACACATTTTTGTGGTTTAATCGATTTCCAAACTCAGATGGCCACGACATAGTTAAAATAGCCATTTCGGATTCAAAAGGTAAGGTTATATCGGATTGGTTTATTGACCCAAATATTAAATGGTGGTTGATGCCTCCATATGAACGAAGAACCAAAAGAGCTATGCAACAGGTGCTAAATGCTTTTGAAGAAACTAGAAAAGTGGAAAGAAACCAAATGGACCCAGACTATTGGATACAAATTCAACCCAAGTCAGGGAATTCAATGGACAAGCTTGTGTGGCTTAAAAAAGGTATGGCAGCTACCTTCGTTAACGGTACCCTTGGAGAACCATTGACTATGACACAAGCCTATTCAATCCCAGACTACGAAAGAGATAAGCTCCTCAAACTTATTGGTGAGTAAACTAACGGGTATTAATAGTTAAATAAAGGTATATCACCTTGGTTTTTGCTCAAGATTCACTACAACATTGCCCATCCACAATTCACGTTAGGGGTATAGAAAGAAAGGGGCTTATTCATTAGCCCCTTTTAATTTTAGTAACACTGTACACTCCACATGCGCCGTATGCGGAAACATATCCACCGGCTGCACACATACAAGCTCATACCGTTGCATCAGCTTCCCAACATCCTTCGCCAGCGTAGAAGGGTTACAAGACACATACACAATTTTCTTCGGCTGCACATCCAGCAAGGAACGAATCAACGCATCATCCAGCCCTGTTCGCGGCGGATCGACTACGACAACATCCGGCCTGGTCCCTTGCTTCGCCCATCTTGGCATCAAGACCTCAGCACGGCCCACATGGAAGCTGGCATTCGCGGCGTTATTGCGCTCTGCATTGCGATTGGCATCCTCGACAGCCTCAGGAATCAGCTCGATCCCGCGTACTTCACGAGCATACGGAGCGAGCCACAAGCCAATCGTCCCTGTACCACAATACAAATCGAGCACGAGCTCTTTTCCGGTCAGTCCAGCAGCCGTTTTCACCTGATTGTACAGCTTTTGAGTCTGCTCGGGATTCAATTGGAAGAAGGCACGGGCCGACAAGTCGAAGGATAGCTCACCCAGCTTTTCCGCGATGGAAGCCTTGCCCCATAAGGATACCGTCTTGTCACCAAAAACAAGCGACGTTTTTTGCGTGTTTACATTTTGCGCGATTCCTACCAGCTCGGGAAGTCTCGTGCGGAGCTCCAAAATCAGCTCTTTTACCCGTGGGATTTCTGGGGTAGCTGTTACAAGTGTTAACTGCGTTTCACCCGTAGCAAAAGCGACGCGAGCTACGATCGTGCGGATGACGCCTGTCCGTTTCTTCTCATCGTAGACAGGAATCCCGAGCTCCTCGACGATCTGCTTCGCTGTCTGGACGATTTTCGTCGTCGCTTCATGCTGCACCTGACAGCCTTCCAGATTGACGAGCTTGTGGCTGCCTGTCTGATACAGTCCGGCAATGAGCTTGCCTTTTTCCTTGCCCACTTGAAACTGTGCTTTATTTCGATACGACCACGGATTATCCATACCAATCGTAGGGGCGACTGATGGCTGATTCAGTCGAGCGTACTTGCGCAGTGACTCGATGACGATTTCCTGCTTGCTCGCGAGCTGTGCCGCATAATCCATGTGCTGCAGGCTGCATCCGCCACACTCTGCATAGACCGGACAGGGGGGCTTTGTGCGAGAGGCTGATTTTTCAACGACTCGCAAAAGCTTAGCGGTCGCGTATTTTTCCCTTGCCTCGGTCACCTCTGCATGGACGACTTCACCAGGGAGGGCACCCTCTACGAAAACGATTTTTCTTTTGAAATAGCCGATCCCTTCGCCATTGATGCCCAAGCTCTTGATCGTGAGCGTCATTTGCTGGCCGACACGGATGCTGGCGTCTTGTTCTTTTTTGTGCGTAGTCATCTGTTCCGTTCTCCTCAAGCAATTCAGTATTTCCCTATTATAGAGCATTACGAGAGACGTTGCATGTATGCGAGAGTCCTCAGTTGCCAGTGATAGCCTCACAGATAATGGCAACTTCCTGTCCAGCCTTGTTTTTGATATAATAGAGGTTGTTCAAAAAGTCGTCTTTTGATCACGAAGTATTTCTGAGGGCTAATGCGACATCGAAAGAGGCGTTCACCTTCGAAGTCCGGTGCTCATGTAGGTTCCCCTACACTCCGCTCCTCCTTCTTCAGGTTCTCGCCACTTTCTCGGTGCTGAAAAGACGACTTTTTGAACTCGTATTAAATAGTGCGGAGAATAATGAGGGAGTTGTGACGCTAGATGCAGGATCTATTTGAAAAAATGAAAGAATATCTCAACATGGATACTGAGATTTCTTTTGACGAGTTTGATGGCTACTACAAAAAGGTAACCGCGTTTCTAAACGATAGCTGGCAAACGTTGAACGAGGAAGACACCATGCACATGCTGTTCATCCTCGACAACCTCAAGTCGAACGGTGAAGATCGTTCCAAGCGCAAAGTGAAGGAAGCGAAAAAATACGCGAAAATGGCGCAACGCACTGAGATTTGGGCAAATGCATTGATCGGTCGTCTGCGTGAAGCTGGTTTGACAGACGAAGAAATCGGCAAGCGTTACGAAGCAATTTACGAAGCAGTATAGGATACAGCCTATAGAAAAACGGGTTCTGTTTTGAGTGTAATGACTCGAAATGGAGCCCGTTTTTTTGTCTGATAGTAACTTTTTGGGAACTAACGTACGAAAAAGTGCATTCTTAACGAAGCTGTCCGTCCGAGTTAGAATGAATTCAGTTCTTTAAAAATACTGCGTTCATGAACAAGGAGGGCCTACTACTATGAGTAAAAAAGCGATGTTGATTATACCGCCAGATCGTTTTAACGAGGATGAATTGTTTCAACCCAAAACCGAGCTGGAGCAAGCAGGAGTCCAAGTGACAGTCGCTAGTACGAAGACAGGTGAGATCACAGGTGACAATGCAGGAAAGGCACATTCTGAAGTCATATTCTCAGACGTTGCAGCTACCGATTACGATGTCGTCGCTGTGATTGGCGGGTCTGGAACCATTACACACCTGTGGGAGAATGAGGAGCTCCAAGCTTATTTGAAAAATGCGCATGAACAAAAGGTGCTCGTCTCCGGAATTTGCGCAGGCTCAGTCGTGGTGGCGAAAACAGGCCTGCTCTTTGGACGAACAGGAACCTGCTACCCGGTTGAAGTGATGAAAAACGAGCTGGCTGCACACGAAGTTAAGTACCTGGAGCAACACGTAGTTGCACACGCTGACGTTATTACCAGTGATGGCCCGGATGGCGCTCAAGATTTTGGGCAAAGTCTGGTCCGCGCTATCGGCTAAATCGCAAAGGCCTTCGGAGCATGTTATCCGAAGGTCTTTTTCATTCTTTTCCTGCCAAATAACAAGAAGATTGACAACTTGTGGGTTTCGGCGTAGAATGTTAAACTAATTCGAATAGTTCGTATGTAAGAGCGTTGAAAAGGAAGAGTAGAAACAGTAAGCAGCGTGCAGAGAGCCGTTCCTTGTGCTGAAAGAATGGCCGCCAGCCTGTTTTGAAAATCACCTTGGAGCATTGTCCTGGAAAATCAGCTTGTGTAAGCAGTGAGTATAGGGCAACGAATTCGTCCTCGTTATCGGACGGGAGTTTCATAGCGAACTTCCTAAGTCTGTTTTTCGTGAGGAAGACAGAGTAGCTGAGTGGTACCGCGATGCCCTCGCCTCAGCCAGCCGTGCGCAAATTGTGCGTTGCTGGTTGGGCGGGGGCTTTTTTATTTGGTCTGAACCCTACAAAAGAGAGAAGAAACTTAGGAGGAAAACATATATGCATACGGTTAGAGTGGAAGATATCGTAGTTGCCAATCACGCATTGAAGGACGTCGTGGAGAAGACGCCACTGCAAAAAAACAAGGTGCTGTCAGAACGCTACGGCTGTAACGTCTATTTGAAGAGAGAAGATTTGCAGGTTGTTCGTTCCTTCAAAATCCGCGGTGCTTATCATTTTATGCGGAATCTTTCCACAATGGAGCGGGAGCGTGGTGTTGTTTGTGCGAGTGCGGGTAATCATGCGCAGGGCGTAGCATACTCGTGTAATCATTTGCAAATGAAGGGCACGATCTTTATGCCAGCAACTACGCCTCGCCAAAAAATATCGCAGGTCAAGCTGTTCGGTGGTTCCTATGTAGAAGTCGTATTGATCGGCGACACCTTCGATGACTCTTTTGCTGAGGCGATGAAGTATTGCATTCAGGAAGATCGCACCTTTGTCCATCCTTTTGATGATCCGTTGGTGGTAGCCGGGCAAGGGACAGTCGGTCTGGAGATCATGAACGACCTGGAAGAACCAGCCGATTTCGTTTTTATGAGTATCGGCGGAGGTGGATTGGCAGCAGGGGTTGGCACATATGTAAAAGGAATCAGTCCCAACACGCAGATCATTGGAGTAGAGCCGGCAGGAGCAGCTTCCATGCAAGCAGCGCTGGAGAAAGACGACGTCGTCACCTTAGATGAAATTGATAAGTTCGTCGATGGAGCAGCCGTCAAGCAAGTGGGACAGTTAACGATGAATATTTGCCGTGAAGTGTTGGATGACATCGTTTTGGTGCCTGAAGGCAAGGTGTGCACGACAATTTTGGAGTTGTATAACAGTAATGCTATCGTCGTAGAACCAGCAGGTGCTCTGTCGATTGCCGCTCTCGATTACTACCGGGATCAAATCGCAGGGAAAAACGTTGTGTGTGTCATCAGCGGCGGAAACAACGATATTGACCGGATGCAGGAGATCAAGGAACGTTCCTTGTTGCATGAGGGCTTGAAGCACTATTTTGTCATCAATTTCCCACAGCGTGCCGGAGCCTTGCGTGAGTTCATGGAAAAAGTATTGGGGCCTCACGATGATATCACGCGCTTTGAGTATACAAAAAAGAACAACAAAGAAAATGGTCCAGCCCTGGTCGGCATTGAAATGAAGTGCCAGGATGACTACCAGCCATTGGTCAGCCGCATGAAGCAGCATGGCATCCGCTATGTGGAGATTACGAACGATCCTTATTTGTTCAATTTGCTGATTTAGTGCCCTTGTGTTACAACAGATGATGAATTCGCAAAAATGTATGAATACAGCGAAAAAAGGAGCAATTGGGAGAGAATAAGCGAGAAAGAAAGATAAATCGGCGTAATGTATTATAACAAACTTTTATAAAACAGATGCTGTTGTAATACAATACAGATAACAACACACGGGGGGTTATAATCATGACGCCGATCACTACTTTCTTTCGCAATCTAGAAGCAAAATGCTGCGCTGCATGCGGTCAACTGATCCATGAACAAGCAGAATCGTATGCAACAGAATGCGCGCCTTGCCAAGAGCAAGCATCCTTTGACGCTTACAAGTACTATCATCAAAAACGGTAAGCCAAACATGAATAGTGGATAAAACAGGTATACCACACGGCATTAGCCATGGAAGGTATACCTTTTTTTCAATAGGAAAAAGCCGCTGTAAGAAGCAACGGCTTTTTCGCATTTCAGCGTGTTTTATCAGTTTGCTTTGCAGCTTGCATCTTGACGTAATCAATCAGCCCCAATTGAAAGCCTTCCTGTGTGAGGAGGCGTTTGGCCTCATACGTACTCGCATAGTAAGCTTGGACATGCGGATCGTTGTCCAAAACGTACCGACACGCCTGATCTAGTGCCAGCTCCCGGTACCAGTCCGCCTGTTTAATTTGGGCGACGAGGTCCTCATAGGCTGGCTCCGGCTTTTTCCATGGATTCAAACGATGAATAATTTCACCAAGGATTGCAACAACGATTAGAATTCCGATTAAAAACATGGCTGTCACCTCAAAGGTTGGATCACTCTCATGGTACCACTCTACAGGAGACGCCGCCATGGGGAAGTCAGGTCGGCTTGCAAAACGAATGGAAAGTAGGCATGCTATATACTGTAAGAAGAGAGGGCCCGATTAAGTGGGAAAAGGAGGGTGAGAGATGTTTCATCCGCTGATTTTTGACAATATCAGAGTTGTACTGGAAGGTGCGGTATACGACCGAGACTTCGAAGGAGCAATCACAATCACGAGCCGTTCGGATGTCATGGATATGGCTACGTTTCATCGATTTTTTCAGATCGAGTTCAAGCTTGCTGATCAAAATGAAAACACCGAGGCTGTCCGTGCACAAATGCAGCTTCGTACCAATTTAGCTGACATTGCAGCCGAGCAGCTAGAACAGCCGCTGACCGAGCATGTTGGATGTACGATTTGCATCCATTTTTATTTGCAGATGCAAAATGACAGAGATGTGCCCACAGAAGCGAGGGAAATCACATCGATTCTCAATGACATTTGGGGACAGCGGCCGTATATTACCCAGAAATTGTCGGCAAAGCTTGAGGAGCATCGAATCGAATGGCCGCCAAAGCAAATAACAAACCAAGTGACGCTAGACTTTCATCGAAAAATTGACGAAGGCAACATTGATGACCTGAACGAATTGATCGATCATACGGTTCAATCGCTTCGAAAGCTGCAGCTACATACGGATCAACTTACGAAAAAGTAAAAAGGTAAGGGGATTTACAAAAGAGCAGATGCGTATTATTATTTTGTTAACCTTATATCATATTTAGTTAACAAAACGATCATGACCGTTTTGTTTGACCGCAAGCGGTCACATCGACTTTTATGAAAAACGTCAAGACGTTTTTCACAGAAAACGGAGGCTAATACGCATGAGAAACGAACGCTTGAGATGGTTGTTGCTCTCTGCCATTTTTGCTGCCATGACGGCGGTATTGTCGCAGTTGACCATTCCTTTGCCGCTGATCCCTATTACCGCACAGACACTGGCAGTAGGTCTGACAGCGACTATTTTGGGAAGTCGGTACGGGACATTGGCTTTGATCATTTATGTACTGCTCGGTGCAGTTGGATTGCCTGTGTTCAGTGAGGCAAAAGGCGGATTACAGGTATTGGTCGGTAATTCTGGTGGGTACATATTTGGCTTTATTGCAACCGCTTATGTGACCGGACTCTACTTGGAGAAAACGAGATTCAACCTGAAAAATGCCATTATCGCGAATATCATCGGGATGTTTGTCACGCTCGCTTTTGGTACTGTCCAGCTCAAGTTTGTCATGGATATTCCATGGGATAAGGCTCTCGCTTTTGGTGCAACGCCATTCCTCGTGGTAGGAGTAATCAAAGCGATCCTCGCTTCACTAATTGGGATCAAGGTACGGGAGCGGCTTATTGCTTCTCGTCTATTACGTGCAGATCAACCTGTTACACGATAATGAAATCGATTCCGTAAGCCATCCGAAGTTCGGGTGGCTTTTTTTCGCATAATCTCCTTATCGTGCCGGATACTATCGGTAGGATTTTGCATGTAAGAAGGAGGAGCCATATGAATATCACGATCACTGGTCCCAAAGGACTCCCTATCTCAGGGAATTTGATGTCATTTCGCCGCTCGCCGCTTCAGTTCATACGTGAGGCGGTAGAAGAGCATGGCGAAGTCGTCCATTTTCGATTTGGCCCGTCCCGTCATGTTTACTTGTTGACGAACCCTGATCACATCAAAGAGGTTTTGGTCAGCAAGCAAGCGCATTTTCGAAAAGGGAAAGCATTGCAGGCTGCAAGACCCGTCGTTGGGGATGGAATCCTCACCAGCGAGGGAAAAAAACATTTGCGACAACGGCGGCTCATGCAGCCTGCTTTTCACCGAGAACGAATTGCCAGCTATGGACAAGTGATGGTTCGGCAAGCCGTTGACCTCATGGCAGATTGGAAAAACGGAGAGCTGCGTGATATTCATTCGGATATGATGAAAGTAACACTCGCGATTATTACAGAGACCATGTTCGGCAAAACCGTCAAGGAAGGTGCCGACCAAATCGGACATGCCATTGATGTCGGGCTCAAATATGTGGCGAATAAGGGCTCATCATTTATTGACATTCCATTATCCGTACCGACCAAGAGTAATCGACAGTTTTTAGAGTCGAGTGAGCTCTTGGATAAAACGATTTACTCATTGATCGAAGCCCGACGTAATAGTGGAGGAGAAGAGCACACAGACCTGCTGGGGATGCTTTTGGCTGCACGGGATGAAGATGATGGGCAAGGGATGACAGACGAGCAGGTGCGTGACGAGGTCATGACCATTTTTGTAGCTGGCCATGAGACGACTGCGAATACGATGTCCTGGATTTTCTACTTACTGGCTACGCATCCTGAGGTCGAGAAGAAACTGCACGATGAGCTATCCACGGTACTGTGTGAAAAGCTGCCGACAGTCGAGGACCTTCCACAGCTGAAGTATACCAATCTCATTGTTCAGGAAACGCTGAGACTGTATCCGGCAGCATGGACGATCAATCGCGAAGTGGTGGAAGAGGTTGAGATCGGAGGCCATACGTATAAGCCGGGAGAAACATTGATGATGAGCCAATATGTCATGCACCGTAACCCACGCTATTATGAGCAGCCGGAGCAATTTAATCCTGAGCGCTTTGACAGCGACCTCTTAAAAAGAATACCGGCTTATGCCTATTTTCCATTTGGCGGAGGTCCACGGGTCTGTATCGGGAACAACTTTGCTTTGATGGAGGCAGCTCTGCTTTTGGCGACGATCGCACAACGATACAGACTCCGACTGGCTGAACCGAATCAGGTAGTGGAGCCTGAACCTTTGGTCACCTTACGTCCAAAGAACGGATTACCGATGCGTTTGGAAAAGAGATAGAAAAAAATGGAAATGAGGGACAAAAAAAGAGGCATCTTATCACTACGGTTTCACCGCACTGTTTCAGATACCGAACTGGGGGTTATTTATCACTGAAAGCAACATGCTTACAAAAATAATTTTACCAGCAAAATATAAAGAAATAATTAACTGCGAATAAATCTAAATAAAATGCGGGTAGCTTTGTACATATTTAAAAGCTACCCGTGGAAGAAGGGGATGGTGAAGGAGAAGCTGCTTCCCTCCCCTAGTTCGCTGTTAACCATTAGTTCTCCGCCATGAAGCCTGATGATGCTCTTACAAATCGTCAAACCCAATCCCGTGCCGCCACTGTTGCGGTTCCGGGATTTTTCTGCGCGATAAAACTTGGTGAAAATCCTCGGCAAGTCTTCGGGTGCGATGCCTTCTCCTTTATCAATCACAGAAAAGAGGACATGCCCTTCGCGTTGATCACATGTGACATAAATAGAGCCATCCGGTTTGTTGTAGTGAATGGCGTTATTCAACAAGTTTTCCATGACGCGCCGCAGCTTGGTCTCATCAGCTTCGATGTGTAATTCGTTGGAGATGCGGAGCTTCCATTGAAAGGTGAGGCCTGCCTCTTTGATCTTCGGAAAGTAATCCTCGATGATTCCTTTCAAAAAGCTTTTGACATGAATACGGCTAATGTTGAGTCGGACCTCGGAGCTGCTGTGCGTGGTGAAGTCCTGTAACTCATCCAGCAGCTTCTCCAAGTCAGTCGTTTTGACCTCGATTTTGGTCATTTGCTTCTGTATTCGGGTCAAATCCGTCACGCGACCAGTACCGATATAGGATGCATACCCTTTGATCGTCGTGAGTGGTGTACGGAAGTCGTGGGCAATCGAAGCGATCATTTCGGACTGTCTTTCCTCCGCTAAACGAAGCTCATCGACCATATCCCCGAAATATCGAAATAGTTGCCCAAACTCATCATGCGATCGATACGTAAACGTGACCAGTCTCTTCCCTTCCTGGATTTCTTGGGTGACCCGCGATAATTCATTAACAGGCCGCAATATCCAGCGAACGAACAAAGCAAGCAGGACCAAGCCCACCAGACTAATACTTCCGTAAATAAACCAGAGCATCATAGAGACACCTGTCGTAGCCATTATGTCGTAATCATCTGTGTAAAAATAGACGACGATTTCCCCTGTACGCGGTGGCTCCTGTTGAAAATGGTACTCAGCGACCACTTTGAGCTCGCTTTGCTTGGAAGAGGCACGGTTCGACGACGGAGAAGGCATTTTCAAATTATAAGCGCGCGATGTTTTGGTGTAGATGGTGTTGTCATTGGCATCCTTCACCACCATGCGATACATCACGTCTTCTGGCAGCTGCTTATCTAGCTCCAGGCGTTCGACTGGGTCTTTGAAGTTGCTGACGAGCAGCAGCTGGTTGAGCATAACCTTCTCTGCGGCTTCCTTTTCAGCCTGATACTGATTATGGCGATCATTTTTGAGTTGATCGACAATAATGTCTTGAAAAACAAACTTGAACAACAAGATGTTGAGTGTGATCAAGGCAATGAAGGAGAGGAAGATTTTGTTGCGTAAGCTCATTTAAAGCTTCTCCCCGATAAATACGTGGCCTGTCCCCCATTGTGTTTTAATGAATTGCCGCTCTGTTTCCAGCTTTTCACGGAGGTTTTTGATATGGACGGTCA
>NZ_JBFEFW010000014.1:0-165369 GCF_047229145.1 Brevibacillus jepli
CATTCCAAGACCCAGCATACAGGAGGCGCTTTTTTCTTTCAAAGCTCAAATTTCTTCATTACAGGAATGGCTCCTCGAAAAATAAATGGTATGGTATCATATGCAAATAGAAGCATGACAGGTTGGACAGTTTGACCATGTAAAATCGCTGAGATTCCCTATGAAAAAGCGTTAGCTGATTTTTGAGAAGGAGGAAAAAAATCGAGAGAGGCTGAATGCTCGAAAAAACAGGATAAAAAACAAGGGCCATCCCTCGTCTAAAGCAGACACTTGGGATAGCCCGTTTTTCATTTTCTACGACTCTATCAAATGACAGGCCACCCAATGCCCGGGTTCTGCTTCCTGCCACTTCGGCACTTCTTCTGCACAACGCGGCTGTACGAGTGGGCAGCGTGTACGAAAACCACAGCCACTCGGCTTGTTGGCCGGACTCGGCAAATCTCCTTGCAGGACGATACGCTCTCGCTTGATCGTCGGGTCAGGTACGGGCACAGAAGAGAGCAACGCCTGTGTATATGGATGCAGTGGACGGGCGTACAGCTCGTAGCTAGATGCCAGCTCAACCATTTTACCCAAATACATGACGCCAATCCTGTTGGAAATATGCTTGACCATGGATAGGTCATGGGCGATGAATAAGTAAGTCAGTCCGCGATCATGCTGCAAGTCTTCCAAAAGATTAACGACCTGTGCCTGAATCGAGACGTCGAGCGCAGAAATCGGTTCGTCGGCAATGATGAACTCCGGCTCTACGGCCAATGCGCGCGCAATCCCGATCCGTTGACGCTGCCCCCCACTGAATTCATGTGGAAAACGCTGTGCGTGATCCTTGTGCAGGCCTACCAGATGCAAGAGCTCTGCCACACGCTCTCGTCTCATCCCGCGATTCAAATGGTGGATGTCCAAGCCTTCTGCGATGATATCCTCCACAGTCATGCGCGGGTTCAGACTCGCTTGCGGGTCCTGGAAAATCATCTGGGCATCCCGATTGAATTGCCCGGCTTCTTTTCCTCGCAGCTGATGAACATTTTTCCCTTTGAACAACACTTCGCCATCCGTATTTTCATATAGTCGAATAATCGTCCGGCCAAGCGTAGACTTGCCGCAGCCACTCTCTCCGACCAGACCAAACGTCTCGCCTTTGTTGATCGCAAACGATACGCCATCAACTGCCTTTAAATCAAAGCCGGTTCCCAACGAAAAATACTTCTTCAAATCGCGAACATCAAGCAAAGCTTCTGTCATACTCCCTGCCTCCCTGCAGCCACCAGTTCCTCGATTCGCGGTGCCCTCGGATCGTGGAGCCAGCACGCTGCCTCGTGTCCGCGACCGAATTCACTAGTCACAGGCATCTGCTGCTCACATATTTCCATCGCAAAATCACAGCGGGCAGCAAACGGACAGCCGACCGGTGGATTGAACAAATCAGGAGGACTGCCTTCGATGGGAATCAGCCGTTGCTTTTCTCCTTCATCCAGACGTGGAAGGGAACGCATGAGTCCCCATGTATACGGATGACGAGGATTCGCAAAAACGTCCTCCACCGTTCCTGTCTCCACCACCATACCGGCATACATGACGACCATGCGGTGAGCAATCTCCGCTACGACTCCCAAATCATGCGTAATGATGACCACCGATAGCTCCTGCTCCTCCTGCAGTCGCTTCAGCAAATCCAAAATCTGTGCCTGAATGGTCACATCCAGTGCGGTTGTCGGTTCGTCTGCAATGACTAGCTTGGGCTGGCAAGCCAGTGCAATAGCGATGACCACACGCTGACGCATCCCGCCGCTAAACTGGTGCGGATACTGATCAATACGCTTCTCCGGATCAGGAATCCCCACGAGTCTCAGCATCTCAATCGCTCGCTTTCGTGCATCCTCTCTCGATACTTGATGACTGCGGACGAAGCCCTCTACGATCTGCGTCCCTACCTTCATCGTCGGGTTGAGTGCTGTCATCGGGTCCTGAAAAACCATGCCGATCTGTGTCCCGCGAATGCCGAGCAGCTCTTTTTTGGGCAGGTGACTGATTTCGGCTCCTTCAAAAACAACCTTTCCCCCGACGATTTTTCCTGGTGGATTCGGGATGAGTCCCATGATCGCTTGTGCTGTAACACTCTTTCCACATCCGCTCTCGCCTACGATGGCAACTGTCTCCCCCTTGTCCACATAAAAAGAGACTCCCCGCACGGCTTGCACCTCGCCACCATACGTCTTGAAGTTCACTCGCAGGTTATCGATTGTAAGCAAATGCTGATTCATCTTCATTTCCCCCTGTCGTCTCTAGTCGCGCAGACGCGGATCAAGCGCATCCTGCAAACCATCGCCGAATACGTTAAAGGCGAACATCGTCAGCGAGATCATCAACGCTGGGAAAAACAGTCGCCACCAATCGCCCGTCAAAATAACGCCCAAGCCGTCGTTTGTCATCGTCCCCCAGCTCGCGACGGGAGCCTGTACACCTAGTCCAAGAAAACTGAGAAACGATTCTGCGAAAATCGCCGAGGGAATCGTAAAGGTCAAATTGACGATAATGACACCAAATGTATTTGGAATCAAATGCTTCAACAGGATTCGTGAAAACTTCGCCCCCAGTACCTGGGCAGCCAGGATAAACTCCTGATTTTTCAGTTGCAGGATTTGACCGCGCACCAACCTCGCCATGCCAACCCAGCCAGTAGCGGACAGCGCAATAATAATCGTCAGCATTCCCGGCTCCATCACGACCATGAGCAAAATGACGACCAATAAATACGGCAGCCCATACAAAATCTCGATAATGCGCATAATGATCGTGTCGATGCGATCACCTCTTTTGCCTCGTCCCGCCATGTACCCCGCGATTCCGCCGACTGTCACTCCGATGACCAGGTCGATTAACGCAGCCACAATGCCAATCGTCAAAGAAATCCTCGCTCCATACCACGTACGGGCAAACATGTCACGCCCCAGCTCATCCGTACCGAACCAATGCTCTGCGGATATTTCCTGATTTTTGGTCAGCAGGCTTTGGTCTGAATAGCTGTAAGGCACGAGATTCGGTCCAATAATCGCCATGCTGACCAAAGCGAGAATAATGAACAGCCCGAGCATGGCCAGCTTGTTTTTCGCGAGCTTCCGAATGACTTGCTGTCCATTGCTAAGACTCGGTCGTGCAATGACATTCGCCTGCGTATTTTTCGCCAACGGGCGAAATAACGGGTCCACTTTGTGCTCCATCGCCACAGTTTATCTCTCCTTGTTGGTCAGCTTGATCCGCGGGTCAATCAGGGTGTATGCGATATCAATCAGGAAAATGGTAAAAATCAATATCGCGCTGTAAAAAATGGTCGTCCCCAAAATGACCGGATAATCACGATTAAAAATGCCATCTACGAAATACTTGCCAATGCCGGGAATCGCAAAGATTTTCTCGACGACAAAGGTCCCTGTTATCAAGCTGGCAATCAAAGGTCCGAGAAAGGTTACAACAGGCAGAATCGCATTGCGAATACCGTGTCTGACAACGATGATAAACATGGGAATCCCCTTCGCCTCTGCTGTGCGAATGTAGTTCTGGTTCATCACTTCAATCATACTGGCGCGCATGTAGCGGGTAATAATCGCAACAGGTCCAAAGGCCAGAGCCAGGGACGGAAGGATCGTGTGCATCCAGGTTCCCCACGTCGCTACAGGAAAGATCGTCAGCTTGATCGCGAAGAAATTGATCAGAAGAGGTGCCATAATGAAGCTCGGGATCGCGATCCCCAATACCGCGAGAGCCATGGCCACATAATCCAGCCATTTATTGCGATTAAGCGCTGCGATGATCCCCAATGAGATTCCGAAAACGAGTGCGATTCCGATCGCTTGCGCACCCAACCAGGCAGATGCTCCAAAACCATCAGCGATCATGTCATTGACTCCACGAGAGTCTGATTTGATAGAAGGACCCAAATCGAACATTAACAGATTTTTCAGATACAAAACGTACTGAACAGGCAACGGTTCGTCCAGGTTGTATTTGGCTCGCAAATTGTTGAGAATTTGCTCTGGCAGCTGATCCGACTCGGAGGCGAACGGATTACCCGGAATAGCATGCATCAAGGCAAACGTCAGCGTCACGATGATCCACAGCGTGACGAACATCATCAAAATACGTTTTACCAGATAGTTTGACATGGAGGTCCTCCTCGTTTACTTGGCCAGCTCGTAAATGGCATGAGCGTAAATCGCCATTGCACGCAGCAGGTCGTCAATCTCGGCATACTCATCAGCCAGATGGGCCATCGATTCCTTGCCTGGAAAGAGCGGTCCGAAAGCAACACCATACGGCATGATTTTGGCGTAGGTAGCACCTCCCGAGGAAAGAAGCGTCGCTGACTCTCCTGTATGCTCCTCATACACCCGCGACAAGGTTTGGATCACAGGATGATCTTTGGGTACATAATGCGACTTGGAGGTCCGTAGAATAGAGATCGTCCAGCCTAATTCCTCTGTCCTTTGCTTCAATTTCCGAACGTATTCCTCACAGGAAACGGTAGCAGGATAGCGGATGTTCAAGAGGACAGTCGCCCCGTCGACTGCATCATAGCGCAATATCCCCGCGTTGACCGTCAGCTTGCCTGTCACTTCATCTTCGCAAGCCATATGCAGGTTGTTCCCAAAATAATCCTCATGCAGCACATCTGAGAGCAGCGCAAGAAAGGAAGAGCATGAGCCCGCAAACGAATACTGTCGTAAAAAGGTGGCGAGCAAGGTTCCTGCATTCACTCCCTGAAATGGCACCATTCCGTGTGCAGGCTTACCTGTGAGGCTGAATTGTAGCTGGCCCAGCGCTATCATTTTCATGCATCCGTTGGTTTGATTCTCCGTCAGAAACCTTTCCCATTCTTCCGCCAATTGAGAAAGAACAACCTCCTGCTGTGCCTGCGAACTGAGCCGTATGAGCGCGACGGCTTTTTCGGGGACGCTGTTCCCTTGATCACCGGAAACAAATGACGCTAACTGCCACGCTCCGTTTGACTCGGTCGGTTCCACTGCTGGAATCGTCAATGTCGGATTGATCTGTCCCTTCTCGGCATGTGTCATCGGGAAAGAAGAATCAGGTGAAAAGCCAATCTCCGGGACGCGATCATGTTCGGCAAAGTGCTTCATGCACAGCCAGCCGCTCTCTTCATCCGTTCCGATGATCATTCGTACGCGTTTTTTCAGAGGCAGTCCTGAATCCTTGACAAGCTTCAACGCATAGTACGCTGCCATCGCAGGACCCTTGTCGTCAATCGCTCCCCGCGCATAGATACGACCATCACGAATGCTCGGCTCAAAAGGCGGAGTCGTCCATCCTTCTCCAACGGTAACGACATCGATATGAACGAGGACACCGACCTCTTCATCCCCTTCTCCGAACTCGATGGTACCTGCATAGCCATCCAGGTTTTTTGTCTGAAAACCATCCTGCTCCCCTCGTGCCAGCATCGCTTCAAGCGCCTCTGCTACGCCATCACCAAACGGCTTCCCGTCCCTCGCTGTCGTCATGTCCTCTATACTGTTGATAGACAGAAACGATTGCACATCCTCCAGATACTTCTCTTTTTGCAGAAGCGCTTGCTGCTTCCAATACTCGCTCATGTACGTTCCCCTGCTTTCGTCCGTTGTAAATAGGCAAGAAACGATTCACCTTTCGAGGAAATCTGACTTCCTTGTCTCCCTTTTCCTACATGAATCAGCTCGTCCTGCTGCAAGAGCTTCAGACGATAGCGCAACTGCTGCAAGGTAACGGAATGACCGCTTTCCTGCAACTGTTCAAGAAGCGTGTAACGTCCACCGCCTCCTCGCCCCAGCTCCTGCAGGATGGCTGTCATTTCATCCAGAAAGCCTCGTTTTCTATATTCCGTGATCATGCTTTCACATTCGCTATTAAGTCCATCTACGGGTAACAGCACTTCCGGTATTTCGCGCAGAAACGGCAAATGATACGGATACGCCTCATCCTCCACGACATGCGCCAAATACTCGATCACATTTTCGAGCTCACGTATATTGCCAGGCCAATCGTATTCGTGGAGCGCTCGTAACGCTTCCTTGGTCAAAGTAAACGGCGGTCTGCGCAAATCATACGAATATTTCTTGATGAATTGATGGGCCAGCCATGAGATGTCCTCCCGTCTGTTACGAAGCGGGGGCAAATGGATCGGCAGGATGTTCAATCGATAATACAAATCAGCTCGGAAAGCACCTTCTGTAATCATCCGTTGCAAATCTTGATTCGTCGCAGCGATGACACGTATATCTGTCGGGATGATCTTGTTGCCGCCTACGCGCATGATCTGCCGTTCTTGCAGCACGCGCAGCAGTCGATTTTGAATCGCTCCGCTGGCATCCCCGATTTCATCAAGAAAAATGGTCCCTTTGTGAGCCAGTTCAAACCAACCGATATGTCCCCCTTTTCGAGCTCCGGTAAAAGCCCCTTCTTCATAGCCGAACAGCTCACTTTCCAAAAGGGATTCCGATATCGCCGCGAAGTTGACTCCGACAAACGGCTCCCTTCTGCGTGGCGAAGCATTGTGGATAGCCTGGGCGAGCAATTCCTTCCCGGTTCCCGTCTCTCCCAACAACAGCACTGTGGAATTGCTTCTCGCGATTTTGCGGGCAATCTGAATGACTTTTTGTACAGACGTGCTCTCTCCATAAATATCCTCGAACTGATATTTGGCTACCAATCCCTTGTTATACAGGCGCATGCGATAATCATGCTCGAGCTTTTCAATTTCTGCCGCCTGACGAAACAAGAGCAAGCTCCCGAGAAAGCTTCCTTCCATGACGATGTGCATTTTGCGGAAAAAGTAGGTTTTGTTCGCCCAATCTACCAAGACGTCTTTGTTCTCATCACACTGCTGGATCAACTCATAAAAATGCCTCGGCAAGCAATTCGCTGCTCGCTCACCGACGACTTTATCCCCTTCCATCTGCAAGCTATCGACTGCCTTCTGATTGACGAAACGGATGTTTTCCTTTTCATCCATGGCAATCACTGCATCCTCGATCCGATTAACGATAGCCTCCAAATATTTGCTCAACAGATGCGCATGCTGAATCTCGTTGTTCAGCTCCTTGGTGATGTAGACCAACGATTGCATGGCGCGCGCTGTCACCTTTTGAAAATTGCCGTTGTTAAAATGAGAGTAGATCGCAAGCCAAGTAGATAAATCGATGATTCGATAGCCAATATCGACGACCTTGCGAATATGCGGCGGGACATGCTCTGCCTCTCCTGGTGTCACCGCGATCTCAATTTCTGGGGGATAATCGGCACCCGGATAATACGGATACAGCTCAAAATCCATTCCAGAGGCCCGCAATAGATCCACATTTTCTTCCGCTGTCTCTTTGGTGTCACTGACGAGAAGCACCTTCACGCCTTTCGGAATCTCCAGCATGCCGCGCAAATTATGGTACGGCAGCATTCGTTTGGCGATAATGATGCTCGTTTCACTCGGCACATACGGTTGTACCAGTGGGATGATGCTCTTAGTGGATACGATCACGAGTGCTCCCGGGGTAATGGGGCGCAAGGGAAGCTGGTCGACTCGTATCGCCTCGACATGAATATCATCGCCGATCCCCAACTCATGATATTGACTAACGACAGACTGCAGGAACTCGTCCATTCTCGCTATAAATACAATTGTTTTTTTGTCCATATCAGCCGCTCCAGGATGTAAAGTGAAGACAAGAGCGTTTCGAATATTCGCTCTTGTCTTCTAGTATTCTACTATTTATTGCCGACTTCTACCCACTTGAAGTCGAGTGTTCCTACTGGATGGCGAACGATGCCTTTGATGTTTGGCTGTTCCATAAATACTTTTGTGCCGAAGTAGATCGGTACGAGTGGCATATCATTCATGAAAATTTTCTCTGCGTCATGCATGAGCTTGAAGCGCTCGGTCTCGTCTGCTGTATTGCGAATCTTCTCTACCAGTGCATCATACTCTTTGTTACTGTAGTTGACACGGTTTCCAGGATGATCTGTCACGAACAATTCGAGGTAATTGACCGGATCTCCGTAATCGGCAGGAATCGTCGAACGGGAGAATTGAAGATTGCGAGCACGCTGATCTGCCAGGAATACTTTCCACTCTTTATTCTCCAGCTTCACATCTACCCCGAGGTTTTTCTTATACATTTCTTGCAAAACTTGTGCAATTGCTTTGTGTGTATCACTGGTGTTGTACGTCATCGTTACAGGTGGAAGGGTTGTCCAGCCTTCTTCTTCCATCCCTTTTTTCAGCAGTGCTTTTGCTTGTTCCACATCGTTATCCTTGAAGTAGTCTCCACCCTTTTCGCGGAAATCCGCACCGTCCGGCTCAGGGAAGCCCAATGGCACGTGAGCCATGGCAGGTGTTTGTTTGCCTTGCACCACATTGTCGATTAACGTCTTGCGATCGATTGCCAGCGCAAACGCTTTCCGAATATTGGCGTTGGTGAATGGAGGCATCTTGGTGTTCATGCGGTAGTAGTAGATGGACGCTTCCGTTTCCACCTTCGCTTCTCCAGATTCGATCAGCTGCTTCTTCATATCGTTCGGAACAGTCTGGATCATGTCGAGCTGTCCTGTTTTGTACATTTGGAATTGCGTATTTTCATCATTGACCATCACCCATTCGATCCCTGCATATTTGATGGAATCGCGGTCCCAATAGCCATCGTTTTTCGCCAGCTTTACCGATTGGTCATGGACCCAATCCTCCATTTTGAACGGCCCGTTCGTCACGATGCTTGCGGCGCTTTCCGCCCATTTCGGATTGCTCTCCACCACTTTTTTATTCACGGGGAAGAAGGTTGGCTGCGTTAAAATGTGGAGGAAATAACCTGTTGGCGCCTTCAAGTTTACTTCAAACGTCTTCTCGTCAACGGCTTTCACCTTCACACCGTCTGCATTTCCTGTTCCTTTGTTGTACGCCTCTGCCCCATCGATGTAATAGGCGAGGAAAGCAGATGGGAATGCATTGTTCGGATCAACAATGCGCTTGAATGCAAACTCGAAATCCTGAGCTGTCACGGGGTCGCCATTCGACCATTTGCTGTCGCGCAGTGTGAAGGTGTACGTTTTCCCATCCTCACTCACTGCCCACTTCTCAGCCATGGCTGGCTGCGGCTTATGATCCTTGTCCAATCGAACCAAGCCTTCCATGGTCGCATTCAACACCTCGTTGGAGGTACTGTCAAAGCCCTTCGGTGGATCGAGCGAAGGTGGTTCTGTCTTCAGGTTGAGCTTTAGTTTTGCTGCCGCATTCGCTTGTCCACCTGTTTCTGTGGACGTTTGACCTGCTGTACCTCCCCCTGCTGGCTGCGTCGGTGCTGCCGACTGGCTACATCCTGTAACGGCAAGGACAGCGACGAGTGCAGCAGTACTTAGCAGCTTCCATCCTTTTTGCATGTTCATTGCATGTGACCCCCTTTTCTTTTTGAACAACTCTTAGCTTGACTTACTTTGCTTTATGGATAAACGGCATCGAAGGAATGCCATTTATACACGTAAGGAAAAATTGGTCTTAGTGAGGCTAAACGAAGTCTCAATCCGACCGACGACATTACCGCTCATGTTCGTGATCGGCGGGTTAGTATATTCGGCGAGTACTTCCAACGGGCCGTCTATGCCGATGCCCAATTGACGAAGCACTTCATTTACGACCGGATTGATCGCCCGCGGTCCCCCATCCTCGATTTTTATCGCAATGCCCAGTCCTGTTTCTCTATCGCCCAGACAATATACCGACTCGGCGCCTGCCTTGCCTACGATTCGACCGCCAAAGGCTGACATGAGGTCTGTACAGTATCGATTTTCACCACCGACCATTTCGGGATGTGCAGTCATGGCATCGGCAATTCGCTGAACGGCTTTTCGGCGCTCTGGTTTATCGATCACCTCAGGTCTCGCCAGCTTGGCAAATGCCCAGGCATAATGAGCGAGCGGTAATTGATGGACGGGAACACCGCATCCATCTGTTCCAAGGTTGATTTTGTCTTTGGGGTAGCCTGTTATGTCCTCCACTACTTCAAGAATCCGTTGTTGAACCGGATGCTCCGGCAGATGATACGTAGCCACGTCCTCCCCCATATGTGTCGCGGTGGCGATCATACCGGAGTGCTTCCCAGAGCAATTCGAGAAGATCGGTGTAAGCGGCTTGCCTTCCCGAATCAGCTGTTTGTAGCTCTCCTCATGACGGGGTACATGTGTCCCGCATTGCAGTGTTGATTCTGGTTGACCTGCTCGCATAAGCATGGAAAACGCCCGTGAGCGATGGCGCGGCTCTCCACTATGCGAAGCGCAACAGAGCGATAGATCAGCAGGCTCGAAGCCAAAGCGATCAGCTGTACCTGTCTCGATGACCGGAATCGTCTGCAGTGGCTTCATACTAGAACGTGCATATGTAAGGCGATGGGGATCACCGTACGAATATAGTAATATCCCCTCCGAATTGACGACTGCAATATGTCCAAGATGAGAGCTCTCTACCTGTTCTCCACGGTATACGTTGGCAACGACGTTCATGACAAGTCTCCTTTGAGTGTGAATAGTAGATTGTTTGTACTTTGCTACATTAAGCAATTAGCGTGCCAACGCAAAAAGGTTACAGTTAATATTGAATTTTCTGCTATTTTACCGAATTGAACGGGACAATAATAATGAGCAACAATGTGAATAGGTCAACACATAAGCATTAATAGGTTGTCTCATTTATTTATTAGGCTAACTTTTTCATCAATAAAAAGAAAAACACCCCTTTTCCTCCTGCAAACGGAAATAGGGTGTCCTCATTCTGCATTCATTTATTGTTTGGCGATACGCTGCAAGTCTGCTTCGACCATCATGTGAATGAGCTGTTCCAGCTTCGTTTTCGGAGTCCAGCCGAGATCTCTTTTCGCTTTTTCCGGATTGCCCAGCAAAACGTCCACTTCTGCTGGCCGATACAAATCCGGGTCGATTACCAAGTAATCCTGGTAGTTCAACCCCACGTAATCAAAGGCGATTTTGCACATCTCTTCCACCGTCGAAGTTTTCCCCGTGGCAATGACATAGTCGTCCGGCTGATCCTACTGGAGCATCAACCACATCGCTTCCACGAAATCACCGGCAAAGCCCCAATCCCGCTTCGCCTGAATGTTTCCCAGCCGAAGCTCCTTTTGCTTGTTCGCTGCAATTCTTGCGACAGCATGCGTTACTTTCCTCGTTACGAATTCCAGCCCGCGCAAGGGTGATTCATGATTGAACAAAATGCCGTTGGTGCTAAACATCTGAAAGCTTTCCCGATAGTTTTTGGTCATCCAATAGCCGAAAAGCTTGGAGACCGCATAAGGGCTTCTTGGATAAAAAGGCGTTTGCTCCGATTGCTGTGGTTCCTGGATTAATCCGTACAGCTCACTTGAGGAAGCCTGATACATTTTGATTGCCGGGTCCGTCTCCCGTATCGCCTCGAGAATATGCAGGACACCCAGTCCGGTTACTTGCGCAGTTAAAATGGGCTGCTCCCACGACGAGCCGACAAAGCTCTGCGCCCCTAAATGGTACACTTCTTCCGGTTTGCATACCTTCAGTGCACGCGTCAACGATGACACATCCTGCAGATCGCCATCCTTGTACTCTACTTGATCTGCGATGTTCAAATACTCCAACCGCCACCTGTCCACCGTGCTACGGCGTGGTACCAGTCCCACAACATGGTACCCCTTCTCTAGCAAAAATTTTGCCAGATAGGCGCCGTCCTGACCTGTGATTCCTGTAAGGAAAGCTGTTTTCATCCGCTACTACTCCCCTTCTTCAGGCTGTGCCGTATTGTTCATTCCGGTAAGTTCCCTTGAGCATCTCTTCAACTTATGCCGGACCATGTTCATACGTTCAGTTGTCAGGGTGAGGGTCAAGAATGGAAGTCCGTAATAAACTAATGAAAGCAGACGATTGTCATGGCTCGATGAGGAGGTAGACAGCTTACCACCCATCAGCTCGGCGTCGATGAATGCGTGGAACGAATCTGGTCCTCTTTCCTGTCGATCATTAACAAGCAATAAGGCTGGGAGTCAGGGATCGGGATCAGCCTGCTTACTTTGTTGACTCGATCAAAAACATGGATTCCGCTATCCAATGAGACATTCAGATGATGTCGCACATCTCTTTCATGAGCAACCGTTATTTTCTTCGTAACGCTTTGGCCAATGAACAGAAAATCACCACACCTCTCCATGCCTCGGGTAAAACCATTACATCGGAAGATAGCCTCCTTGTCTTTTTTCACTTCGAATTCCAAGGAATTGCAGTAGTACAATCCATCCTCACCCAAAATAACGGTATGCGGCTTACTCAGTTTTTGATCATGGATATGAGTGATTTGTCCTTTATCCAGGCAGTACTCCATCACGACCCCAGACGGCCCCTCCGTTGATCTCCAATTTGTTTCCAAGGAAAACATGGAGACAAACAACCTGTTCCCATGAATCCACAGATCATTTACGTGATGAATATCCCGATTCTCTTGGGAAAATCGGATTTCATCTTCTCTGGTTAATGTCAGCGGATGGAAGATTCCGATTGAGTTCGTCCTTGTTTCAACAATGTACGCTTTATTGTTGTGGACGAAGACCCCGTGATAATCCATCGGAGTTTGCTGGCTGCGCACAAGGGTACGGCCATTCGCGTCCAAGAGATGGACTTCATCATAGGTCGCCATCACGAAACGCTCTCTCCACCTGGCAATTCCCCTACAGTTGTTCGTCAACAGTTTCGTGAGCTGATAACTCTCTTCTTTTACATCCAGAACGTACAGTCCTCCATTCACCTTGCTACACGTGACGAGCAGCTTGCATTTCCCGATTCCAAAAATGGTACGCACCCTCTTCCTTCCTGCTGACGTGTGATTCCTAGCTCGTTTTAAAATGACCAAAAGAGGTGTTTTGACCGCCATGACGCTCATTACTGTCGTGATTCCAACCTATAATCGGGAGAAGTATCTCCCTACAGCCATCGAAAGTGTGTTGAACCAAACGCACACGGAATGGAAGCTGCTGATTGTAGATGATGCCTCCACCGATCAAACTGGTGCCCTCGTTGAAGGGTACCTCGACGATCCCCGTATTCAATACGTGCTGCTGCCTGAAAACTCAGGTATCGGAAAAACGATGGCTGCGGCTCTCGAAAGAATTGATACGCCATACTTCGTCTCGCTCGACTCGGATGACTGGTTCGATGAAAAGACATTGGAAATTTTGTTAGACGAGATGGAACGACAGCCTGAAACCACGAACGTCGTCTTTGCCAACACCGTTTTTTGGAAGGAAGCAGGGGACTCGCGAGAATTGCACGAGATCATGCGGCCACCGATCTATGAAGATAAATATTATTACCTGGAAGCACCGATGGTTTGGCCTCGTTTTTATCGGACGCAAGCGGTTCGTGATGTCGGTGGCTTCGAATTTGATGATCCGATGGAGGGAAGGTATTCGCATGACAAATACATGTTATTGAAATTGATCGGAGCAGGTCATATTCACTGGGTAGACGCGAACCTGTATCATTATTTGATTCACGAGAGCAACAATTCTCACACAAAAAACTGGCCGCAATGGACAAAAGCAAGAAAGTACATCCTTACGAAAATCTTGAAGCTGTGGGGCGACGAGTATGAGCCTGTTTTTGTGTACACACCGGAGGGATGGATCTATGTGAACGAGCTAATTTCCAAAGCAGATCCGAACGGGAAACGAATGTACAGAAGCCCATCATGACTTCTCCTCTACAATCTGCTTAAACAAGGTCAATGCCCGGGCTACAGCTTGATCCATGTTGTAGTATTGATAATCCGCGAGTCTCCCCGCAAAAAGCACCTGATCCCGAATCTGCTCTGCTTCTTGTTTGTAGAGGCTGTAACGTTGGGTGTTTTCCTTGCGAGGAATCGGGTAATAAGGCTCGTTCTCACCAGGTGTATACGGCTGTGGATATACGAAGGATATGGTTGTGTGAGGTGAAGCTTGACCCGTGAGATGCTTTTGTTCGAGGATTCTGGTGAAGTCATATTCATTTGGATAATTCACAGTCCCCACTTCCTGGTGCCACTCTTTTTGATGTGTTTCAAAATGAAAGCGCAGGCTTCGATAAGGCAACTGCCCGTGCTTGTAGCGAAAAAAGGAATCGATCGGGCCTGTATAAATCATTCGTTTATACCTGATTTCATCCGCGATCTCCTGGTAGTCCGTATTTAAGAGCACCTTAATATTGGGATGATCCAGCATGCGGGTGAACATCGCCGTATAGCCATGCAATGGAATTCCTTGATACGTATCCTGGAAATACCGATTGTCCCTGCTGACGTACACGGGAACCCTTGCGGAAACAGACTGATCCAATTCCTCCGGCTTCAAGTCCCAATGCTTGATCGTATACCGATAAAATACTTTTTGGTAAATGAAATCAGCCAAAAAGTCAAGCTCTTCATTTGCACGATCCCGAAGCTTCAGAATCGGAATCTTCGCCCCGAAGCCAAATTGACGAATCAGCAAGCTCTCCAGCTTCTGTGCATATTGCGGGGGAAACAATGCCGAAATCGCATTCAGATTGAAAGGCAGTGGTATTTTCATCCCATCGACAGATGCACGCACCTCATGGAAGTACGGCCTCCACTGCGTAAATCGCGACAAATATTCCCACACCAGCTTGGAATTCGTATGAAAGGTATGCGACCCGTATTTGTGAATCATGATCCCCTGTTCATTGTAGCAATCATAGGCATTTCCCCCGATATGATTGCGCCCCTCTACGACCAGGACTTTTTGATCAAGCCCTTTTGCAATCCGCTCTGCGAGTGTAGCTCCGGTAAAACCAGCTCCCACAATCAGCCAATCCACCTTCATCTTTAGACTCACATCCTCAAGGTCTTAATCACATCCACTCACTCCCTCGCCATTCCGTTAATATCCTAGTGAATGATGCAGTATTCTTCACTTGGGAGTGAACGCTACATGAATGCAATTTGGTACTCACACTACGCACGCTGGAATGAATGCGAGTCTCTCGATTCGGAGCTTCGTCAGCAATTAACTGCTATGCAGTCTGATGAAAAACAGCTTGCAGATTGCTTCTCAGCTCCGATCTCATTTGGAACCGGAGGCATGCGCGGCGTCATGGAGCCGGGAATTAACCGCATCAACCTATACACGATTCGCAAAGCAAGTGCAGGGTTGGCTCTTTATTTGCTCGAAGCATTCCCGGACATATCCGTCAAAAAGGTCGTCATTGCCTACGATTCAAGGAGACACTCACAGCTGTTCGCTCGGGAAACTGCCAACATTCTCGGACAGTACGGTATTACTACATGTATATTCAAGCAGCTGACTCCTACCCCACTGCTTTCATTTGCCGTCCGCCACTATTGCGCGTGTGCTGGCATTGTCATTACAGCAAGCCACAATCCGCCAGAATATAACGGCTACAAAGTTTATGGCCCAGATGGGGGACAAATTACAGCAGTCACAGCCGAACGACTACTGGAGCACATCGCTGCCGCGGGAAATGAACTAGAATTGATCTCGGCGAATGAGCAAGAGCTTCACAAAAATGGATTGCTCCACTACATTGACGATTCTCTTTTACAAGCGTACTTGGAAAAAGTAAGTCAAATACGGGTCCATCCGAACTTATCTCCCGCGATCCGAGAGCAAGTGAAGATCGTCTTTACTCCCCTGCATGGTACGACCCATGACTCCATTACACGCGGTTTGGACCTCTTCGGATATACACAGGTGAGTGTCGTCGCAGAGCAAGCCATCCCCGATCCTAACTTTTCGACCGTAGCTTCGCCTAATCCCGAGGAGCCCGAAGCTTTTCGATTAGCAATTTCATACGCCAAACGGGTGGATGCCGATATCATCATGGGGACGGACCCTGACGGAGATCGACTAGGTGTTCTCGTCAAAAATCATGCGGGTGACTACGTCGTTCTGACAGGGAATCAGTTGGGAGCCTTGCTTCTTCAATACCTGCTGGAAGCCAAACAAAAAAAGGGGGAGCTCCCCTCTAACGGCATTGTATTGAAAACAATTGTCACTTCCGAATTGGGCAGAGCGATTGCCTCACACTTCGGTGTAACGACCGAAGACACACTAACAGGCTTCAAGTATATTGGCGAAAAAATCGAAGCCTATGAAAAAAGCGGAGCGTACGTTTTCCAATTTGGATATGAAGAAAGCTACGGATATTTAATCGGCGATTTTGTCCGGGATAAAGATGCCGTACAAACTGCTTTGGTGCTTGCCGACATGTGTACGTATTACAAATCGCATCACAAAAGCCTCTATGACGCCATGAACGACTTGTTTCACAGCTACGGTCATTATGCGGAGGAGCTCATTTCCTTTACGTGCAAAGGCGGGGATGGCATGCAAAAAATAGCTGCAACGATGACTTCCCTGCGCAGTCATCCCCCCTCCCAAATCGCTTCCCAGCCCATCATTGCCATTGAAGATTATGGAACCCGAATACGTACGGACTGCCTGACGCATACATCAACACCACTCACCTTGCCTACTTCAGATACGATCAAATACTTTTTCGAAGACCAATCGTGGTTTTGTGTCAGACCTTCTGGCACAGAACCAAAAATCAAAATCTATATTGGCGTGAAAGGAACAAGCCAACCCAATGCGCAAGAAAGGCTTGCCGCCTTGAAACAATCTATCTTGAAAGAGATCGGATTTAACTCAGAGTAAAATAGGACTCGATTCCCAAATCTGTAGCAAGAAGGCGACTGCCGTTTCATGGTCCACCTCGTCACATATACTAGCAAAGAGTTTGCTAGTTGTAGCCTATTTGGCATTTTGAATGACAGAGGAGATGTGTATCATGAGTTTACCGATCGTGTTTATCCACAGAGATAATGAGGCACATGTAGGCATCTGCATGCAGCAGGCAAAATTCAGCAACCCTTCCTCACGTGTCATTCTGATTGGGAGCCCAGGTAACAAGCAGCTTTGTGGCAATAACATAGAGCACTTCCTTTTGACAAATTACAATCAAAGCGCCCAGATTTTTTCTACTCATTACAAGCACTCCTCCCCCATAACCAGCTACGCTTACAATCTGTTTTGCTTTTTGCGCTGGTTCGTTCTGCGCGATTTTATGAGGAGTCAAGGCTTTGAGCGCTGCTGGTACTTTGATTCCGATGTGATGCTTTACTCCGATCTTAGCAAGATGAATACGGAAGAGTTCCCTAATTTTGAGTTTGAGTATTCGTGGACAACGGTCTGCGAATTGAGCATGCTCGATCAATTTTGCGACTATGTGACGATATTTTTTCGCGAACATGCTCACTACCAGATGCTGCTTGCCTACGCGAAAGAACATGGAGATGTACCCGTGTCAGATATGATTCTGTTTGTTTTTTTTCATAATTACGCCCTTCGCCGCAGTGCTACGTATGGAATGGTCGCCGATGGCTTTTTCGATCATAACCTGAATTGTCCTTTCCCTCCATTCGCTGCTCAAATTAATAGCTTGGATAATAAAAAACAAGTGTATCAAAAAGACGGAACGCTCTTTTGCAAATTCACCGATAAGAATGACTACCTCAAAGCCCATTCCTTGCATTTCCAAGGACATGCGAAAGCATACATTCCTTATTTTCGCTCACAGGTCATCCCGAACACAGACTATGCCATGTATTTCGACTACACGACCTGCACATGGGTGCGTGCCGATTCCTAATCCCAGCAAATTTTCATTCAAAACGAGCTGTACGCCGTGCCATTTTTTTACGTTTCTCCATATTCATAATATGTTAAGCTGTTCATCCTTCGCCAAGCGCATCATGGACAGGGGGGATTCTACTCATGAAGGCATTGATTACCGGAATAACAGGATTTGCCGGCGGTCACTTAGCTGAGTATCTACTGTCGCGGGGAGATGTGGATGTTTACGGTACATTCCGGTCCCTCACCAAAAAGGAGCAGCTGGGGAAACTATTCGATCAAGTCCATTTGGAAAACTGTGAATTGAAAGATCCCCAATCCGTAAATGAACTCATCCAAAAAATAAAGCCTGATCTTATTTTTCACTTAGCTGCACAAAGCTTCGTCCCCACCTCGGTGCACTCGCCCGCTGATACGATGGTGAACAATATCGTCCCACAATTAAACTTGTTCGAGGCTGTACGCAATCAGGCCGTCCCGTGCAAGATTCAGATCGCTTGCTCCAGTGAAGAGTACGGTCTGGTCTATCCCGATGAAATCCCCGTTAAAGAAACCAATCCCCTCCGTCCACTCAACCCGTACGCAGTCAGCAAGATTGCCCAAGATTATCTCGGGTATCAATATCATCACAGCTACGGACTGGCGATCATTCGTACCCGTACGTTCCATCACACAGGACCCAGAAGAGGTGAAAGCTACGTCACCTCTAATTTCGCCAAACAAATTGCCCAAATCGAGCTCGGTCAGCAAGAGCCAAAAGTACACGTCGGGAACCTCAGTGCAATTCGGGACTTCACGGATGTCCGGGATATAGTCAAGGCGTACTGGTTGGCTCTTACTCGAGGCGAACCTGGTGATGTATACAATATATCCGCTGGGACTCGTTACACCATTGAGGACATGTTAAAGACGCTGCTTGCGCTGACTGATGTACAGGTGGAAATACATGTAGACACTGATCGACTAAGACCCTCCGATATCGACATCGTATTGGGTGACTCTTCACTGTTTCGAGAAAAGACCGGGTGGAAGCCCGAGATTTCTTTTCAGCAAACGATGGAAGATTTGTTGAATTACTGGCGCACGGTGCTTCGCCAACCATAACAGCTCATGAATAACGTCGCGTGGATGATTAGAAAAAACTGGAGGGAACCTTATATGTCCATGCAATCCCTTCCTCTCGTTAGTGTGATCACCCCTTCGTACAACCAGGCAACATTCATCAAACGAACGATTGATAGCGTACTGACCCAAGATTATCCCCATATTGAACACATTGTGGTCGATGGCGCATCAACGGACGGTACGCAGGGCATTTTGCAGCAATATAACCATCTGCAAGACCGCTTCCGATTCGTTTCCGAGCCTGATCGCGGCCAAGCGCACGCCATCAATAAAGGGTTAAAAATGGCCCGTGGTGAGATCATCGGCTGGCTCAATTCAGATGATACGTATTTTCCCGGCGCCATTCGAAAGGCCGTGGCAGCCTTCCAGCAGCATCCCGATTGGGGCGTGGTTTACGGAAAGGGTCTCCATATCGATGAGTATGACAAGGTAAAGTATCCATACATTTGGATGGAGTTTGACAGAAAAAAATTGTTTCACCTTAACCTCATTTGCCAGCCAGCTGCTTTCTTGCGGAAACATGCCTTTGAAGCAGTCGGCGGTGTAAATGAGGAACACGACTGGTGCATGGATTACGATCTGTGGAACCGCATCTCCCTGCATTTTCCCATTGGCACGATACCAGAGTATTTGGCCAATTCCCGCTTGTACAACGGGATCAAAACGTTTGTCTATGAATTGGAGCCAGGGTTTTCCGAAATATTGAGTACGAGCGTGAGAAATCATGGCACGATCTCGAATGATTGGCTCCAGTTCTACACGCAAAAGTATTACCATCAAGGAGCATTTTGGTTCCTCCACAAGCTAAAAACGTATCAAGCTTTCGGACCCTCTCCAAAAATCATCGCGTCCAATCGCTACTCGGACTCCTGGGCTCCGCAAAACCTGCGTCTGACCATCGAAGCCAGTCATGGACCGATGTACGCTTTACTTCTCAAGGGAAGAAGTATCTCCCCTCTATTGCATTTCCATATCATGAGAAATGGCACACTCGTACACAAATTCCAAGTCACCCACACCAGTTTTCAAATTGCGATTCCCATTACCTCAGAAGGACAACAATGTGAAGTGAGTATTTTTAGCAGCCAGCAGCTCCTTCAGGACTCGCCAAACAATCCGGGAACCAAGCGATCTGTCAGCTATCACCTAGAAGAAATTCTCCCCCTTTCCTATGAGGAGTACCAATTTTATCAAGAATTCACTAAAGGCAAGGCCCATCTCGAAAAATGGGTTAATCGCAGAGTCCCATCGCCTCGAACTTGAATGCGGACGAGAAAGGCAGGTTGACAAGAATTGAATCTGGCGAAAAAACGGATTGTGGTTACTGGTGGTGCGGGATTTCTGGGAAGCCACGTCGTCAATCAATTACGCAAGTTGGACTGTACTGACATCTTCATCCCTAGAAGCCACGAATACGATCTTCGCAAAGAACATGATGTGAACAAGATGTTGCAAGACTTCCGGCCCGATCTCATTGTGGAATCGGCGCCAATCAAAAAAATCCCGGAAAGTACTTTTACGATAATTTGATGATGGGGACCCAGCTCATGGAGCAATCCCGCTTATTTGGAGTCGAAAAATTCGTGGCTATCGGAACCATTTGCTCCTATCCAAAGCATGCACCCGTCCCGTTTCGAGAAGAAGATATATGGAATGGCTACCCTGAAGAAACCAACGCTCCGTATGGCTTGGCAAAAAAAATGATGCTGGTCCAATCTCAAGCTTATCGTGAGCAATACGGGTTCAATTCCATTTATTTGCTCCCTGTCAATTTGTACGGTCCTGGTGACAATTTCGATTTGGAAACATCACACGTCATCCCTGCCATCATTCGAAAATGCGTGGACGCCATGCGAAATGGAGAGAAGAAGATCGTGCTCTGGGGAACAGGGAACGTCACGAGAGAATTTATTTATGTGGAAGATGCCGCACAGGCGATTATTGCTGCAACCAAGAGCTATGATCGCTCTGAACCGGTTAACATCGGCTCCGGCCACGAAATATCCATCAAAAACTTAGCCGAAATCATCAGGCAGCTAAGCGGCTTTCATGGAGAGATCGAATGGGATGACACCAAGCCTGACGGACAACCGCGACGCCTATTAGATGTGACCAAAGCAAAAGCGCTGTTTGGCTTCGCGGCACAAACATCCTTACTAGCTGGTTTAGAGAAAACGATTGCTTGGTACATGACGCATCCTCATCCGCAAGGGAGGATCCCTACATGAGAATCGGCATAAACCTGATGTCAGTCATACCTGGCAAAATCGGCGGCATGGAACAGTACGTAAGAAACCTGCTGGCCTACTCGATGAACGCAGGGGACAATCATCAGTGGTTTCTTTTTTTATCGTCTCACAATTTCCATACCTTTGATGCGCAAAAAAATGTACGTAAATTCATGGTTCCCGACCGTGGCAATGTGCACGAGATGTTACACTACTGGATTAACTCCCTGCAATTGAATTTGTGGTTCTGTCCGCTGCTCGTATTGAATCCAGCCGATGTCAAAATCCCTTCTGTGATCAACATTCCTGATATTCAACACGAATATTACCCGCAGTTCTTTGATGATCATTCCTTGCGCTGGAGACTGAATAACTATAAATCTTCTGCAGAACGCTGCAGCGCCGTACTGACACTCTCAGAGTTTTCCAAACAAACGATCATCCAAAAATTCGGGCTTCCTCCACATAAAGTGCATGCGATTCACTTGGATGCCTCACGCGAATTTACGTTGCCGCATGATGAATCACGCAACCAACACGTCCTGCAAAAATACAAACTGCCCAGCGACTATGGCTTTTTCCCTGCAAATACATGGCATCACAAAAATCACCTGAATGTATTCAAAGCACTGGTCACTTTGCGAGATAAACACGACATTCGAATTCCCATGGTTTTCACAGGCTTCGCTCAAGAGGCACACCAAAACGTCATGAATTACATCACGAATAACCAGCTATGGAACCAAATCAAATGGCTTCATTACGTACCGCAGGAAGAGATGCCTTACTTATATCGAAATGCGCAATTCCTTTGCTTCCCTTCGCTATTCGAAGGCTTCGGCATTCCGCTTGTAGAGGCCATGAAGTCCCATATTCCAATCGTTTGCTCCAATGCAGGTAGCATTCCAGAGGTGGTAGGTGACGCTGCTCTCACCTTTGATCCGAATATTTCGGATGATATCGCGGTGAAGCTCGCCCATGTTTATTTGTCACCTGACGTAAGGACTGACTTGGTTGCCAAAGGCATCCATCAAGCGAAGCATTTCTCGTGGGAAAAATGTGCATACGAAACATTGACGGTATTTTCTTCCGTCGCACACTAAAATCATTTGAAAGGAGGTCATCTTGGTATGTCGCGCATGCAGCAAATCCGGGAGACGTGGAGGAAGGAGCGCCGAATCCCGTTTCCGTTAACTGAACAAGAAACGTGGGATTTTTGGCTATTGGAAGCACCGACGAATGATTTCAAAATGTCGAAGGTTCAACACATTGGAAAAACGATGGGCTTACGTATCTTGATCGAGACAGGTACGTTTAAGGGCGACATGTTGGAAGCGATGAAGAACAATTTCGACTTGCTCGTTTCCATCGAACTCGATGAAGCATTGTTTTTGGCAGCAAAAGAGAAATTTTCAGGCGACAGTCATATTCACATATTCCAGGGTGACAGTGGAGAAATGATGACCACTCTGATGCATTCTGTCTCAATACCTTGTCTGTTTTGGCTGGACGGTCATTACATTCCCCGATCAACCGAGGCAGCCAAAGGAGTGCTGGATACACCAATCTTGCAGGAGCTAACTGCTATCCTGCAGCATTCTGTTTTGAATCATGTCATTTTGATTGATGATGCCCGTTGCTTTATTGGCCCCAATCCATTGCTGAAGGATTATCCTACCATCGAAGAACTGCGAGAATTCGTTCATTCTCTTCGTCCAGACCTTTTATTCGTCGTAGCAAATGACATCATCATGATCTACAATCCACTTGAAGGAGCAACGAATTCCATGAAGAAAGTTGACTTTCACCTGCCGTTCGATAATCAAACCTTTACCGTGTATGGGGATGACTCCGATCAAAGTGTCTTGTACTTTATCGAGTATTGTAAAGGATACTATGAAGATTATGTCATCCTTCCGCTAAAAAAAATCGTACAACCTGACTATATTTGCCTAGACATCGGAGCGAACCTCGGTACGATATCGCTCGCACTTAGCTATCTCGCACCCCAGGGCAAGATATACGCATTCGAGCCCTCCGATGTTAACTATCCGTATCTCCTGCGAAACCTATCCGAGAATCACATCACGAATGTCGAACCTTTACAGCTCGGTGTAGCGGATCGGAACGGAAAAATTCATTTTCAAGAAGACCCTCGCGGCGGCGGATGGTCTTACATTCCACATGACCCGGCGACCGTGGAGAAATCCACTCAATTTATCTCGTGTGTCAGGTTGGATGATTGGGTAGAAAAGAATATGATCTCCAGCATCGATCTCATCAAAATCGACGTGGAAGGATCAGAAATCGCCGTCCTGGAAAATGCCATGCGGACACTTAAGCAATGGGACCCGGATCTGATCATTGAATTTAGCCCAGAGAACATCAAGCAAAAATTCGGCAGACATCCGCTGGTTTTATACACTCTCCTGGAAAAATTGTTTACCCATATGTATATTTTCAAGCGGGACAATACGGTTGTGAAAGTGAAAAACTACAACCACTTATTAGACGAAATGAAACCTTTCCACGCTGATCTGTTCTGCACGAACAAGACTTTTCTCGATTAAGTGCACGCAATAAAAACATGGCTGCAGGCTCGCCATGTTTTTTGTTTCGCTGCTATTTGCAGCTTTTCATTACCATTCTCACCCCATCCGCTAGCTCCACTTCACCCTTCCATCCTAACGCTTGCAAGGGGCGAATGTCAGCCTGTGAGTGCATGATCTCCAGATCCTGATAGGCAATCGAGCCAAACTTCAAGATCGTCTTGGATTGAGTCAGTTGATGGACCAGTTGGACGAATTCTCGGATGGTTGTGGCTTTCCCTGTTCCTACCTGGTATTCGGCAAATCCACTCGGCAGGCTTGCCGCATGCGCCAGCAGCACGCGAAAGGCGGAAACAACATCCTCCACATAAACAAAGTCCCTCGCTTGCTTCCCTTCTGTCAGCCTTAGTTCAGGCTCATTGGCGAGACATCGTCTGATGACAGAAGCGACAAATTTATCGGCATTGTCATACGGACCATACATATGCTCCAGCCTGACGTTTATGAATTGCAAGGCAGACGATTCTGTCATGCTTTTTCCCCATTCCCTAAACTGACGCTTCGTCAAATTGTAGGGGCGTAGATGTCTGGATAATGAGAGGGGTGCACTTGAAAACGTATCTGTATTCAGAAAAACAGGAGTATCAAAGCGCATGGCCACGTCCAGCAGCTGCAGCGGAAAAGTCACATTGGCATTGACCAGCATGGCAGGACTTTCCTTGTTGCGTCCATAGCATGTGGCTGTATGGATAATCGCATCAATTTTTCCGTGTTCGATAAAAGGGACTTCCAACTGGCTCCGATCCATGTCATACGTAATCAAATCAGATAAAATGTCATGGATGCGCGAGCAATCGGAAGTGCTCCTTTTTAAAATGATGACGGTATGGCCGTCCAATCGAAGCGCTTTTACGAGATGGCTGCCGAGAAAGCCTGTCGCACCCGTCACAAGTACCTTCATTTGGGATCGCTCCCCTTCAACTGCTTGGATCTACTTCGCTTACACCCAGTTTAAATCAATGTTGTGAATTTGTTTTTCTTGCATGACTCTCCGAAAATGATCGGCTTTCGCTTTTAAGTCGGCGATGAGCCATTCGTGATTTTCTACCACGATCTTATCGATTTGCAAATGCAAATTATGCTCCACGATTTTTTCCAGCAGTTCAAATTCTGCTCCTTCTATATCGATTTTGATCAATTTGATCGGACGATTGAGCATTTGAATGAACTGAGTCAAATCGATGACCTCTACCTCTACATATTTCTGGATATCCGTTACAGGGTGATTGGTCAGAAGAGAAGAAGCATATGCTGATCCCGCTGGATCGGTATGATAAAGGTCATGCAAATGCAAGCGCAGCTTGTCGTTTTTATGCCATACTGCTTTATTGATACATACGACGTTTGGATACGACCCTACCCGTTTTAACAGCTCTTCAAATACGAATGGATTCGGTTCGAACGCAAAGACGAGGGCACCTTTATCTGCCATTTTTTGAGAGATGATGCCCATATTTGCTCCGCAATCGATTGCAATGTCCCCATAACTGATGGAAGCAAAAACTTCTTCCGTGTTCTCGTTCAGCACTCCCATTCCCGCTCCCCCTCCATTATCGGTCGGTTGCCCATGCAGCTTTCCCGGATTTCCACAGCTCTTCCAAGTACTTTTTATCTCGCAGCGTATCCATGGGATGCCAAAAGCCCGCGTGCTTGAAGGCCATCAGCTGATTAGCTTTGGCCAAGCTCTCCAGTGGCTCTTTTTCCAATACGGTCTCATCACCCGCAATGTAGTCAAATACGCCCGGCTCCATGACAAAAAAACCAGCATTGATCCATCCGCCATCCCCTTTCGGCTTCTCCTGGAATCCTGTAACAGAATTCCCATCGGCAATATCCAGCGCTCCGAATCGGCCTGGCGGTTGGGTCGTGGTGATGGTTGCAAGTTTATGATGAGTGCGATGAAATTGTACCAGCTGTCCAATATCCATGTCGGATAAGCCGTCGCCGTACGTCAGCATGAACGTTTCCTCTCCAACATATTTCTGAATCCGCTTCACTCTTCCACCCGTCCCCGTATCTTTACCAGTATCAATTAATGTGACTCTCCACGGAGCAGCGTTATGGTTGTGAAATGTGACCTGATTGTCGTTTCGAAAATCAAACGTTACATCAGAATGGTGCAGGAAGTAGTGCGCGAAGTACTCCTTGATCATATACCCTTTGTATCCCAGACAGATGATAAAATCGTCGAAGCCGTACTTGGAATATAGGGACATGATATGACAGATGATGGGCCAGTCTCCGATCTCAATGAGCGGCTTTGGACGAAGATGCGTCTCTTCTCCTATCCTCGTGCCATACCCCCCTGCAAGAATAACGACTTTCATTGGCTGCCCTCCTTCCTCTGTATGAGCGGCTGTGCGCTAAGTCTCATCTGTATACGCTGCGATTTGTTCCAAACAGATCGTTCGCACGTCTTGCTTTTGCTGATAAGCTGTATGCCAAGAAATGATACTGTCCAAGGTCTGTTCGAGCGACCACTTGGGCTTCCAGCCTAAAGCACTTTTTGCCTTGGAGCAGTCCAGCTTTAAATATTGCGCTTCGTGCCATGTTGATTCTGTTCGTTCCGTTTCAAAGCGAGCGTCTGATCCCCAACGCTCACACAGCTGCTGGACGATCCACTCTACCGATTTGGCATCTTGATCATTCGGACCAAAATTCCAGCTCTGCGCGTAATCCTTGCCATTCGCCCACATTTTTTCAGCTAGCATCAAATAACCCTTCAACGGTTCAAGTACGTGCTGCCACGGGCGAATCGCAATTGGATTACGGATGATGATTTTCTCTCCTTTTATCAAGGAACGTATGCAATCCGGGATTAAACGATCAAGAGCCCAATCACCACCGCCGATCACATTGCCTGCCCTGGCTGAAGCAATCGCTACACCGTGCTGATGATACTGGTCAGGGTGAAAAAAGGCGTTGCGATAAGAAGCAGTAACCAGCTCTGAGCACGCTTTGCTATTGGAGTATGGGTCATAACCGCCCAACCCATCCTGCTCACGGTATCCCCACACCCACTCCTGATTTTCGTAAACCTTATCGGTCGTAACATTGACAATTGCCTTGATTTTCATTCCGTTCTGTACGGACAATCTCGCTGCTTCGAGTACATTCACCGTGCCCATGACATTGATTTCATAGGTTTCGACCGGAAATTGATACGACAATCGCACCAGTGGTTGAGCAGCCATATGGATAATGATATCCGGGTTTGCTTGATTGATCGCTTTCTGGACGCTGTCCTTTGACCTGATATCATCGATGATCGAATTGACGAAGGAGCTGATTCCAGCACACGTAAATATACTTGGGTTCGTTGGAGGCGACAGCGCATATCCTGTTACCTTCGCCCCCAAGGAATGCAGCCATAAGCATAGCCATGACCCTTTAAAGCCCGTATGCCCCGTAACCAACACTTTTTTGTCTCGCCAGAAGGCTGTATTAATCATGCTGATCACCCTGGTTTGATATTTGCTCCAGAATCTCTGCCCATGTCATGCCCAGTCGAACGATATCTTCTTCCACCAACTGACTTCCCATCTGTACCTCGATGAATTCCAGCTCACTCGTCGCTTTGATCGCATGCTTGGCCCCTACTGGGATTTGCAGTACGTCACCAGGTCCAACCAAACGCAACTGATCGTCTAAGATGAAATCGCCAGAGCCCTCGACGATCATCCATATTTCGCTACGGTGGTGATGGTATTGATAGCTCAAATTTTTTCCTGCGTTTATATGGAGCCTTTTCGTTAATACCTCCACATCTTCTTCATTCTTCTGAAAATGCATGACCTGATACCAGCCCCACCGTCGCTCTTCGTACATTGGGCGCTTTGTCCAATCCAAGGCCAAATTTTTTACCATGTGGCTGTGCTCCTTGGTAGAAACCAGGATGCCATCCGGACTGGCCGCCACGATCATATCCGATAGACCGATGGACACGATGGGTATGTCCAATTCGTTGATAACGTGCGTATTCGTGCAGCTTTCATCGAGCAAGACCTTTCCGATTTCATTTCCGCTCATTTCTTCCGTCAGCGTATTCCAGGTCCCCAAGTCCTTCCAATAACCGTCATACGGTAGAACGACTACTTTCTCTGCCTTTTCTACAATTTCATAGTCAAAGCTGATTGCAGGCAATTGGCTATAGTTCTCATGCATGCGGTTGTATTCAGTAGGCAATCCTTTTTTCTCCAACTCTCGAATCAGATAGCCCAATCGAAAGGCAAAAATTCCACAATTCCATAGGGCTTTCTTTTCTACTAAATCCTGCGCTTGCTCAAGTGATGGCTTTTCTTTGAAGCTTTTTACTTCATTATAGGCAAAACGTCTTTCCGCCTTATCCGCTTCCGAATCAAGCCGCGGAACAATGTAGCCGTATTTCGTAGATGGATACGTAGGTTTAACTCCAATCAATGCGAGATTCGCTCCTGAGCTGAGAAGGACTTTCTCCAGCTCCTTGATTCTCTCCATGAATCGATCCTCCACGAAAGGATCGACTGGCATGATGGCTACGACCTCATCCGGGTTCATTTGCAAAGCAGAGTACAGATAAGTAACCGCCAATGAAATCGCAGGAAAGGTATCTCTTTTTTCTGGTTCCACGATCAAGGGAACATCTTCACCCAATTGGCTTTGGATCAAATCAACATGTGAGCGGCCTGCCGAAATATAAACCGGCTCCGACCATTTGCACGAGTCCAGCTGTCTCCACACTCTTTGAACCATCGCCTCTGGTTCGTTATGTGCACTGCGTATCAGCTTCAAAAACTGTTTTGATCTCACATCATTGGAGAGCGGCCACAGCCTTTTCCCTGAACCACCCGATAGTAATATCAGTTTCACCCAGGCCACCTCTATCCGTTTATCGTGTTGTATGCACCATCTTATGCGTTTGTCGTTGGGGATGCTCTACGGTTCAATGAAAATGGTCAAATAACACGAGGGATGATAGAAGCCTACATGAACTGAATCCAACGACTTGAAATATAATCGAAAAAGTAGCAGCCTCCTTGTGGTAGATGGGGAGCAGTAAAATACTTCATATAGTGCTTCGTATACCCTTGAAAATGAAGGGAAAACAACGGGAGGTATCGACTTGTTGCGATGTCCTTGCAGCACAAGGAACCGTTGATCGCGTAAATTTTCTTATATCCGTACAAATTCTCCACCGAAGCAGGATACTGAATATTCCCATCAATAAAGCCATCATGAAACAAGCCGTTCGTCATTTGGTAATCCTTGAATTGCGCGAGAAATAGCAAGGCCACCACCATATCGGTAATTAAAGGCTGGTTGAATCTTATTTGGTCCTTTCGCTGCATCGTGTATTGGACGACTTTCGCAAACGAGATAGGATTCGCAAAATGAGACGTCATGAAAGTGCAAAATTCCTCCAGCTTCTGTATATCAACGAAATTGGTCCATACGAATTCCATCATAAAGCTGTCAAAGCGCGGATGGTTCACGTCCGTATACAGCATAACATCCGTATCGATATAGCAACATTTTGGAATGTGGTGCTTCTTCATAAACGCCAGTAAAATAAACCATCTTTGAAAACAAAATAAATTGTACTCGTATGGCATGAAATGAATGTGCTTATAGACTCTCGTAAACTCCATAGCGGCATGCATGTAATTGTCTATCATCTCGTGATTGATTCCATGTGTCACATACCTTCTGTTTCCTACATTCCCTATCAAATAGACGGGCGAATGGGGGTTGCTTCTTTTCGCTTGCTGCAAGCTGTATGTGAGATAATCATCGTCTCCGCGATGGATGATCACAATAGGCAAGGGCATACGCTTTCCGCCTCCTTTTCTCCCCATACTTTATGTCTCTGGCAGACCTCAAGAAACGGGCATATGCCTTTTTTCCAAAAACCTGGTGACTGCCAAGCAACCTTGCACCACTTTGGGACGAAATTAATGCATCTATATCATTCCGTCGAGCACTGCTGAAACATATCGTATAGGGCGAGCACTGTGAAGGGGGACATGTCGATGGGAATATCTTGGACAGATCAGGAACCACTTGGTGGCTGCCATCCGTACTTTGCATCGTGGAAATGTGAAAAGTACACTGTTCGAAGTCATTCCTGAATCGATTCGGACCATTCCATCCGGCAGAAAGAATTGCTCCGTATATTCCGAAATCCGGGCATCGTTCCTGATATCCAGGTAAAATGAGCTCGGGTACACAAGATCAATCGATGCTTGTGTACCCGATTTACCATTCTTTCATAGTCTGATGGTAGTGCATGCTTTATTTTATGAAGTAAAGATGGGAGTGAATCTCGTGTCCCACCAACCCTTGGTGAGTATCATTACCCCTTCCTACAACCAAGGCCGGTTTATTCGTGAGACGATCCATAGCATATTGACTCAAGACTATGCGAACATTGAGCATATCGTTGTAGATGGAGGCTCAACGGATGCTACTCTCTCCATCTTGCAAGAATATGCACAAAATGATCCGCGATTCCGTTACATTTCCGAACCGGATCGCGGACAGTCTCATGCTCTGAACAAAGGCTTGGCAATGGCAAGAGGGGAGATTATTGGCTGGCTGAATTCAGACGACACATATGTACCCGGCGCCCTCATGAAGGCTGTTCACGCTTTTGCGAGTAACCCGGGTTGGGGCATGCTTCACGGCAATTGCTATGTGATGAACGAGTACGGCCAAGTATCCACCACCTACCCGTCAGAACAGGCTGACTCCAAGAAATTGTACCAGAGCTGCGTGATTTGTCAGCCATCCGCTTTCATCAGAGCTCACGTCTTCCGGCAAATGGGGGGCGTCGATGAAAAATTGCAATTTTGCATGGATTACGACCTCTGGATGCGAATCGCCAAATATTATCCCATTGGTTATCTCCCCCACTATTTAGGAAACGCTCGAATCCACACGACGTGCAAATCAGCTACCCAATGGCATTCAGTCGGTGTACCGGAAGTCTTGAGATCTCTTGCGAAAAATTATGCGTCCATACCCCATCATTGGATTTCGTACGTTCCACAGTACAAAGGCATGGGTGTACTTGACTTGCTCCGACTGTATAAGTCATTCCCATCCAATACAAACCGAATCGCAAGCATGAATCGCAGCATGGACTTGTGGGCGCCCCCTGTCCTGCGCGTCATCGTTGAATCGGATCCTTCTGCACCTGCACAAATGCTATTAGTAAAAGGCAAAATTCCTGGTTCCCCTGCAAAATTGCCGAAGCCGATTGTCTTGACTGCGCTCGTGAACGGAGTAAACGTCAAAAGCTATACCGTTGATAAGCCCACCTTTGCCCTCGAAATTCCGCTCGACCCGAATGCCACAAAGCTTCGGGTGGACATAGCGTCATCCAGTGTTGGCTTACCAAGCACCCCACAAGTCCAACAACGAATCGCAGGAGGATACATGGCAGAAGAGATCCTTCCTCTTTCCCATGACGAAGTAATCGTGTACAAAGCTTTTTCGAGGAGCTAACTATTCAGCTTGCGTAGAGCTTCGTTTCAATGACAGCCGCCGCTCCGGCTATGGCAAGCAGGAGTAAAACAGGATAGGCGGCTGGCACATACATATACAACCCAACGATCAGAGCTCCCACCCAAACTCCAATGCACCAATGGCAGCTCAACAATCTTCCTATCCATTGGCGCACCCTCCCGCCTTTAAATTGAAAGTCCCGAACCATTTGTCCTGACTCATCAGTTATATATACGACCTGGTAAAACGGTTTTCGCAGAAAAGACGTGATCTCATCAAAGACAATCAAATGCGTGAGACGAAAGCTTGCCAGCACTAAGATGATCAGATCGATCCACGAGAGGTCAAGCATCACACCTCCACCTCTTTCCAATATTTTGTGCTTTTCTCATTTGTTCCACATTTAGTACCATTGTGGTGCGACAAACCAGAGAAAGGCGTGATGAGATGAATCGCAACATGAAGAAGATTGCAACCATCCTTTCCCTGTCCGTCCTCGTTACCATGATCGGACAACCTGCATTTGCGAAAACAACCTTTACCCCTTTGAAAAAAGGGATGAAGAACACACGTGTGCTTGAAGTGGAAAAGATGCTCGATGCACTCCATTACGACTACAAGCTGGTAGTGGACAAGACCTACAACAGCAACACGGCTTATAACGTCAAAGCGTTTCAAAAAAAGTACAAGCTCCCGCAAACCGGAATTGTCAATAAAGCTACGTACGATAAACTGAAGAGCGCGTACAAGAAACTGAATCAAAAACCGACTACTCCGCCAGTCACACCATCCAAGCCAACTGAGCCAAATGAGTCAAATGAGTCAAATGATTACGCTACGCTCAAATTGGGTGCAAGCGGTGAACGAGTGAAGGACTTGCAAAAGATGCTCGCTGGTCTCGGATACAAAGTGACAGCGTCGGGTCAGTACGATGAATCTACCCGATTTGCCGTCATGCTGTTCCAGTCCCGCAACAAACAACCGTTGACCGGTGAAGCGGACGCCAAAACATATACAGCCATTGCAACGCAATACAAGAACAATCCAGTACAGCCTCAACCAGATACGAAGCCAACCAATCCTACGACACCAACTACTCCTGTAACACCGAGCAAGCCTGAGCAGCCACAAAAGCCTGGGACAGGCACGCAAGTTCCTCTTCCAGCAGGATTGACAGCTGAGGAAAAAGAAATGGTTCAACTCGTGAATCAAGAGCGCACCAGCCGTGGACTTGCACCCTATCAAGTCGACATGCAGCTGGTGAACGTTGCACGTGTGAAAGCCCAAGAGATGGTAAACAAAGGCTACTTCAGCCACACTTCGCCCACTTACGGCTCACCATTTCAAATGATGGACACTTTCGGCATTCGCTATTTAGCTGCAGCCGAAAATATTGCACAAAATTATTCAGTGAGTGGTGCCCATCAAATGTTCATGAATTCCTCCGGGCACAAAGCCAATATCATGAGCCCCACATACGACTACGTAGCCATTGCAGTCGTAAATGGCGGCCCACATGGGAAAACGTTTGTACAAATGTTCCTGAAAAAATAGAGGCTCGGAACGGAAAAGCCATCATTTCTTCTGAAATGGTGGCTTTTCTTCATTAAAAAGAAACGGCGATCCGGTTATTGGCTGGAAAATGCACCTCCTGATCGTTGCAAAGCACGACTCCCTCGACGACTATTCCCTTCCCCGCTTCTTGTTTCATAAAAGAAATCTGGAAGTTTTGGAACGATTCCGTCGATTGTGGCGAAATGGATACAGGCTGGATCGGTGCAATCCAGTATTCCCCCCTCTCCATTGCTTGGGCAAACCAGTCGTCTTCTAAGTATCGCCACCCTTTCATACCCGTCGTGCTTTGAACGGCCATCGTCTCCACGAGCTTGGGTGGCAATACCTGGCCCCCCATTTTGATCGAATCGACAGGCGAGACACGCAAACAAACGATTGGATTATTCAATTCAACATTCCCCGTATTTTTCACTTGGAGCGTACCAATTAAGAGGTACGGCTTCTCAATTGATTCGGAGTGAATCAATGTGTAATCAAAAAACACCTCTGCGGCCGCATGCAAGTCATTTTGTTCAGGCACTTCTAAAATGGGATGAATCATCACTTCCTGTTCCAGATCTTCTTCCGCCATAGTCAGTACTTCTATCGGTTCACTATATTGTTCAGTGACCAGATCACTTGTCAGATCACTTACTTGATCACTTACCTGATCACTCGCCTGATCACTCGCCTCATTCGTGATCAGTGCCTCTGACTGATACCCCTCATCTGCTACCTTCTGTCTCTCCGTATCGGCGGTAAAAAACATCTGGGAATAAAACAGCTTTAAAAGATTTGGCGGTAAAAACGCCAAGGGCTGAATGTGTAAACCATTTTGCAAATACTCCAAAACACCAGACGCTAAGTGAAGAGCAATTTTCTCCGCATAATTCTTCAGTTGGATCTCATCTGTATAGAGCGGTAGCTGAAGCTGGATGTGTATAATCGATGTCTGGTTTTTATTTTTGGGCACTTTGTAATGACACGCGATTCCTGACTGCTGCATTTCTGTACGTAAACACTTGACCAGCTCTTGTCGCTTCTCATCCTCCGACTGAAAAAAAATGAGTCTGGGTTTTTCAAGTATTCGGATTTCCCGCATGCTGAAGCGTATGGCTACATCTGTATTTTTCGCCAAAGAAGAATTGTTTTGGCTTAAGACAACCTCCATACCGCTATCGGAGAGAAATTTTTGTACGGTCCCCAATACCTCCCGCTCGTAGGCTGTCTCTACCGTTGATACTCCTGTAAACAGCACGCAAATTTTCCCTTTCAAACCAGAGTCCAAGTCGATTCTTTTATTCGTCGAATCCCATTTCAATTGAAAGCCATTTTGTTTGCAAAACAAACGAAATGCTGGCAGAGCCTCATACGGCATGGTCCCGCCACGTTGTCCGCTGTAATATACCTCGACTTCCATCCCCATCTCTCCTCACGACTCTTTCTTGAGTCCGCGATATTGTATGAATGCCCAGTGTCCAAAGTGAACATTTTTGGCAACGACCGTTCCGAAGTAACACTTTGCGCATACCATGGCTACAGAAAGGAGTGGTCATATGCCCATCTCACAAACGCCCCTGATCTCTATTATCATTCCAGTAAAAAATGAAGGGGATAATGTGCGTTCTACTATCACTTCCCTTTTGAATACAAGAACCACCTATCCGTATGAAGTGATCGTAGTCGATGATGCCTCAACAGATAACGGTTGTCACTTTTTACAAGGTCTAGGGCAAAATGAAAAAATAAAACTAATCACAACAGAAGGCATCGGCGCTGCAGCAGCACGAAACTTAGGCGTGGATCATGCCCGCGGTAACTACCTGATTTTTTGCGATGCCCATCTGACTTTTGAAAACTTTTGGATCGATCAGATGATGGAGCTCATTCTCACTAAAAAAGCAGATGGCGTTGCCCCTGGCATCGCATCCATGACAGAGCCTCACAAAATTGGTTATGGGCAAAATTTGAACAATAAGCTCGAGATAACCTGGTATCCAAAGCCAAAAGGCCCGGTCCCGGTTGCGATATTGCCAGGGGGATGCTTCCTCGTGACCAGAGAGGCTTTTATGAAAACAGGGGGCTTTGACCGCGGTTTTCGCATTTGGGGATTTGAAGATATCGAGTTTTCCATCAAAATGTGGCTCTTTGGATATACGTGCATGGTCCAACCATCCGTAAAAATCTTGCATTTATTTCGGCAAGTACATCCCTATACAATTGCGCATGAGCACATTTATTACAACATGCTTCGGATGGCGTACAGCCATTTTAGTGAGCATCGAATAGAGGCTGCGAAAAAACTTGTGTTATACGCGAATGCCAGCGAAATTACGGATGATGTGCTGACTTGCGGGGCGGCTGCTCAGCGTGTTCGATACGCTGCTCAAAGAAAATTTGATGACAATTGGTACTTTCAAAAATTCCAAATTCCCTTCTGACAAGATAATTACCTAAAAAATAGGCGCTTGCTGAACATGCAAAACTCCCATTGCCCACATAGTATGTAACTGCAAAGCAAACTCCCTAGGAAAGGAAGGATTCTTACGGTGAAACATCACGTGAAGCCCATTATGGGTCGCCAGCTCCCTACACCGACGCCTACAGCAACTCCTCCTATACCGAACAACTTGCAGGAAGAGTGCATTCGCGTCAAAAAGGTGTATGACTAGGTAGTATTAGCGAACAGCTACCGAAACAAGATTGCCCTTCCAGATGATTGTCAAGCTCTGGTAGACGCAGCTATTCGTGCAGGGCAAGATATTACGCTCTCCTGCGTTGAGCCTGTTGCTCCTGGTCCTACATGCAGAGTCGTCAGTATTCGCCGCGAGAACATTACAGTCAATGGGACCACCGTTCGGGTCGGGGTCGTTCGCTTCGTGTTCGGAGCCACCGTGCTGGTTCGCGTCTTCGCAGATGGAACCCCTCTCTGCGAATTCACAACCACTGTGCAATTCGATCAGGAAGTTGTGCTGTGCCTGCCTGAGCCGCTTGATGAGGACAATGTCTTGTGCCGAATCAGTGCATTCGAGTGCTCTCCAACCGGTACAGTTCTCCTCGGCGGCATGGTTCAACTCGACGTCATTGTTTGCGTATAGATCCAAGTAGAAGCAGAAGTCAAGCTGGAAGTATTGGCGAAATTCTGCGCACCTCGTCCAAACAACATTCCAATCCCATCGCCGACGCCTTCTTTCCGTTGCCCGCCGATCACATTCCCGCCACAATGCCCACCAATCTTCCCAGTACGCAACTGCGATTGCCAGGCATCCGTCAACGCATTGGTACCAAACGTCTCCATTTCCATTGGTATCCCACTCGCGATAGCCGTCGGTACTATCCAGCTCATCGCAGATATCTGCCCAAGCTGCGATCCATCCAGCAGCTCGTTTACTTTTAACTTCTTTGATGCTCTCCTGCCTGATGTGCTTGGCGATCAAAGCTTCAGCTTCTCGCCAACGACCATCAGCTCTCCGACATGCATCACTGTACTGCCTATCCTGCCTATCGTGACAGGTCTGATCGTAACAGGTACTGGTGTACGGACATTCACAGCAACAGGCGTACAAGAAACCATGACCTACTCCCTGACACTCGCCGAAACAGGTATCGGCCTGCCAGACGTCATCATCCTGACACTCACCGACTCTGCTGGCATCCTCGTCTTCAGCGCAACAGTCACAATCGTACCAGACGAACAATTGCTGGTTGCCGATTGCATTACCTTCGGAGATATTGTCATTACCACTCCGTAAGGACAAATATTCATTTCCAATCAGACGGGAGAAGTCAAACACTTCTCCCGTTTTTTCTTTATAAGAGCATTCGCCACAATACAGGCACCAATTCCACCCCCGTACATATGTCTATATGGGAATGCCAGACGGAAAAAGGAGGACAACACTGTGCACAAAAGGAGAATCTCCAATACGAATAAGCCGAGAGAAAATGAGAAGCTCCTCTTGCTAAAAAAACAAGCGCACTACTACGAGGACAAAGCGAACCAACTCACGCAAGAAGTGTGGCATCTACAGAAGCAGATCGAAGAAACAACCAATAAAAGCGAAACGTACAGAGAACAACTTGAACAATTGAACCAAACCCTACACGAGTTGGACAGCAAAGGGACACAGTGGAAGCAGCGTTTGAACGAATCGCAAGACTTGCTCCAAGAAATGAAAAGCAAGCTCGACTACTACGAACGTCTCCTGAAGCAGCGCGAAAATACCATAACCAGCTATCAGGATACAGAGGCAAAGCTGAAGCAATCGATCGAAAACTTGAAAACCGAAATCAAGGAGCAGCGAAAAGGGCCACAGCTTGAAGAAATCATGTCCAAACATCAAGCCCAGGAAGCGCACTTACGCGAGCATCTGGAATTGCTCCAACGACGGGTACAAAGCTACGAACAAAAAGAAGCACAGTGGCAAGCGACGTTACAGGAGCAAGAACAGCTACAGTTGCAGCAAATCGAGGAAATGCAGCAAGAACGCCAACAGCATCTAGACATGATCGCACATCTGGAGCAACAACAAATCGAGTGGAAACAAGCGTTAGACGACGCAAATGAAAATTTTGAGAATGCACAGATAAGTCAGCAGGAGCAGCTGTCCAAAATGGAGTTATTGAATCAACAGCTGGAAGATGCAATCGCAAAATGGGAGCAGCGGGAGCAAGAGCTGGACTCTCAAGCTCAAGAGCTACACGTTCTCCAGCAAGACCTCCATTCTCAAACGCAAGACCTGCAGACACGGGAACAAGATTTGCAGTCTCAAGCTCAAGCGCTACACGCTCTAGACCAAGAGCTGTATACTCAAGCGCAAGAACTGAAGACACGCGAGCATAATCTTAACGCTCTCGAGCAAGGGCTGCAATCTCAGGAGCATGACCTACAGAATCGGGAGCATGACCTCCAGACTCTCGAGCAAGGGCTACATTCTCAAGCTCATGACTTGCAGACACGGGAGCATGACCTTCACGCTGTCGAGCAAAGAGTGCATTCTCAGCTGCATGACCTGCAGGCGCGGGAGCATGACCTGCATGTTCTCGAGCAAGAGCTGCATTCTCAAGCAAACAACCTCCAAACTCGGGAGCAAAACCTTCACTCTCTCGAACAAGGGCTGCTCACTCAGGAACAAGAACTTCAATCAAAGTCAGATGACCTGCAGGCGCGGGAGCATGACCTACAGAATCGGGAGCAAAATCTTCACGATCTCGAGCAAGAGCTGCAAACTCGAGAACATGGCCTCCATTCTCAGGTACATGACCTCCAAGAGCGAGAGCAAAGCCTTCACGCACTCGAGCAAGAGCTGCTCACTCGGGAACAAGACTTCCATTCTCAGGTACATGACCTGCAAAATCGGGAGCAAAGCCTTCACGCACTCGAGCAAGAGCTGCTCACTCGGGAACAAGACCTCCATTCTCAGGTACATGACTTGCAAAATCGGGAGCATGACCTTCGCACTCAAACACAAGAACTACAGACGCGAGAGCAAGAACTACATGTTCACGAGCAAGGCCTGTTCACTCGAGAACAAGAACTGCACTCTCAGGCACATGACCTCCAAGCACGGGAGAATGACCTTCACTCACAGGCTAAAGAACTCCAGACGCGAGAACAAGAAATGCACGTTCTCGAGCAAGGGCTGTTAACTCGGGAACAAGAACTGCACTCTCAGGCACATGACCTACAGACACGGGAACATGATCTTCACTCTCAGATGCAAGACCTACAGACACGGGAACATGATCTTCACTCTCAGATGCAAGACCTACAGACTCGTGAGCAAGGGCTGCACACTCGAGAACAAGAACTGCACTCTCAGGTACATGACCTACAGACAAAAGAGCATGACTTGCACGTTCTCGAGCAAGGTCTGCTCACTCGGGAACAAGAGCTGCATTCTCAGACACATGACCTACAGGCACGGGAACATAATCTTCACGCTAAAGCGCAAGACCTCCAGACGAAAGAGCATGACCTGAACGTTCTCGAGCAAGGTCTGCTCACTCGGGAGCAAGACCTCCACTCTCAAGCTCAAGAACTCCAGACGAAAGTGCACGACCTGAACGTTCTCGAGCAAGGTCTGCTCACTCGGGAGCAAGACCTTCACTCTCAAGCTCAAGAACTCCAGACGAAAGAGCATGACCTGCACGTTCTCGAGCAAGGGCTACTTACTCGGGAACAAGAACTGCACTCTCAAGCTCAAGAACTCCAGACGAAAGAGCAAGAAATACTCGCTCTAGAGCTAGACCAGCAGACTCGGGAACAAAAGTTACAGGCACTCGAACAAAGCCTGCAAACTCAGGGACTAGAACTGCAGTCTCAGGCTCAAGACTTGCAAGCATGGGAGCATGAACTAGCTTCTCAAGCGCAAGGACTACTAACTCAGGAACAAGAACTTCACACTCGGACACAAGAACTTCAAGCGCAGGAGCAAAAACTCCACGCTCAAGCGCAAGAACTTCAATCTCGGGCGCAAGAACTGCAAATTCGAGAACAAGAAATGCACGCAGAGACACAAGAACTTCAGGCGCAGAAGCAAGAGCTTCTCTCTCAAGCGCAAGAACTACAATCTCAGGAACAAGAACTTCACGCTATGGCCCAAGAACTTCAAGCGCAGGAGCAAAAACTTCACGCTCAAGCGCAAGAACTACAATCTCAGGAACAAGAACTTCACGTTCTCGGGCAAGGACTGCAATCTCGGGGACAAGAACTTCACTCTTATGCTCAAGACCTTCAGGCGCAGGAACAAGAACTGCACGCTCAAGCGCTTAACCTACAGAACCGGGAACAAAAGCTACACGATCAAGAGCTAGACCTACATGCACGCGGACAAGAACTGCACGCACAAGGGCAGGACCTACAGACGCGAGAGCAGGACCTACAGACGCGAGAGCAAGAGTTGCACGCGCAGGAGCAAGTACTGCAGACCCAAGGAAAAGAACTGTACGCTCTGACCCAAGAACTACAGGCACGAGAGCAGCAGCTGCACGTTCTCGAGCAAGATCTGCAGGCACGGACTCAAGAGCTACACGCTCAAGCACAAACGGTGCAATTTCAAGAAGAAGAGCTACAGTCTCATGAACAGGAGCTTCAGGTTCGGGAGCAAGCCATTTTCTCCCAGGAGAAAACACTTCTTGCTCAAGGCCAAGAGCTGCAGGTGCACGAGCAAGGTCTACAAGCCCGAGAGCAAGCCATTCAGGTTCGAGAGCAGGAGCTTCTCTCTCACGAACAGGAACTCAGTTCCCATGAGCAAGAGCTACTCACTCTGAAGCAAGAGCTGCACACTCGAGACCAAGCTCTTCTCAATCAAGAGCAGGAGCTACAGGCTCAAGAGCAAGTGCTACACACTCGTGAACAGACAGTAGTCACTCGGGAGCAAGAACTACACACACTGGAACAGTCACTCCTCACTCGCCAACAAGAATTAAATGCTCAGGAGCAAGAACACCAAAATCAGAAGCTGGATTTGCACGCCCAGGAGCAAGAATTCCAGACTCAGAAGCAAGAACTCCAGACTCAGAAGCACGATTTACACGCGCGGGAGCAGGAACTCCAGAAGCAAATACAGGATTTACACACCCGAGAACAAGAACTCCACAATCAAAGCCAGGATCTGCATACCCGAGAACAAACGCTACAGGCCACCCAAAAAGAAATGTCCCAAAAAGTCATTGATCTGGAGCAAAGTTGGGCAGCAAAACACGAAGAAGTTTCTCAACAATTAACCGAAGCGCTTCTTGAGCTGGAAGCTGCACGGCTAAGAAAAAATCAACTCATCGCAGATTATAATGAGCTAGTCGAAGCACATTCCCTGCGTGAGCAAGAACTGCAGCATATTATCCAAAATCGCGACGAGGAATTACAACGTACACAAAACACCGTACAGACCCTCCAGTCGGAGCTACAAGAAACACGGCAGCAATTAACGGAGTCAGGAGATCGTTTGGCTGCTTTTCAAAAACAAGCCAAGGAAAACGACGAAAAGCTGACCACCATCTCTGTTCAGCAAAATAAATGGAACGATGTTTTGGAGCGAACAACCAAAAAATATGACACGATCATAACTGAAAAAGAAAAAGCTCTTGAGCAACTTACAACCCAAGAGCAAGTGCTGAAGAAGACAGTAGCCAGCCTCAAAAGCATGGTGAAGGAATTGCAGAACAACGAAGAAAAATACAAGCAAATCATCAAGGAATTTACGCAAAAAGAGGCTCGTACCAACAAAGTCTTCAGTCAACTCCCGAACACCCAATTCAACCAGCCTTCCCAAACGTCCCATACTTCCCATACTTCGAATCAGTTTTCATCCCCCACTCCAGTGCAAATGCCGATATCTTATACGCAAAACCCGAATACCTTCAACCCGTTTCGCTGAAAAAGCGAAAATGTGCAGGAGCCGTTACCATGTGCAACGATGCTGAATACAACATAATACATTCCAGAAAGGGAGGAAACACCATGACACCTGAACAAATGCGTGCACTGTACCAGCAACGTCAGCAACATTTCGTCCAACCTGCCCAACGTCCATCGAGAATGCCGCGATCACCTTTGCCAAAATCCGGTCCGGTGCACAGAGTGCAGCCGTCCGTACAGACTAGAACCAGTGGAGGTTGCTGCGGCAGGCGTTGGCAGGGCTAATCTTACAGAGACCCCCTTTTCTATGACCCGCGATGTCAGGGATGAAATCATCCGAGATTCACTGGAAAAAAAGCCGAATGAAACGTGTGGATTGCTTTCCGGTAGGAATGGTATGGCACAGACGGTTTGGCGTATGGAAAATACGTTAAAAAGCCCTGTTGCCTTTGCCATGGACCCTAGGCAGATTCAACAGGTATTCCACAAAATGGCGTTACGTGGAGAGCAATTGGTTGGAATTTATCACTCCCATCCAACTGCACCAGCCATCCCGTCACCTGAGGATATTGCTTATTGTCATTACCCGGAAGTAGCCTATCTTATCGTATCGCTCTCTTCTCCCCAACCAGTTCTCGGCTGTTTTCGAATCGAGGGGTCTTGGGCTCGTAAGTATCCTTTTACAGTCCATCACTAATAATCGAATCCACCAAAAAGCAGAAGAACAGCGGGAACTCACTCCCGCTGTTCTAACTGCTTTTTTTGATCGTGATGTTCCACGGAGCTGGCCTGCAGCCATTCCCTTTTCTCCCAGCTAACAAAATCATCTTCCCACTTTACCTGGAAACGATCCTCCTCAATATGGAGAACGACTCCCTTTGCCCCATCCTTCACATATACCACCAGATCGCCTACTTGTATCACCGCTCATCGCCGCCCATTACCCGAGTCTGAAGATGATTCCGTGTCCACCCTTCGGATACACCCATTTAATGTTTTCATACGGGCAACCAATGCGGCAGCTTCCGCACTCATGACACCCTTCGTACCCCACGTGCATCCGCACTTCTTCCCATTTGTATACTTCCGCTGGACAGAAGATCGTACAGAGCTTATCCGGGCATTGCGTCGCACAAACATCAGCGGAGAGCACGTGCAGATGAGACTGTGTATCCGCTTTGAAGCGTACCAGGTACTGTTTTTCTTCGATCGACTGACCCTTCGGTAGATCCTGCATCACTTCATCACCCTCCACGCATTCATCAGATCACGTGCCATTTTCCATTTGTCCTTGGCAGAGCCTAGATCGCGCCAGATTTTTTTCTGCTTCGTCCATTTCGAGCTTCCATCGACCGTAAACATCTGACTAGCCGCTTTGTTCATCATCGGTATATACTGTTCGAAATACTGCGGGAATTTTTCAAAGTGATGCGTGGCATCCTTGTACTTTTTCAAATCTTGACCGACAAAGCTGTTCAACAGATTAATCCGGTATGTGTCGAGCATTCTTTCTGAATAATCGTCCGCCTCTTTTGCCGCGAGAATCGTCTCAGCCGCCATCACACCAGAGGCCATCGCCATATTCGAGCCCTCACGGTGAATGGCGTTCACGAGCTGAGCCGCATCCCCTACAACAATTACACCATTTCCGACGACTTTCGGAATGGAGCGATAGCCGCCCTCGGGAATCAGATGCGCCAAGTATTCCTGTTGTTCACAGCCCTGAATGTACGGACGAATCATCGGGTGATTTTTGACATAGTCCAATAACTCATATGGCTTGATCTTGTTTTTGATCAGACCCGACAGCATCGTCCCTACCCCGATGTTCAAGCTGTCCTTATTCGTATAAAGCCAGGCCGTTCCCAAAATCCCTTTGGTCGAATCCCCGAATATTTCGATGGTACAACCGTGATCGCCCTCCAGATTGAAGCGATCCTCAATCACCTTACGATCCAGCTTCAGTACTTCCATGACGGCAAGCGCTACCTCATCTGGACGAAACTCTTTGTGGAAGCCTAGCGATTTTGCCAGCAAGGAATTGACGCCATCTGCCAATACGACAACATCCGCATACAGATCTCCATCCGGTCGATCTGTTTTTACGCCGACCACCTTGCCGTTTTCCACGATGCACTGCAACGCGACCGTCTCATTGAGCAACAAGGCTCCCTGCTGCACGGCTTTATCAGCGAACCATTGGTCAAATTTTGCCCGCAGTACAGTGAAATTGTTGTACGGCTCCTGTGCCCACTCTAAGCCCTTATAGCTGAAGTTGATGGCTGATTCCCTATCGAGCATCATGAATCGCTGCTCGACAATCGGTCGTTCTACAGGCGCCTCCTTGTAAAATTCGGGGATGATGTCTTCCATCGTCTTGCGATACAAAACACCTCCCATCACGTTCTTGGAGCCTGGATATTCGCCGCGCTCCATCAACAAAACATTTACGCCCGCTTTGGCAAGCGTATACGCACAAGCCGTTCCAGCCGGACCTGCTCCGACGACAATGACATCAAATTTCTCAGCCATACGTTACCTCCTTGTCCGGCTCTTTTTGGAATGCTTCTATTAATAATGGCACGATTTCAAAAGCATCACCGACGATTCCATAATGACAAGACTGGAAGATAAGCGCATTTGGGTCTTTATTGATCGCAATGATCAATCCAGAGTTACGCATCCCGACCAAATGCTGGATGGCTCCCGATATGCCGATGGCAAAGTAAATTTTAGGCGTTACCGTCACTCCTGTTTGCCCTACCTGATGCTCATGATCGATCCACCCTGCTTCAACTGCATCCCGACTCGCCCCAACTGTCGCCCCAATTTTTTCAGCGAAGCGCCGAATCAGCGCAAAGCCTTCCTTGCTCCCCATCCCTTTTCCACCGGCGACAATTACATCGGCTTCATCCAGCCGCACCTTTTCCTTCGTCTCCCGGACGATTTTCAGTACTTTTGTGCGAATGTCTTCTTCACGCAGCCGAATGCTTTCGTCGATGATTTCTCCCGTGCGCGACTCATCTGGCTCAAGCGCTTTCATGACTTTTGGTCGGACAGTCGCCATTTGTGGTCGATGCTTTTTGCACAGAATCGTCGCCATGATGTTACCACCAAATGCTGGGCGGCTCGCTTCCAATAGACCTGTTTCCGCGTTCACATCGAGCATGGTCGTATCTGCGGTCAGTCCTGTCTCCAAGTCTGTCGCGACAGCGCTCGCCAAATCTTTTCCGGTCGAAGTCGCGCCGTACAAGATGATTTCTGGCTTGTGCTTTTGGACACATTCGATGACTGCTCGCATGTAGGACTCTGTTCGATATTCTTGAAAAATCAGGTGATCGTATACGTACACTTGATCAGCACCGTATGGAAACACGGTATGGGCCAACTCCCGTACGCCATCCCCGATCAACAAGCCTGCAAGCGGAACACCTCGCTTGTCAGCCATTTGCCGTCCTGCCCCCAGCAGCTCGAGTGATACAGGCGCAATACGGCCGTCACTCGCCTCCAAATACACCCAGATGCCTCGAAAATCATCCAGATTCATACCTGCTCCTCCTTCACTCGAAACAATCGCTGTTTATCGTGTAAAATTTCCATCAGGCGTGAGATTTGCTCGTTCGTGCTCCCTTCGAGCATTTCGCCACCCTTTGGCTTCTCTGGAGGCCAAACCTTCGCGACGATAGTAGGAGAGCCCTTCAGACCTAACAGTGTCCGATCGATATCCCCCAAGTCATCGACGGACCAGACAACGGGGTTGTATCTGGCTGCTCGAAGCATGTTGGGCAGCGGAGAATAGGGCACCTCGTTAATCTCCTTCTCCACGGAAAACAAACAAGGCAAGGTCGACTGAATGACTTCATAACCATCCTCCAGCTTTCGATGCACGATGGCGTAACCTTGCTCTTTGTTTACCTCCACTACTTTTTTCACACACGTAAGCGGCGGAATATCCAATCTTCTGGCGACACCCGGTCCGACTTGTCCCGTATCACCGTCGATGGTCATCTTCCCGCAAATAACGAGGTCGACTGGCTGGCTTTCTGCAATCTTCTCGATGGCTTTGGTAATCGCATAGCTGGTCGCCAATGTGTCTGCTCCGGCAAACGCACGATCCGTTACCAGATAGCCTGCGTCTGCTCCGATCTCGATACATTTTCGAATGGCCTTCACCGCTGGCGGAGGTCCCATGGTTACGACCGAGACCACACCCCCATATCGCTTTTTCAAGCGAACGGCTTCCTCCACAGCATGTGCGTCATACGGGTTGAGAATGGCTGGCGCACTAGCCCGGTCCATCGTATTTGTCTTCGGATTCATCTTGATGATTTTTGTGTCTGGCACCTGCTTAATGCAAGCGACAATATGCAGCATAAAATAATCCCCCCTTGCTGCCGGGCGCGATTCCTATGCCTGTACAAAAGGTTGTCTGTCTTGCGCGCAATTACGTTCAGGCAGCTTGTCGTTCATTGTTATAGCCTATTGCGATGGAGGCGAGCTTAGACCAGTAAAGAGTGAAACGAAAAAGACGCCAGACATCAGCTCGGCGCTGTGTGGCGTCTTTTTCGTTTCATTAATCTTTGTCGATGGACAACTCAATCGTTGCATCCGTGAACTTTTTGGATACTCTTTTCAATTTGATCTCCAAGCCGATTTGCGGCAGGATTTTTCCGATTTCCGGTACTTCCGGCATCGAGTAGTCATCACTGTCTTCAAACTCAGTAACGCCATCCAGCGGCTCGTATTGCATCGTTCCATAAATGTAATCCAGATCCATTCCGGAGGTATCTTTCGGGCTAAACGCAGCGTCATTCACTTGGTAGCGGGAGTCTGCGATTGCCTTTTTGTTACCCTCATCATTGTTCCAATAACGCACTTCCTGATGAGCATCTACTACACCGAGCAAGCCGTAGCCTGGATGCTGGCTCGTATTATTGTCGCGGGTTCTTTCGAAGCGACCATCAAAGTACCAAATCACCATACCTGGATCATAGGTGAAGAAGGAATCGTTGCGACGGAAATGCTTCAGCCCAGCGTCAATGCCTTCATGAGAGCGCAGCTCAATCAGGTAGTACGTATCGTACATTTTTCCTTTTCCATCGAAGTGGATGAAGCCGTCCAATTTGAACTTCTTCTCACCCTCTGCATCATCAGCGAAGATGACTTGACCGTCTGCTTCTACTTCAAAATTATCGAGATAGAAGCCATCCAACACGTAAGCGACGTCAGTCACATAGTTAAACTCGACTTGTACTTTTTTGCCAACAAACTCATTCAGGCTGATTTCTTCTTTGTCCCAGCCTTTTGTGACGTCATCGAATTTCTGAACTTCTTTTTTCTCGCCTGTATCCGCATCGATCACGTTGACGAACAGGTAGTCATACCCAGTCTCAATGCTTCTCCACGAATCGAATTTCATTGTAGCGGAGCTGACTCCTGTCAAATCGATCACATCAGAAGTCATTTTTGTATTCAGTTTGTTGCCCTCGTCTGAGAAATACGAGTATCCACCATCTTTTGGCTCAACCGGCGGTTTCTTTTCGGCCTTAGGCATGTTCAGCTTGATGACCTTGCCGTCTTTTTCGAGGCTGCTCGCATCAATGAGTCGGAGGGTCCTATCGCGCCTTTCTACATCCTTGTAGTCCAGCACATGCGGAGTAATCCAGTTGCCGCCGAACATTTGCTGCAATACCATTTTGGACCAAGGGTCTAGGCCAGTAGGCTCTGTTTGGAAAACCTTGCCTGTATGGCTGCCTGACGACATGAGGGACCATGCCCCTACTGGCGAATCTTTTCCTGCTCGAGTCGTGTCGTACAAGTCTGGCAACCCGAGATTGTGCCCGTATTCGTGAGTGAATACACCCGGTGCGCCATCTTCAGGCTGAATCATATAATCGAACGCTTTGAGGCTTGTCCCTGGAATCTCCACAGGTCTTTTCAAGGTCCAACGGTGAGACCAGATCGCATCATCGTCTTCCCCTGTCTCTTCCCCGATCCCTGCATGAACGAGCATGAGGTTGTCCAGCATGCCATCCGGCTCCATCAGATCGCCATCGCTATCATGATCATACGGATCGCGTTGGTCATACTCGTCTTCTTTCCCAGCAATGGAATCTCCAACTGCCTCAAGCGTCTCGATTACCAGATCGCGAGGGTTGGAATCGTCACCCTTACTATCGTTTCCTCCGTAATACTTGTAGTCTTTCTCGGCCATTTGCCATGGCGTTACGACACCATCAACCGTCCACGTTTTACCCGATTGTTGATAGAAGTAATTCGCCATCGTTGTCATGCTTGTTCCTTCTGGAGTCGTATACCCTTTCGGATCAAACAGCATCTTTTTATAGTGCTTTTCGTCGAAGTCTTTCGTCCATAGCGAGTCACTGACTTCTGGTAGCTCGTTATGCTCCCGATCAGGGAACTCGACAAGAGCGATCACGATGTTATCGGTATGTACACGCTTGGAAGAGCGCAATTCATCGCCATCTTCCATCTCGGCAACTTTCTTGGCAGCCTTCGCCAATGCGGCCTGCTGCCTTCTACTTGCTTCCCTACCATAAGAAGTCGATTCGTCAATGCCGTGCGGTACTTTTTTGTCTTCCAAGTACTCCATCAACGCCTCGTCAATTTCTTCCTGATCGGCGTCTTCATCAATAATACCTTGCGCCATTAACCCTTTAATCAGTCGCTCGAGGTTAACAGTGGACAAGTCGACTTGCAGGTCATGCTTGTCCTCTTTTGATTTGGCCAAACCCGTTGTTGGGGCAGCCACGAAAGTACTGAGCACGAGTGAGGAGGAAAATAAAACGGATAAGAGCTTTTTGCTTTTCTTCACTTCGGTTCACCCTCTTTTTCTATCTATTTGTGATGCATCGGAAAATTTTTTACCCCCAATTCCGATTATTCATAATTATTGCGTGATACGTAATCTTTGCCAAATTTTTTCCTTCGACAAATAATACTTCCTGTTCAAAAGAAATTTCTCAATAAGGCTATCGTCCTACTTCTGACAAGTGCCGAATTTTCGGCTATTGCTTTATGCTTCTTATTTCTATGTAACATATGAAGGACGTGTCTACCAACTAAAGACCTACAAGATTTTGTCGTTTTTTGTCGGAAAAACATGATAGTTTTTTTGTAACGCAATTCCTTTACCTCGTCCTCTTTCTTGCAAAAAGGCTCGATTATCGGTACGATCGTATAAAAATGCTCGTGTTTTCCATGGAGGATTTTGATGCTGCAAACATTTGGTTTTTCTCTGTATGAGAGTAAAGTTTATGAAGCGCTGGCGTCTAGCGGAGAGCCTCTCGATGCGGCAATGGTCGTCAAGCATTCCGGGGTACCAAAGGCAAAAATTTACGAGGTGTTGAATCGTCTCGTTGAAAAAGGGATGGTACTCGACACCGTTTCGGAAAAGAAAAAGCGGTATACAGCCCTCCCTCTGGATAGCCTGGTAGAAAAGCTAACCAGACAATTCCAAGCGGATGTCAAGCAGTTGACCAGCTCCCTTTCTCATAAAACCGTACGCGATGACCGGGTCTGGAGCCTCAAGGTAGATGAATCGATACGCGCGGAATGCAAGCAATTGATTCAGCGGGCAACGCGGTCTATACGTATCTCTGCTTGGTCGGACGATTTTTTGGAATATGTACCTCTATTGGAGAAGAAAGAAAAAGAAGGAGTCGAGATCGAAGCCCTGGTCATTGGGCAGATTAACACCAAGCTGTCCTGTGTACATTCCTTTATTCCTGTACAAGAGCACGAGGGCTTGGAGCGTTATCAGCTAATCGTAGCGGACCAAGATGAAATGATTTTTGCAGGCGAGGAGGAAACGGGCTGGCATGCGATCAAGACTCGTGGTCAACCGTTCGTCAAATTTTTTGCAGATTCCTTTTACCATGATGTCGCCCTTACAAAAATCACCCAAAAATATGTGGATCAACTGTTTGACGATGAAGAAATTCGCAAGATGATCATCCGTCTCCGATATTGACGATACCTGGACTTTGGCTTTTTGCCAGAGTCTTTTCCTTTTATACGGAGAAATTTCTAGTTGCACAAGCTACAAAAGGTTACTATTATGGTAGTAACCTTTTAACTTGAGAGGAGCTACTGTTTTGAATCCACGTGTCTTCATCTTGGCGATTGCAACCTTTGTCGTAGGTACGGTGGAATTGATTATCGGCGGTACGCTCGACCTGATCGCTCGTGATCTCCAGGTCTCGATCAGTACAGCCGGACAATTGATCACCATTTTCTCGCTTGCCTTTGCTGTTGCCGCTCCTCTGCTCCTGCACCTTACCAGACGCGTTGAGCGCAAACAGTTATATGTGTATGCATTGGCTGCCTTTTTCCTAAGTAATGTGCTCGCTGCACTCAGTCCCAACTACGCTGTATTAATGACGGCGCGTATCCTAAGCGCAGCAAGCAGCTCCATCTTGATCGTCCTGTCGATCACCATCGCGACGAGTCTTGTAGAGCCTGCATACCGCGGTCGTGCGATCGGCGTCATTTTTATGGGAATTAGCGGTTCACTTGTACTCGGTGTCCCTGTCGGTCTTGCGCTGGGGAATGCATTCGGATGGCGCGCTCCGTTTTGGCTCATTGCAGCGTTAAGCGTCGTCGCGATGATTTTCATCCTCTTGTTTTTGCCAAAAGTCCAGACAGCACCGCCTGTTCCGCTGCGTGACCAGATCACGATCCTGCGTAGCGGCAAGCTTTTGAGCGCATTGTTTATCGTCTTGTTAATGCTGACGGGTCACTTGACGCTGTATGCCTACTTCACACCATACCTGCAGACAACGATGGATGTTGACGGAAATACACTGAGCTTGATCTATCTCTTGTTCGGAATCGCTGCCGTCGCAGGCGGAGGTATGGGCGGATGGATTGCAGACAAATGGGGGGCAACCAAAAGCATTCTGTTCATCATTCCTGTGTTTGGAGTGATCATGTGTGTCTTGCCGTTTTTCACGGGCTCTCTTTATTTGTTCTTGCCAATCATGGTGATCTGGAGTGCACTGAGCTGGGCCATTTCGCCGGCACAGCAAAATTATTTGATCTCCTGCTCACCAGCTACAGCAGATATTCAGTTAAGCTTGAATACTTCTGCTCAGCATTTAGGTATCGCCTTCGGTTCACTGGCTGGCGGACTCGTGGTCGAACGATCATCCGTCATCTACACGCCTTGGGTGGGAGCCGTGTTCGTTCTGCTTTCGTTCGGATTTGCCTATTACTCCATCACACGTCCATTTCCCTCACAGGAAAGCCAATTGGAGCAGCCTATATCAGGACAAAATGCATAACAATCGCAAAAAGAAAAGCCGTCAAATGTCTGACGGCTTTTTCTCATCCTAGAATCGCTTTCGTTATTTGCTTATTTCACTGGCAGCCGGACGGTAAACCTCGTAATTCCACGCTCGGACCAAACCTCAATGTTCCCCTTGTGCTTGTGAACGACGGCGGCAACGATCGTAAGACCTGTTCCACGCCCGCCACATTTTTCTTCTGTCTTTGTGGTAAAACCATGTTCAAAAATATACGTACGTTGTTCCGGCGATATTTCTGCCCCTGTATTCTCCACGCAAAAAACAACTTGTTCACCATCACAGCAACAAAAAATGCTAATCCGCTTTTCCCCGTCCGCTACTTCCGTTGCTTCAATCGCATTATCAATCAGATTTGATAAAATTTTGATGAGATCAATGGAAGGAATGCTATCAATTGGATCTGCGCATTCTTCAAATTGCATCACGATTTGCTTGGACTTGGCCTGCTCCCATTTGGTGTGAAACAGCACCATCAGGGCAGGGTTCGCAATCCTCCCGGTGAGATCCAAGAGCTTGGTTTCCTTCAGCAAAGACTGCACGTAATCTCGTGCTTTTGGATAATATCCGCATTCGATCAAACCGTACAGTACCTGCATATGATTGACGAAATCATGGCGAATGGAGCGAATAGAACTAATGACCGAACGCAATTCTTCCTGATAGGCTTCCTCCGTCTCGCCAACCGCAGCCTTGATGGCACGTTGGTACCAGCGTTGCATACACAGAATCAACAAGATGAGTGCAACGACAAAAAATCCTTGGAAAACAAAGACAGGAATACTGCTGCGGACGACATCATTTCCGATGTCTTCCACGATGGCCACGTCCGTATCAACTCCGATAATTCCGATGATTCGTCCTTCTTGATCTCGAAGTGGTGCGCCCGCAGACATGTAGACTCCATAATCGGGGTCCCTAATAATATCTGAATAGTACGTCGACCCTTGGTAGATCGTTGTGATTTGCTCGGCAGATAAATATGTAGGGACACCGATCTCAAAGTTTTGATGCGCATTTGGAGGCCTTGCTACGATCAGTGCACGACCGCTCTTCATGTCCTCGCTTATTTGAATCGTGTATAAATACAGCAAGCCAAACTGCTCTCGTGCCTGATTTAATTGCTGTTCAATTCGTTTATAGGCGGGGTTCGTTTTTACCGGATTGCGCAAAAACTCCTGGTATACTGCAACGTCTAGACTATCTGCAATAGCCGTAGCAGCATTCATGCTTTGATTTGCGATGGAGAGTCGGACTGATTGAATCGTATTAAAATAGGAAATCGCAATACTTACACAAGTCAAGATCAAAACAAGGATGCCAGAAACGAGCATAATGATCAGAATTCTAGGATTTTTCGGGTGTGGACTCGTCATAATCTCCTCAATCAATCGTGTTCTTGACATCGTTTATGATATGTTCAAAAAGTCGTCTTTTGATTACATAGTTGTACGAAAAACACGACTTTTTGAACATGTCCCCCTAACATTCTAGAGATTTCTTATGGAAATGTCTACATCCTATGAACTAACAGGCAGTATACTTATTGAAATCATACATTGAAATATGATTCGGAATATTTTTATAATAAGTCGAATACGAAATACCAATCTCTTTCCCTAGGAAAAAGGAGTGGGTTCGATGGAAGAAAAGCTGTTTGCCCGACTACAAGAGATTTATCCAGAGCTTGTTGCATTCCGACGTGATTTGCATATGTATCCCGAGCTTTCCTTTCAAGAGGAAAACACGGCAAAAAAAGTAGCAGACAAGCTGGCGTCTTTCGGTATTGAAGTACAGACAGGTGTAGGCGGCATGGGTGTTGTCGGTCTACTGAAAGGTGGAAAGCCCGGAAAAACAGTTGCTCTGCGTGCTGACTTCGATGCCTTGCCCATTCAAGATGAAAAAGAAGTACCGTACAAGTCCCGCATTCCGGGTGTCATGCACGCATGCGGACACGACATACATACCTCCGGACTTTTGGGAGTCGCGCAAGTATTGAGCGAGTTCCGCGATGAGCTGCCAGGAAATGTGGTATTCCTGCATCAGTTCGCGGAAGAGCTGCCACCAGGTGGTGCCAAAGCCATGGTCGAGGCTGGCTGCCTGGAGGGAGTCGATGTCGTGTATGGTGCTCACGTCGCTTCTGACCTTCCCGTAGGCATTGTCGGGATTGGCACGGGCTACGTAACAGCAGCGGCAGACAGCTTCGAGATCACGCTATACGGAAAAGGCGGTCACGGCGCTTACCCCCATACTGCTATCGATCCGATCGTATTGGGCAGCCAAGTCGTCATGAGTTTGCAGCAGATTGCCAGCCGCCAAGTCGATCCACTCAAACAGATCGTAGTGTCTGTCTGCTCTTTCGTTGGAGGCGGTGAAGCGTTCAACGTCATTCCCGATCAAGTGAAGTTGAAGGGAACCGTCCGTACATACGACGAGGATGTGCGTACAGCAGCAGAACAATCACTGAGACGTATCGTGGAAGCGAACTGCCAAGCAATCGGCGCGACTTGTGAAATCGTATACCAACGCGGCTACCCTGCTTCCTGGAACGACGAAACGGAGACACCACTTCTAGACGCTGAAGCAAAACGACTTTTCGGTGAAGAGAAAGTGATCAAAATGCCCCCTGGTATGGGCGGTGAGGATTTCGCTTATTTTGCCGCGGAGCGTCCAGCTACCTTCTTCATGGTCGGTGGCGGCAATCCGGAAATTCAGGCTACGTATCCGCACCACCATCCAAAATTCGATGTCGATGAGCGCTCCATGATTCAAACGGGCCAACTGTTTATCGCAGCCTTGCTCGCGTATCAGGCTCGCCATCAATAAGCGCACACAGGTAAAGGCAAGGGCGATGAGCTCCTTGCCTTATTCATCACCGTCTGCTGTTCGTCGCTCATACCTCGTGGCCGACAATCCAGTCCAGTCTCTTGCTCTGGATACGGGCAGGGACTGTTTTTAGCATAAAATTACGGGCAGCGATGGCTAGCGGATTCTCCCATTGAGTGACTGCACCCATCAATCGAGAACCCTTCACAATCGCATTCGCTCGCTTCATCCGTTGCTCCTCATACATGCGCAAGGCCCGAGCCGGGTCCGTCTCCGCTTCTGCCAAGCTTCTCGCCAGCACGAGCGCGTCTTCCATTCCCTGGCCTGCCCCTTGCCCCAGATTCGGAAGCATCGGATGCGCAGCATCGCCTACTAATGTCACACGGCCATCGCTCCATCTCTTGAGCGGTGTACGATCATAAATATCATGACGCAAGATGGCGGCATCCTCTGTTGCCTTAATTACTGCACGCACTGGTTCATACCAGCCATCCAAACGCTGCAAAATCTCTAGCTTGCGCCCCAACGGCCCATCGCTTTCACCCTCTGGTGCATTCATAGCGGCAAACCAATGAATGCGATTGTTGCCGATATGGGAAAATCCGAAACGAATCCCCTTGCCCCATGCTTCAAAGCCTCCGCCTGATTCCAGTGGATACCGTGAGTCTGCGTAAGTCGCTATCCCGCGAATCGCCGTGTAACCGGAATATCTCATCTTCTCTTCACCGAACAGCCTCTTCCGAACACGAGAGTGAATGCCGTCCGCTCCAATCAAAATCGCCCCTCGTGCGCTTGTCCCATCCGCAAAAGCAGCTAGAACCCCTTCGGCTTCTTGCGTGAAGGAGACGAGCTGCTTGCCCAGATCCAGCTCCTGCGGCGAGATTTTTGCCAAGAGAGCCTGCTGCAAATCAGCGCGATGAATCAAGTAGCTATCTGCTCCGTACCGTTCTGCTTGTTCCGCAACAGGCAGTTCTACTAGCAAGTTTCCCTGCCAATCGCGAATCCGTGCGGAGCGGACAGCAGCACCAAGTTCGCGTACCTCCTGTCCCACCCCCAGCTTATCCAACGCTTTCATTGCATTGGCAGCCAACACAATGCCAGCACCGATTCCTTTATGCTCCTTCGCCTGCTCATAGAGCGTCACGTGCCAGCCTACTTGCTTCAATGCAAGTGCTGTTGAGAGCCCACTCAAGCCTGCTCCAACAATCAGTGCGTGTTTTTCACTGCTCATCGCATTTTCTCCTCATTAGAAAAGATTCATGCTCAAATAACGCTCACCCGTATCAGGCGCGATACATACGACCCGCTTACCCGCTCCCAGCCTTTTCGCGATGGTGATGGCAGCAAAGACCGAGGCACCGGAAGAAGGCCCCACGAGAATTCCTTCCATTGCTGCAAGCTGGCGCATGCTATGTAAAGCGTCCTCGTCTGCAATTTGAATAATTTCATCGTAGATGCTTGTATTGAGAATTTGAGGGACAAAGCCTGGACTCGTACCTACCAGCTTATGTGGACCAGGCTTTCCGCCTGACAAAACCGGTGAGCCTTTTGGTTCGACAACAGCGATGTACAGCTCCGGGAGTCTTTCGCGCAGTGCTTCTCCTGTTCCGGTAATCGTTCCACCCGTCCCAGCTGTTGCGACAAAAGCATCCAGTCGTCCATTCGTCTGTGCAAAAATTTCCTCAGCCGTCGTCGTTCGATGAATGTCCGGGTTTGCCTGGTTTTCGAATTGCTGGGGAATAAAGCTCCGCGGAATCTCCTTTTGCAGCTCCTGTGCTTTGGCAATGGCACCTGGCATCCGTAGCTCACTCGGTGTCAATACAACCTCAGCCCCATACGCTTTTAAAATGTTGATTCGTTCCTTCGACATGTTGTCAGGCATAACCATAATGGCGCGATAGCCTTTAGCCGCGGCATTCATCGCCAAGCCAATGCCAGTATTACCACTCGTCGGCTCTATGATCGTATCGCCCGGTTGGATCAATCCCGCTTGCTCGGCCGTCAAAATCAGATTGTATGCTGCGCGGTCCTTCACACTCCCGGAAGGATTGAATTTCTCCAGCTTGACGAAAACCTCTGCAGCTCCTTCAGGAACCATGCGCCTCAATCGAACAATCGGCGTATTTCCAATCAATTCAGTTATGTTCTGGTAGACGCTCATCGTACTCCCCCCGGAAAATCATCTCTTAGTAATACTATAAGAATAATATAATTTTTCCGACCTGAAAACGAAAAAGGGTGTTCCAATGAGAAAAAGCTCCCAAACGAGAGCCCTTATCCTGCCTAAAAACCATACTTTGCTTTTGTCTGATTGATCACTTCTACCGCTTGTTGATACAGATTGTTGGCGGATGCTTTTACCTTTGCTTGCCCGCTTTTGTCAACGGACCCTTGGCGTGCTCTCGCCTGCGCGATTGAATCCGTCGCCGTCTTGATAGCCGTATCAATTGCTTTTTCCCGCTTCTCGGCATCTGGCACGCTCGCTTTAATTTCCGCCCAGATTGTTTGGATGTCCTTCATGTCGGTCTCCATAATAGCGATCATTTCCTGCATGTTTTTGCTTTTATCCTGGATCGAGCCATCCATGGTGTTCATCCCATCGACCAATACCTTCATACTGCCCAGTGTTCCTTGCATGACCTCGAATTCCATCATGCTTAATCCTGGCTGCTGCGAATAGGTACGAATCTCGTCCAAAAGTCTTTGCAGCTCTGCGACTTGATCACCTACAAACTGCGCTTCATCCGTAAATTGCAGCTCGTCCAAATACTTTGCCGTTTCAATCAGATCAGCCTCCAGCTTCCCTGTCTGTTCGACTTTTTTGGCGAAGTCTACACGCGCTGCTTCTTTGGCTCTTTGTTCTGCTACTTCTTTCTTTTTTACTTCTGCTTCCTCGTTAATACGCTTGGTTAATGTCGCCAATTTGCTTTCGTAGGAGCTTTTTTTCGTCGCAACAAGGCTCGTCAGTCCCTTATTTTCTTCCAAAAACAGCCCGTCAAATTCGAGCTCGTCCCCCTTCACTGTGCCAATGATATCCTGACCAGTTGCCGGATTTTTTAGTGTCAGCTGCTTACCGTCCATCGTTCCCTCCAGCAAGAGCGACTCGGTTTTTAGAACAGGGATGCTATCTTCCGTTTCGACGATGGAATCCGTCATTTCTACACTTACTTTCTCGTTATTCATCACGACACTCGTGTATAGAATACGCGTGTCGTCTTCGTACAAATACCCTTCCGCCAGTGTCACAGGACCAAAGAAACGATAGCCTGCGTATCCCAGCAATGCGACGATGACCAGAGCCATGACGATCATGATGCTTTTGTTTTTTCTCTTCATGCTGCGACCCCTTTACCCACATTTTCTATTACGTTTGACCTGTTTTTCCTGCCAAAACGTGCCATAGTTAAATGATACATGAATCGCGGGGGAAAACCCTATGAGTCTAAAGGCCAAAACTAGTAAAGACCTTTAATAACCGAACTTGTCCAGGAGAAGGCATTATAGACACAAAATGGATGTGTATACTAATGATTGGAACTAGCCTAGTCGATTTCGTGAATATTTTTCCATTTTTGTCATGAGCTTACTCCATGTTTCGATGATATTATTCATCTGATGTTCATTTTCCGGATCAACTATTTTATCAATTGTCAGAGTTTCGTTATGATAGATTTTTGCAAGTATTTTTTCACAATGTATGATTCCTTCGTATAATCCATCGATAACAACGGCCAATTCACTTGCTCTATTTAAAGCCTGTATTCTTGCAGCCTCAAAAGCAAACATTTTTCTAATGATCAGCGGTGGATGTGATTGGTTTCTTTGGATTTTTTTATGCAACTGTTCATATTCAAGAATGGAAAACAATCCATGTATTGAGAAGCCTAGTATTTTGAATATATCTCTTTTATTTGAGATAACTGAAAGCAAATTGTTATCCTTATATAATTGATTGATAACGATTTCAATTAATCGGCACATTGCAAATTCATCTGCGTTAATTTCCATCGCATATAATTCCATAACAGGAATGTCTAGATCTCCATTATTGTGAAGCATAAATGCACTACTTGTCTTCTTACTTACTGCTTGCCGATAATGACAATGCCCGTTGTACAAATGTCCTACTTCATGCGCGATAACAAATTTAATTGCCAACATCGCCATATATTCAGCTACAATATTACAATCTTTATTCGATGATACAGGAAACTTCACATTTATTTTCCGGTCAGGTCCAAACTTACTCACGATATTCAAGTTATATAATGTACTTGGTTCCCGAGAAAAGGGACCTACCGTGTGGTAAACAGCATTCATTGTATAGAACAACTCGTAAATCTTTAATATTAATCCCTCAGTCAGGATTATTTTTTCTTGATGGTCGTTAATCGCTGCTCCAGCATTTATCTCAGGATTCACTAGATAATCGTAAATGAATTGATATTGATTAGCTCGCTTGTTGTAACTATTCGCATCATCGTTGAAAAATTGTACAAGACCGATTGCGTAATCTTTGTAGTAATCGTATATTTTAATTTCCTCGTCAAATTGGCTAGTATAGTATGAAAAAGCTGTTTTCCCAAACAACGAAAAAAGATGCTCTACTTTTTCTCTATCATCAGTTAGCTTGTGAAAATCCTTCATTTTTCACCTCAAACCTGAATTTTTTTACTTGGATGAATCGCGTTCCATTTTTCTATCAACATTCTTTGATTTTTTTCTGCCCAATCCAAAATAAATTGATTATGCCTTTTCGTAAAATTGCTACTCAATTTTTTCGCTGGGTATATGGCAAATGACCCCTCGTACTCTGCTTTTTTTACATGGAAATGGGGGAGTTGATGGTTATTCTCTTTGGTTCTCAGCTCGAAGAAAAATCCTTCTATCTTATCTAATGTTAAAGGAAAAAAATCCTCAGGCAGTTGCTCCCACTCACTATTTTCCTCAAAGTTCAATCCTTCTTCTAACTCTTGCAATACTTCCTCAAAATCATCATGCTCTGCATTGCTCATTGGCTTTGTCATATATGCACCTTACCCTCTCGTTTGAATTTTATTACAATTATACCAAATTGTTCTTTCATTTAAAAACTTCGCTCTCTTACCTTCCTACTCAGGAAAATAAAGAAAAAGCCGATGTCATTCAAACATCGGCCCCCCAACTCTCATTCTGTTATACCTCTACCATTTCACGCTCGGACGGATAGTACATGCCTGCTGCACCGAGCACACCTGCTTCTGCTCCGATCGTAGTCAACTGGATGCTCGCTTGGTTTGCCATCCGGGAGATGGAGCGCTCGCGAAGGACGTTCTTGGCTTCTGCAAGCAGCAGCTGTCCGTTCTTCATCACTCCGCCACCAATGACAATCACCTGCGGGTTGAACAGATGAATCAGATTGGTCAATCCGACCCCGAGATAATAACCCGCTTCCTTCATCAAGGTCATGCTCAGGATATCTCCCCGATCCGCTGCCTCTCCTACTTCTCTAGCAGTTATCCTGCCGAGGTCGTTCCCATTTTCAGTGAGCAACGAGCTCGTGACGCCCTGTAGAAGCTGTTCTCTTGCTCTACTTGCCAACGCCAGCCCAGACGTGTAATTTTCCAGGCATCCTCTATTCCCGCACGCGCAAAGCGGTCCTTCCGGGTCCATCGAAATATGCCCGAACTCCCCAGCACTATCGCCAACTCCGGTAATCAGCCGCCCTCCACTAATGATTCCTGCACCGACACCCGTACTGACCGTTACATAGATCAAGTCTTTGGTGCCTCGTGCATCGCCAAACGCCCACTCTGCTACCGCTGCTGCATTCGCGTCGTTGATCAGGTGCACGGAAACACCAAACCGTTCCTTGAGCATCGCGCCGATCGGCACATCGCTCCAGTTCAGGTTGCTCGCAAAGATGACCATTTGGCGCTGGGTATCAATAATACCTGCTGTCGCTATCCCGATCCCGCGAATGCGAGAGATGCCTATTCCACTATCGTCCAGAACGGATTGCACCAAATTACCGATGCGTCCGATGACTGCTTCCGCTGACTCTTCTGTTTGTGTCGCTGCGTTCGCCTGACTGAGGATGTTGCCATACTGGTCGACGATCGCGGCCATGATCTTCGTGCCTCCCAGATCAATCCCGATGGCATATGGTTTGTCTTGATTCATCACGCTTTCACATCCTTGCTGTCAGTTCACTACTGGAAAATGGCGTCCAACGCTTGGGAGGTATGCGCGATTAATTGCTCGGGCAGTTGGCTGTAAGGCGAGATTTCCGGGATGATGTAGCCGTTGTACCCGATCTCACGCAACGCTTCTACGACACGGTTCCAAGGAATATCGCCAGCAAGTAGCGGCACAAATCCTGTAATATTGCCTGTCGACGTCTTGAAATCCTTGACATGGACAGCCAGAATTCGCTTACCCAGAATCCGAATCCATTGCTCGGGAAAACCGAATTGCAGCACATTGCCTACATCAAAGTAAGCGCCCACCCAAGGACTGTCTACTTCATCGATCAATCGCGCCATTTCGAGTGGACTGAGCAAAAATTTATTCCACACGTTTTCGACGCCGATGTATACCTGATGCTGCTCCGCTGTTTTCGCCAGTCGCTGCAATGCTTCACGTGCCCGCTCGTAGGCAGTATCATACGACACCTCAGCCGTTACTAGACCAGGGACGACGAGGACCGTCCGTGAACCAAAAATACTTGCCGCCTCTATCATTTTCTCGACAACTCGAATACCTTTCTCGCGGATCGCTTCCTCATTGTGCGTCAGCGGATATTTCCATAAAAGGGCCGTAGAGACGCTTGGCAGCTCCAATCCTAGCCCGCGAGCCTCGTCCGCCAGCCCCTTCATTTCCTGCTCTGTCATCTCCAGATGAAAGGGAGCGTCTCCCTCGTCCAAGTTCAGTTCTACCCCTAGATAGCCATGTGCTTTCGCCTGGCGAAACATTTCTTGCACACTCGTTTCCTTCGGGAAGCACCAAGCATTAATTCCCTTTTGAAAAGCCATGCGCCTCACTCCCCTTTTCCCATAATTGTGACTGGCTTCCCTTGCTCAGCCGATTGATTGGCTGCCAAGGTTACTTCCAACGTCTTTCTCGCTGATTCATACGGAGACAGAATCAAGCTGCGATCCTCTGTCAGGATCGCGGTAATAAACGCACGATCCTGCTCCATGTACATATCGACCGTGCTCTCGGAAGTACGTGTTCCTTGCTCATCCATAATCGTCAATTGCTTTCCGTCAATCGTGACACGGAAGTCTTTGCCCATGATCTCGACATTTGTACGGTGATCTGTTTGGATAAAGCACGTATCCAGATGCCCAAGTGCCCCGGATTGTAATACCATACTGATGGAAGACACATCTGGGATATCGATGTTTGGTACATCACGCGAAACAAGCAAAGCCATATGCGCATAGACCTTCTCAATGTCTCCAGCCAAATACCGCATCATGTCCAGCGTATGTGTCGCCTGCTCTACCAGCTGGCCACCTGATTTCCCCATTTCCCTCCACCAAGGTGTCGTAACGAACTTGGTCAAATAATGGCCGCGGACGAGTGCAATGGACTTGTCTCCCAAGTACGCTTTCGCTTCTTGTACGATATCGAGATAGCGCAGGCAATAACCAGTCGCGGTAATAATCCCTGCCTTTTCAATCGCTGCTTGCTTTTCTCTCACCTTCTGCATGTCGAGTCCGATTGGCTTTTCCACAAATAGATGAATGCCTTTCGCAGCAGCCGTTTCCTCAATTTCCTCATGCGCAAAAGGAGGGACACACACAAACAAAGCATCCAGCTTCTCCGCCTCTAGCAGCTCACGCCAAGAGGTGTAGCCATGTGCACCAATGCGCCGAGCCGTCTCATTCACTGCCTCACTGTTCACGTCGCACACAGCAACGACCTCTACACGTTCGTCCGCAAGCAAGCCCTTCAAATGATGCTGCCCGATACCACCTACGCCGATCATGCCTACACGTACACTCATGCGTCATTCACCTTCCTAGCGTAATACTACTGGTTGCTTCTGTTCAGCGGATTGATAAGCCGCGAGTGCTACTTCTACAGCTCGCAAGCCGTCTTCACCCGTAATCGACGGCGCTTTCTTTTCACGCACGCTGGTGACGAAATCTTTGACCAGCTGGCTATCCATGTCATCGCCCCAGTTGACCCACCTCAAGCCCTTCTCATTGGAATAGACGTCCAGCTTCTGGGAAAACGCGTCGAGCGAGATCGTGCCTTCTGTCCCGATAATTTCCATCGTAACGTCGCCCCATGTCGGGAACGCCTTGTTGCGAGACCAGCTGCAATCGAGTGTGGCAAATACACCGTTCTCAAATTCCATCGTCAAAATGCCGCAATCGTCAATCGGGGTATCGGAAAACTTGCTGTCAACCTCCGCGTAGACCTCACGCACTTCAGAGGCCATGAACCAGCGCATCAAATCAACCACGTGAACCGTATGATCAATCACTGCACCGCCGCCGGATTTCGCCGGATCGACGAACCAACCGCCAGGATTTTGTCCACGATTCGTGCCCCGGATCGCCATAATACGTCCGACCTTGCCTTGCTCCACCAGTTGCTTGGCTCGCACGACAGCCGGATGGAATCGGACAGGGAATGCAGTCTGCAAAATAACGCCTTGCTCACGGCAAATGTCGATCATCTCTTGAGCAGCCTCTGCGGTAGTGGCAAGCGGTTTTTCGCACAGGATGTGCTTGCCAGCCTTCGCTGCCGCTAACGTATGCTCTTGGTGCTTGGCGTTTTCCGAGGTGATGATGACTGCATCGACATCCGCAGCGAGCAGTTCATGATAATCCGAGAAAAACGGAACGCCAAACTTCTCAGCCGCCGCCTTTCCACGTACTTCATCCTCGTCTGCTACACCAACTAATTGAACCCCTTCCAAATTCGCAACTGCATTTGCGTAGCTGTATGCATGCATATGTGCAACACTGATGATTCCGAGTTTCATGTCCAGTCCCCTCCTACTCCAAAGTTACGGGTTTGCCCGTTTCGATTGACACAAGCGCAGCACGAGCGATTTCTACCGCTTTCACGGCGTCTTCTGCTGTCACGAGTGGCTCCAGATCACGATCGATGCACTCGATGAAATGCTTCAGTTCTCTGAAATACGGGTTCTCACGCAACGGACTCTCCGGAACGGCGACTCCGTTCATGCCTGCTTGCTTCGAGCGGTTCACGGCTACCAACGGCTTATCCTTCGAGCTGTCGTAGGAAATGATGCCTTCCTTGCCTGCCAGCTCCATTTTCATTGCGAAGCCTTCATGCGCCCACGAGCCTTCCACATGCGCAATCATCCCGTTCTTGAAGCGCAGCGTAACCAGTGCGTAATCCATCCGGGCAAATCCTCGACCAAGCAAGCCTTTCGCGTACACTCGCTCCACATCCCCGAAGCACCAGCGCAAAAAGTCAAAATCGTGAATGATCATATCTAAGACAAGGCTGCCACTGTTTTTGTAGTCCGCGTACCAGTCGTTCCACGCTGTAGGGAAGATACCACCGCGGAACGTACGTGCCACACCGACATTGCCAATCGCGCCGTCATTAACCAGCTGACGGGACTTTTCGTATTCCGGGAAAAAGCGCAGAACGTGTCCGACGAACAGCTTGACGTTTTTCTCCCGGCAATAATCGACGATAAAACGAGCCTCTTCCTTATCACGAGCCAACGGTTTTTCGCAAATGACATGCTTGCCTGCATCCGCAGCCTTTTGCACATAAGTCTTATGCAGGTACGTAGGCAAACACACGTCTACGATGTCTACCTGCGCCAGCTTTTCCATGGCTTCTTCATAGCTCGCGAACCATTCCGTTTTTGTTTCTGCGGCTAATTCCTGTCCGCGTTCACTGCGGATATCGACGATCCCGACCAGCTTGACGTTTTCCATGGCAGCATACGATTTCGCGTGAACAGTCCCCATGGTGCCTGCTCCGATTACCAGAACATGATGCATAATGGTTTTCACTCCTTTTTTCGAAAATAACTATTTGGACCCAGTTAGGGTAATTCCCTCAACAAAATGCTTCTGCAAGAAAATAAAGACGATGATCATTGGCCAAATGGCAAGAACGGAGCCCGCCATCAAAATCGGGTAGTTCGTCAAGTTTGTGTGCTCGCCCGTCAAGTAAGCAAGACCCGCGGAGAGCGGCATTTTATCTGGTGTGCTGTTGACGATCAGCGGCCACATCAAATCATTCCAAGACCACAACGCAACGAAAATAGCGAGTGCGATCAATCCGGGCTTCGCCAGCGGCAGCATAATTCTCCAGTAAATCTGGAAATGGTTGCAGCCGTCGAGCTTCGCCGCTTCTTCCAGTTCTTTTGGCAGCGACATGAAAAACTGGCGCAGTAGAAACGTACCAAATGCACTGAACAATCCCGGTACAATCAATGCTGTCAAGGTGTTCAGCCAGCCAAGCTCTTTCATGATCATAAATTGCGGGAGCAGAAACACCTGACCTGGAACCATCAATACGGTCAAGAACAGGATGAACAAAGCATTTCTCCCCGGAAATTCAATTCGTGCGAATGCGTACGCCGCAAGCGAGCAAAGGAATACTTGCCCGACTACCTTCGCCACGGTTGTGATCACGGTATTCCAATAAAAGTCCAAGAACGGCAGCATCTCAAAAATATGGGTGTAATTCTCCCATTGATACTTGGTCGGCAAAATGACCGGTGGTACCTGTGTCGATTCGCCCAGTGACTTGAGAGACGTGAGAACCATCCAGACGAATGGCGCAATCATCACGAGAGCACCTGCAATCAACAGCAGATGAATCAACAGCTTCTTGGTCGTTTTATTCCGACTCGTATAAACACTCATTCCATATCCCTCCCGTCTGTCCAGCGCAGGTTAATCATAGTGAACCCATTTTTTCTGCAATTTCATTTGAATAGCCGTTACGATCAGGATCATCACCAGCAGCACGACGGCAACTGCGGCCGCATAGCCACCATTTCCCGATTCAAATCCATTGGTAAAGAACAAGTACGCCATCGTCTGCGTCTGCTCTGTTGCCGGATTCCCCATTTTGCTTCCAAGCATCAGATAAATCAGGTCAAATACTTGAAAAGCCCCGATCAGGGAAGTGATACTGACGAAAAAGATCGAAGGAGTCAACAGCGGCAATGTAATCTTGAAAAACATGCGAATCGGTCCCGCACCGTCAATTTCTGCTGCTTCGTAATAGCTTCTCGGGATGCCTTGCAGTCCAGCCAGAAAAATCACCATGTTATATCCGATGGAGCTCCAGACGGCAACGATAATCACCGCATACAAAGCGATGGCAGGATCAGATATCCAGCGCGGACCTTCAATCCCCACCAAGCCCAGCAAATAGTTGATCAGACCGTAGTCAGCGTTGTACAACCATCTCCACACCATCGCTACCGCGGCCGCCATTGTCACAACGGGCAAGAAATACAGAGTACGATAAATCGTAATCCCCCTAATTTTCTGATTAAGAAGGACAGCGATGAAAATGGAGATAGCGATACCTACTGGAACCGCGATCACTGTATAAATAAGCGTGTTTTTCAGCGCGATCCACAAGTATGGGTCTTTAATCAACAGCTCGTAATTATGTAAGCCAGCCCACTTGTATTTGCCGAATCCTCCCCATTTGGTAAAGCTCAAATAAATGGTTTGCACGATCGGCCACAAGTAGAACACACTCAACCCGATCAGTGTGGGAGCAATCATGAGGTACGCCCAGAACCAATCATTTCTCTTCATGCGATTCAACGATTTTTTCGTTTTTTGCTGGACGGCGGCGTGCATTTCAGGCTGCAACTGGCTGCTCATCGCATTCATTCCCTCCTGACATAGGCTTTGAAAAAGGATGGCCTCGTCCATGATACGAAGCCATCCATCATGGACCTTTTATTCTTGACTCAGCATTTCGTTCATTTTTTGCGCGAGCTCTTTCGATGCATCCTCTACGCTCATTTGACCAGCCCAAGCCTTGGTCATGAGCTCTGTTTCGAGCTTGGCCCACTTCGCCGTGTCTTTCGAGATCGGATACGGTTTCGCTACAGCTGCCTGATCAATAAAAATTTTCAGATTAAAGTTCGGCATGGATTGTACCCATGTATCCTGTGTTCCGTTAAACGCTGGAATTGCAGCACCCGATTTTGCCAGGATTTCTGCCCCTTCTTTAGAGCCCAAGAATTTCACGAACTCCCATGCTTCCTTCGGATGCTTGGTATTAGCAGAAATCACGTTGCCCAAGCCGTGAATGACGCTTGTATTCTCTTTACCTTTCGGGAGATACGTCACGTCCACTTTGTCTTTTGTATACTCATTCTTATTAAAAGCAGAAGCCATCCATGATCCGTTGTACATCATCGCAACCTTGCCTGATTCAAACAGCTGTGTTGCCTCTGTTTCCGACATTTGCGCTGCGGTTGGCGATGATTTTTCGTTGATCAGGTCTGTCCAAAACTTGAGACCTTCGATTGTTTCCGGTTTGTCATAGCCCGACGTTTTCTTGTCTTCCGAAATGATATAGCCACCGCTTTGATAGATTGTATTATAGAAGCCGTCTTGTCCATAAGGAGGTGCCGCAATTCCCCACACACCTTTTTTCTCGTCCGTCAGCTGTTTAGCCGCTTCCTTCAGCTTGTTCCAATCCCAGGTTTCATCTGGATATGGGACTTTTGCGTCGTCAAACAGCTTCTTGTTGTACCAAAGGCCAATCGTGTCGAAATCTTTCGGTAGCGCGTAGTTTTGTCCATCGTAGGTGTAGAGATCAACGAGAGCTTTTGGATAATTGTTCAAATCGATGCCATCAGCCTTAATTTGGTCTGTAATTGGCAAGAGCATGTCATTCGCTGCATATTTGATGATGCGCGGACCATTTATCCAAAAAATATCCGGCAAGGTGCCACCCGTTGCGGCTGCCTCCATCTTTGTCCAGTATTGCTTGTTAGGCGTTAGCTCGATCTTGATGTCCACGTTCGGATTCTTTTCGTTAAACTTTTTCGCCATTTCCTCTATCGCAGGCATTTGGTTTTTGTCCCACAATGCGTATGTGAGCGTCACCTTTTCGCCTGAAGCAGCACTGTCAGTCGTTCCAGCTGGTGCGGAGCTCTGCCCACCGCCAGAACATCCTGCCACTGCTACCAAGAGAGCAGCCATTGCAATCGAAACCAACTTCTTCATCAGAAATCCCTCCTCGATTTACGTTCTCCTCTGTTACCCCCAAAATATTGCAAACGCGACACGCTTCCCTTTTCGACTCGCCCCCCTTCACCGATTGTTTACGCACCAACTTTCTTTTTCCAATGACCAAATAAAGTATCTAAAAAGATGTTACAAGCTGAAGTGGAAAACATCTTGTAACAAAACAGCGGCAGCAGCCTTGACCTCGAAATCAGCTCCCAACACCGTCGGACGGAATTCAAGACCTTCTACCATGGTCCCCATCGCTTGAACCATCACTTGTTTTTGGATGCGCTCAAACAACACCTGGTTGTCACGTATCATTTCTCCACCCAGAATGATCAGGCTCGGGTTGAACAAATTCACCAGATTCACAATTCCGATCGACAAGTACGAAGCGATCTCGTCGACGATGTCTTGGCATACCTGATCCCCTTGATGCAGTGCCTGGCGAAAGACATCAAATGTGATTCTTGTCATATCTCCGTCAGCCAAATCCATGACGAGTGTTTCTTTTCCGCGTGTAACAGCAGACAGTATGCCTGAGTAGATGGCTGGCCAAGCTACGTAGTTTTCCAAGCAGCCTACGTTGCCACAATCACAGCGCATGCCGCTTCGATCTACCGTCGTATGCCCAAATTCGCCTGCTCCACCACGGCTGCCCCGGAAAATGGAACCGTTTACAACAAGACCCGACCCAACACCTTCTCCTACCGTTACAAAGAGAAGATTGTCAGCATTCAGGCCACCGCCGAAGTTTTTTTCTGCCAGGGCGATTGCATTGGCATCATTATCGAGCCAAGTTTCTAGCCCAAAGCGCTCTTCTGCCATGTCCTTTAACGGAACATCATGCAGGCGCAGCTTGGAGTTGAAGCGGATGACCCCGCTCGCTGCATCGACAATCCCTGGTGCGATGATGGAAATACCCAGACAACGGCCGACATCATCCACCGACTGGAGAAAGCCCTCGATTGAATCCAGTACATACTGGATGATCAAATCACTCACAAGCCCAGCTTTTACCGGATAGATTTTCTTTTGCTTTGTCGCTGCTTCCAAATTCATTTCGGCAATCGTGATCGCTGTATTCGTAATGGAGACGCCAATCAAAAATTTCCCGTCTGGACAGAAGCGAACCATGATCGGCTTTCGGCCACCCTTTGACTCACCTGTTCCATCTTCTGCTACCATACCCTCACGAATCAGTTCATTGACCGCTGAGGTAACTGTCGTTGGACTGATGCCCTGCTTTTTGGCGATATCACTTCGCGAGATGGGCCCAAACTGGCGAATGGTGTCGAGTATAATAAAACGATTTAGTTCTTGGATTAATTTCAGATCTCCAGTTCTGCGCATCGTAATCGTTCATCCTTTGTTTTTCCAATGACTTTATAAAGTGATCATACTGAAATTTGTATTTTGTGTCAATTTGGTTTTTTCTTATATTTCAATTAATTTTTTCTGATCGAAAAAGAACCTCCCTTAAACAGGAGGCTCTTCTTTGCTTGTACTCTTATTCTGTGGACCCGTAGGAATAAAACTCACCTGTCAACGCATCTATTTTTGCATCGAACAACTGAGGCAAGGTATAGACGAGAGAAGCTTTGCCTTCCTCTTGCAAGGTATATTGCAGCTGCAACGGATATTTCTTGAGCAAAGCGGCTGCCGCTTTTTCCTGGGAGATTGCCTTCTTCGGATCAGGCATCACTCCATCGAGATTTTGATTGATATCCATCCCCATGACTTTCCCATTACTGCCGTTGATCGAGATATGCGTCAGCCAATCCTCTACAGGAATTCCTTGCTCATGCTTCACAAAATGGAAGGAGTATTGATTAGTACTTTCATGAAATTCTCCGGGCTGAAGTAGTAGCAGCTCGCCTGTACCCGCAGGAGCGATCTCAGCCAATTCATTCATGGCAGATTGCAAGGCCTGCTCTGACGTCAATTTTTTGTCAGATGCCTTTGGCGCACTTGTATCGATCACACTATAGTTCACAATTGAACCTGTTTTCGGTTCGATCAGCATGCTCCCAATCCATCCGTCTTCTGTCCTCCACGAATAATTGGTACGTCCCTCCCATTTGTTTGTTTTCCAGAAAGATTCGATAATCACGGGTTTTTCACCAGTCAAATCTTCAAAAAAGACGTTCCCTTTTGAAAAATCATAACCAGTACGCTGAGTCAGATACGTTTGTGCTTCTTCACGCGATTTCGCTACGTGCTGGCTGGTACCCTTTGGCTTCACATTCACTTTGCTATGGTAAGGCATATTCACGCTGTCTTTGCCGGACACAGCATCCAGCTTCCCGGAAAAAGCAGGGACGTAAAGAAGCTTGTATGTTTTTCCGTCTTGATCGAGGGAATACCGTAATTTCATATAGGTAGACAGCTGTTTCTCGGCTTTTTCTTTGGAAAGGATTTGATCCATTTTGGCAAAGGAGATTCTTTCGATATTGATGCCAAGGGATTTTCCTGTGATTTGCCCTTCGTGATCAACTTGTACCTGAATCATGTCGTCTGTGAAAGGAACCCCGTTGACCATGCGTACAAACTGAATTCTATTGGTTTGTCCATCGAAAACCTTCGCAACCCCATCCCCATCCAGCTGATAACCACCCATGTCTTCTCCGTACCACTTTTTCATAAAGGAAATGGCTGCTTCCTTTGATTTGTCGATCGGGTAAAGTGTTTGGCTTTTTTGGTTATATAGCTCGTGTTTGCCAAACTCAAGCAGGTCACCAGTATTTTTGTCGAGCACCAATGTAACGAAATCGGCTTTGTTTTCTTTAGACTTGTAGTTATTCACGAGCAAATAAGGAGTGTCTTTCAAAACTACTTCCGTAACAGGGTAATCTTTTACATAAGGGATGAGGCTAGCTGCTTTCTTTACTCCGTTTTCTACTAGCTTGCTTATTTCAGGTGTCATTTTTTCAACCATTTTTTCTGCTGTTGAAGTTGGCGAGCTGTCCCCTGCAAAAGCACTATTAGGAGCTGACAACGTTAGATTTGCAGCCATCAGGAGGAACATAGCGTACGTAACTTTTTTCATCATTTCTCTTCCTCTCGTTTGTTCATACTTGCTTTCCCGTATTCATTATTCGAACCACACTCTGTTTTGTTTCAATTTTCCTAAAAAATTTGCATAAAAAAGCCTTCGAAAGGAGTTGAATCGTCTTTTAACTCCCTAGCTGAGCCTTATTGCTTGGCTTTTTTCTTGTGTATGTTAAAATTTACAAAAAAGGGAAAAGGGGGGCGTTAGTATGAGTGAGCAGCCCTTTTGGTTTAAAGTGATAGCAACTGTTGTTGTTGTCATTGGAATACTAGCAGTACTAACGAGCGTTGTTTTTATTCAGCTATTATTTTTAGCAGGCTTAATCGTTATCTTTTCTATTCAAGGCGTATTCGCATGGCAGAAAAACCGAGACAAGGCGGTTATTATTTTTGGTGTGGTCCTATTACAAATCGTTTTTTTCGTTGATGCGATTAATGATTTATTTGCATAATTAAAAGGAAAATATTTCTTGATAACTATTATGAACATTTATATAATGATAGTGAATTTGGAATTTTAAGGAGGGGCTTCTATGAATACTGCTATCGCGATTCTTACTTTTCTTGGAGATCTCATTCCATTAATCGTCCAGCTTTTAAAAGCCTTTGCTTAATTTCCAAAAGAACAAAAAGGGGCGTTCCACCGTCATTTTCATGACTTGTGGGACAGCCCCTTCTCTATTTAATGCGTGTTTGTATTTCCTTCTGTTTCTTCTAAAACCTCTGCTTCCTCCAAAATCTCCTCACCTACATTACCATCGACTCCTTCTACTGCCGCTTGCTGTTGAACCTGCCAGAGAGCAGCTACATTTGTTGGCTCCCACCCTACGAGTGAAGTGTGTGGTTGCAGACATTTGTATACCTTGCCTTGATAGCTAACCAAATCACCAGCTACGTAGTTTACATTAGGCGCCCATGCTGGAGTCCCAGGATTTTGTGCATCCGTTTGGCCTACTACCTCGTTGCTCTTCTGAGATGCATTACCTGCCGCGTCCTTCGCTACTACAGAGAAGGTATAAGAAGTATTCGGCGTAAGTCCTGTAACAGTTGCCGTCGTAGTCGTTACGTCCGCAGCTAATGCTGTACCGTTGTAAATCTCGTAATTCGTCACCGCGATATTGTCAGTGGACGCATCCCAACTCAGACTGATACTCGTACCTGTTTTCCCTGTTATGACAAGATTGCTAGGTGTGCTTGGCGGTTGATTGTCTGGCTGAATCGTATCCGTCGTAATCGTTACCACATTACTTGCTGGTGAGTAGTTACCCGCTGCATCCTTGGCCTTCACAGTAAAATGGTAGGTCGTTCCAGCCAGAAGCCCGCTAACGGTAGCACTTGTACCTGTTACTGATGCCGCAAGCTGTGTGCCATTGTATACCTCATAGCCTGTGACGCCGACATTATCGGTAGCTGCTAGCCAACTCAGGCTGACGCTTGTAGATGTTTTGCCTGTCGTTTGGAGCGTAGCCGGCACTGTCGGTGGTTCATTATCGACTGGTGCTGTCCCACCCAGGAGATCACCATACACTTTGTCTAGCAGTCCTTTGTTACGGTCTCCGCTAAATTCCCAAAACATTGCGCCAGCTAATCCTTTTGATTTAATAAATGAAGTTTTATGTCCGATTGAAGTCACATCGTCATAGCTAATATATGTTTTCGAAGCCGGGTTGAAGAGATAGGGCACTTTTGCAGCGTCATTCCAGTAGCGTGTGAAACCATTTTTGTTCACATAATTATTTTGGATATCCGTGAAGTCAAGCATACCGGGTTCCCATGTTCCTATTGAAGGCCCTGTGCAATTTTGATATTCTCCATTGTTAGCCGTTGCGCAACCCGACCAGCCTCTTCCGTAAAACGGAAGTCCGACCACGAGCTTGCTAGAAGGAACCCCATCACGGAGATGACCCTCTACAGCCGTTTGGACATTGTAGGTTTGAGCATTTGGCAAACCAGCTGCTCCTGCTGCCGGGTCATAGGCCAACGGGGCGTTATGGCCGCTCTGCTTTTGGAAGGCGCCATAGAAGTCGTAGGTCATAATATTAATCCAATCCACGACCCGGGCAATATTTCCAAGCTCTGTATTTGCGGCATAGCTAGGGCTGGCACCAGAGGCTATCGTCAAATAGTACTGTTTGCCATCCGTTACCTCAGCCGCATCGAGTTTATTTCTGACAGCCTGTAGCAACAACGTATAATTTTGCTTATCTTCTGGACGTTTGCTGTTTCCAGGCAAGCCTCCTTCAACTGGGTACTCCCAATCGAGATCGACCCCATCCATCTGATATTTCCTAATAAAATCTACCGAGGACTGTGCAAATACTTCGCGTGCTGCCGGATCTGCCGCTACGTCAGAGAAGCGATTGGACCACGTCCAGCCCCCGATCGATATCAATGTCTTCAATTGAGGGTTTTTTTGCTTTAATTTTGCCAATTGATTCAAGTTTCCACGGATCGGTTGATCCCATTTATCTCCTGGAAAGGACTTTTGTACATCAATCCATGGATCTCCGAGAACAACCGTACCATTCGGGGCGTTAATATTGCCTACTTCATCCTGGCAAGCCCATGTCTGAGGATTGGGACCAGTTGGATCTGGGTTGCCGTGTCTTCCATTCCAGCAAATATCTGCAAATGCGTAGTTAATATGCGTTACTTTGGTTGGATCGACATCCGTTACATTGTAGTTTCGTCCATAAGCTGCCCACGAGGGATAGTAGCCAATAATTTTGTAATTGGATACAGCTGTTGTCTCCGCTTGATTTTCCTCTGCTTGCGCCGCCTGTGCAGCCATGGGCAATACTGAGGTGACAAGCAGGGCACCTATCATTAGCACATTCCTAACACATTTCTTGAATTTCATAGTATCCCTCTCGATCTTCATGGATTTAGTTACAAATCCATCTTATTGCGACTAATATCACGATATGCTAATACGTTTACATAAATGGTAATAATAGGGTATTTAGTCTTAAATGAACATAAAAAAACCCTCCCTTCCGACCAAGGGAAGAAAAGGGAGGCTGGGTGGACTGGGTTCAAATCTCTAGTTCACCAAGTCGAACGAGTTCGACTACTGCCTGAGATCGACCTTTGACACCTAATTTTTGCATGACATTCGTCGTGTGTTTTGAATTATTAAGATAACCATTTTGTTTGCAATTTTCATTTTGCTGGATATTTAATCTGCTCGACCAACTACACACGCGTTTCCGCAGCGGCTTCCTCCGGTGTCAGTCCAATGACCTCTGCAATCCTATGCAAGTCCTTGACGATCCTCGGCTCAGCAAAAAGTTTAGCTAATAGGTGTGAAAATGATGATGTGTGTTCAGTCCACTAGGTGGGGAACTTTTTGTTAAGCAAAGTGGTCAACATTTTGGTGATCGTTCACATCATGGTATGTGGATTTGTGAAGAAACTGGCGGCACTCACTTTAAAGTTGCGCAAATTCAAAAGTATACACCAAACACAAGAGTAGAACTTGTTATTGATGACGTGTATGCAATATTGAAGATGTCTTAATTGATGGAGGTAATCCTATTGGCACAAACTAAAACCGGTAGATTTTTACTACGTGTTAAGCGTTGAACTAATTTACAATATTTGTTATATTTGGGTTTGTTGTACTAATTAACCTAACGGAGGTAAAGTCTATGACGTTGAGAAATGTTGTACTGAACCTAATGCTAGTTGGTGCAATATCTATTTTGCCACTATCTAGTACGATCATTGCGCAAGGAAAAGAGAAAGACAGTAAAGTGCGTTATGTTACTCCTATTGATGAAGATGAATTCTGGGATAGAATGGAAGCTCAGAAGCGAATTCCTAAGTTAATCAAGTATTTAGAAAAAGAATTCGATGAAAATTATGCAGGGCTATATGTTGATCAGGAAAGCGGAGGAGTCATTCATATTGGGTTTCATTCAATTCCCGATGAAGAAGAGCTAGATGAAGTTGAAGACATATTAGGAGAAGGAGTCGAAGTTCAGTATGACGAAGTGAAATATTCTAAAGAAGATTTGGATGAAGTAGTTGAAGAGATTTCGGCGAGGATTGATGAATCCGAGGAAAACATTACAACAATCTCTACCAGTTTCAAAGATCAATCTGTAATAGTAGGCTATACCGAAGATGAAAGTGACGCGAAAGAAAGTATAGCAAATGGTTTAAATAAGAATTCGATTAGGTCAATCGATGTAGATGAGTCATTAATAAAATTTGAACAAACAGAGAAGATAGAGCCTAAGATAGATAGAGCACAAATAAAACTTAGACCAGTTCCAGGCGCTGCACAAATGAACTTCTCTGGAAGTGGATTTTGTACAAATGGCTTTTCAGCTAAGGATTCAAAAAGTTCGACCTATTTCCTAGTCTCTGCTGGACATTGTGCTTCAAAAACTGGTCAGCAAGTTTTCCAAAGTTATGATAAAGATAACCTGATTGGGACAGTTCACACTAAAATCTTCTACTGGGGGAGTTCAGTAGACGTATCCTTAGTTAAGGTTAACTCTAGTTTGACCACTCACAACATCTTAACTACATCAAGTAAAAATTATAATGAAGCAGGATATCAAATTATTGGTGAGCAGCTTAGTGATTGGGAAGGTATGGGAGTGTGCACATCATTAGGTCAGTCTGATACTCAAATGTGCGGATTTGTACAAGGAACAAATGAAAGTGTTTATGCTTTTGGTGGTCATTTGAAAAATCAGAAAAAGGTTGGACTTAAAGTTGTTAATGGAGATAGTGGATCACCAGTTGGTGCACCTGATTCAAAAAATACAAAGAAATTGTATTTGTATGGAATCGTTTCTGCTGCTAAGTCTAATGAAAGTGTAGCTTATTTGAGTTATATTGGTAACATAAAAGCAGAAACAGGCATTAAAACAATAACAGGTAAGTAGTTTTGCCAACATTAACACACGCCCATTTATTTGGCATGTGGCGTGTGTTAATAAGGAGGAGAATCCTGTGAAAAAAATTAAAGAATACCTGATTCTTTACTTGCTTTCAGGAGTTTTTATATTTTTTGGTAAGGTATTTGTTTATATGTTAGGTGACCAACATGCATTTGGGGATTCTTTGCTTTACTATCTCAGCAGTATCTTTTATCTTGTTGTAGTGTTATTTATCATTTACTTTGGTGTTAAAAGGTTGCGAATAATTAATACAAATAAAGCTAATAAATTTTTTGATGCTTCGATATTTATTGCATATGATTCTTTGGTTTATTTAATTGCAAATGCGTTCATATCAAAATATGTTGTTTACCTAGTGTAGACGTAACATTTTTATAATTTAACAAAAAATTAGCTCTTCACCGTTAAACGTGCTTGATCTTCCTCTTGGTAGCGGGTTTACACTTAAGGCGGATTCGAATCTTGAATCGCTCAAGGTTTCGGTAGCCATATGCTCTGCGCTTGATCACTTTCACTTTGTTATGTGTCCATTCTATTCGTGCATTTATGACTCGAAAGCGAGAATAATTCTAAATGGGTTCACGCCACTGGACAACCGTTTTGGCTATCGAACGAATCGCAGCAGTCGGTGAATAGGGATTTTTGTTTATCCATTTACGGAGGGCTTCTTCTCCCGCTTCTGGTGTCTGAACGGCATATATCGCTCGCATATCCTGAAGAGATTGGGGGCCCACTGGTAGTACCAACGTTCCAGTGTCGTGTAGCCGATTCCTACTTGCTCTGCTACGCTGAGTAAGTCCCGTTTCTGACACAAGTCTACGGCCATTTGTTGAAAAGCGTAGGTGGATGATCCGCGATACGGAATGCATGCCCATTCAAGAGTCCACGTGATCTGAAAGTCTGAACAACGTTGACGATAAATAGGAACGGATACCCATACTTTCCCCCAAGAAGGAATAAATCGCTGACCAAGAAGACGTCGTCCTGGACGGGCATGGTTCGTGCTCTCTTTGTGAAGAGAGGACAGGGAAAACAAACGGAATGGGGCTCTAAATAAGCAATCCAATCCGTTTCTGTGATTTTATCCTAATGGGAGAGAGTGAACGATGGAAGTCCGATAAAGTCTGTGTTAAAATCAGGACACAACGTAGATTTCCTCCTTTTTTGTGGTTGTCTCGACAACTCCCGCGATAGAGGAACATCTGCGTTTTTTCAATCTCTAGCACGGGTTATGGTGATGAATCCTTAAATGAACATAAAAAAACCCTCCCTTCCGACCAAGGGAAGAAAAGGGAGGCTGGGTGGACTGGGTTCAAATCTCTAGTTCACCAAGTCGAACGAGTTCGACTACTGCCTGAGATCGACCTTTGACACCTAATTTTTGCATGACATTGCTAATGTGATTGCGCACAGTCTTTTCGCTGATGAAGAGTTGTCCGGCAATCTCTTTGGTTGTCTTATCTTGGACCAAGAGTTCAAACACTTCTCTTTCGCGATTCGTTAACAACGGCTTGGTTTGGTCGCTACCCTTCAATCGTGCCACCCCTCCTTGTGGGCTCTACAGGAACAAGGTTGAGGGATTACAGAGTCACCTTATCCTATGATGGGGGGTGGGTGATGGTGCCGGAATTTCAAGGATTTTAGGCTTTTGCCTTACATCCTATTCAGAAAATGGGCAATGGGTTCCGAACACCGATGAGAAACCTCTTCGACATACGCCGTGAATTTATCCGTTCGAGACGACGATGGCCGCCAGTTGTCCCCCGTTCAGATCGCGACAAGTTCGTCTCGCCTGCTGAGGTTGCCATCGGAACCCAAGGCCAACACCGCCCCCGACACTCCAGTCTATTCACCCGGCACATATACTGCTCCCTTCAATTCGACCTCTATTCCATTATTTTTAATGGGATCAACCAAAAATGCCCTTGATTCGCAAAAAATCAAGGGCACCAACACAACACATTAAATAAACGGTGTACGATTATAGGTTTGTTCGAACTTATCTCGCAATCCTTTTGCCAACAGACTAAACGAGCCAATCGCGATCATGAAAGCACCCAATGGCACAAGGAAAATCCACGTGTAATTACTGTAAATAAAACCGCGATAAGAGCCAAGCAGCCCCGCCCATTCGTGTGTGATCGAATGATACAGAACGGGATCAAAGGTCATCTTCGTGCCGCCTACAAACAGGTCAAATATGCCGAGCAAGCCCATCAAGGTCATGACAGCGATCATTTCTGTCACCAGAATAATCATGAGTTGTTCCTTCAAGTGTGGCAGGATGTGGCGAAAAACGATTTGATTCCGACCAGCCCCCAGCGCAATGGCAGCCACAACGTATTGAGATTCTTTAATTTGTTCGGCCTTTTGACGTACAGATGAGGCTACAGACGGTGTTCCAAGGACAGAGACAAGCCCAATGAAAAGCAGTACGAGCGTGAACGTCGGCAGCTCAGAATCCATATTGATTCCTTGCAAAACAAAATACACAGGAATAAATATAGGTATATAGCTCCATGCATTTTCAATCACGATCCACCAACGCTGCTCTTTATCCTGGATGCCGATATAGAGTCCGATCCATGTACCAAGTAACACGCGAATACATGCGGTCGCAAGTGTAATAAAAATGGTGTACGGCGCCCCATGGAGCAATTTTGTCAGTAAATCATAGCCCCATTTATCCGTACCGAGCAGATGCTCCTCTGATGGTGGAAATGGCGGTGCGGCCATGACTTGTTTACCATTCACCACCTCATGACGCAGCTTCGCTTGATATTCCAAGTCATAGGGAGCCAAATATGGCCCCGCTACAGCGATCACGATCAGAAGGAACACGAAAATACTACCTATCCATAGTGACAAATTGAATCGTTTCTTCATCCAAAAACCTCACTTCTTACCATCGAAGTCACAAGCCCTCATGCTGCCTGGTGTCTAGTCCTTAAATGAATGGTGTCCGACTATATGTCTGTTCGAACTTATCACGCAATCCTTTCGCCAACAAGCTAAATGAACCGATAGCAATCATATAAGCAGCCAGCGGGATCAGGAAAATCCACGTGTAATTCGTGTAGACAAAGCTTCGGTAAGTCCCGAGCAGTCCTGCCCATTCATGAGTGGTCGAGTGGTACTCAACTGGGTCGAAGTACATGGTCGTACCGCCTACAAAAAGACCAAATATACCCAGTAGCCCCATCAACGTCATGGTAGCGATCATTTCCGTCACCAGGACTATGGCCAAATGCTCCTTCAAATGTGGCAGGATATGGCGAAAAATAATCTGATCCCGCCCGGCTCCCAGCGAAGTCGCAGCTAAGACGTACTGCGATTCCTTGATTTGCTCTGTTTTTTGCCGGATGGAGGCAGCCACCGAAGGCATTCCGAGTACAGCAACAACCACTATGAAAAACAACACGAGTGTGAACGTTGGCAATTCGGGATTGATATTGATTCCTTTCAGTAAAAAATAGACAGGAATAAATATGGGCATGTACCCCCATGCATTCTCAATCGCAATCCACCAACGCTGCGGCTTGTCCAATATTCCGATATACAGCCCGATCCACATTCCAAGAAATAATCGCAGAGAGGCAATCGCGAGTGTAATAAAAATGGTGTATGGAGCTCCATGGAGCAGTATGGTGAGTAAATCATAGCCCCATTTATCCGTCCCCAACAGATGCTCGCCCGACGGTGGCAACGGCGGAGAAATGATAACCTGCTTTCCGTCCACCATCTCATTTCGCACCTTCACCTGATAATCGATGTCATAAGGTGCCAAATAAGGTCCGGCTATACCGATAATGATGAGAAAAAACACCAAGATACAGCCTAGCCATAATGACCAATTGAACCGTTTCCTCATACAAAAAACCTCACTCATCCCAATAAAAGTCTGCGTTATTTATAGACAACCGCACGTTCAATCAAATACAGAATGAGACGAATCAGAAGGTATACCAGAATAGATAACAGGATAATGCCAAGCAGCCCCATTACAGCCGCATTGAATTCGTAACCACCATCTTTACTGAAAATAAAACGGGTCAATCCTACGACGTTTAGCAAATACTCGACAATAAACAAGTTGGCTACTGTAATGGCAATGGTCTTTTTCAAATCAGCGATGAGAAACGGCTTAATATTTTTGTACACGTGATGAATGAGAACATGCCAGATCCCCATACCCTTGGCTAACGCTGTCTTAATGTAATCTTCGCCGCCTATTTGTGAATACTTCAAGCTGACCACCTTCATAAGGAAGATCGTCGGTCCGATCGACAATAAGGTAATCGGAAACCATGTACTCTCAGAGTCACTCACAGGAGACAAGGTGATGATCCGAATGTTCGTCAGCTTGTAAAATCCGACTGCACCCACAATTGACACAACAATTAGAATAAAATCAGGAATCGTGGCAATCAGATTCAGAACCTTTTGGAACTGCCGCACCACACGAAATCGCTGCAACAACAATCCAAAAACCAGACTGACGACTACCGCGATACTGACGCTTGCGAATAGTAATTCAAAGGAGCTTATCGCAAATGGCAGAATGTCCTCTGCGATGCTCCTCTCATTTTGTCCCGAATAATAGGTTCCGAGGGAGCCCTCTGCAATCTGCTGAATGAGATAAACCGTATGGACTACTATATTTCCCGGTTCGAACACAATCTCTTCCTTCTCCGTATATAGCATAAACGGCCCACCGCAAACCACGATGACTAGGAAAAACATCCCAAGTAATTGTTTCACATAGGTCAAGCTCTCATACCCCCTTACTATTTCCAACAATACACTATCTATTAAAAATCATCCAGACAATAGGAAATATTTTATGTTTTTATTATATTCAATCAGAAGGAGAAATAAAAAAACCTCTACCGAGGCTATTCATGGGGGAGCGACCGCGTTTTAGTGGAAAGTTTTTATGCGCTCCGAAATTTATTTTATAAATTCCTACACGTTAAAAAAGTGGCTGAGCAGGATAGCCTGTCAACCACTTCTCCATTCTTGGGAACAGTTGATACGGGAAAGATGATAGCTTGTCGACTACTTCGTAGTAGAAGTAGCTACACGCAGCTGCTCATTTTTCATGAGAAGATTTTGAATCGAAGCAGTGAAAGGCTTTCTTACTCCGTCTTTCAAACGTGGAACCATTGGAATCATCTGATAGGCCTCCTTTCTGACAATATCTTCATAATAATAGCATTTTTCCTTATAGAACGTCAATTATTGGCAATTCCCAGATAAGAAGCGAGCTGATTGATCTCCGTCATATAAATGTTTTCTTGTCCGTAATAGCCCTCCTGCTCCCCTGCAACCTTGGCAAATTTCGAATAAAGCCGGTTCAGATAGGCATGATCAGCATCTGCGCGAAAGGTCACCTGTTTCACGTGTACATTTTCTTCTTGAACCTGTTTGATTAGGTGGCGAAAGCCTTTCAGAAATACTCTGCTACTTCGATATTTTTCTTGGATAATGACAGAGTGTATATAGCAAATTTCGCCCTGTGGATCTGGTTGGTTTTCCGCTGTCAGGTATTGATAATGGCCCCATCCGACCAATTTACCTCGCTCGTCTTCTATCAGGATCAAATAAGAATCCGGAAGAAAGGTCAAAATATGAACGAGGGTGTCACTGAGCGAAAACATACGGCTAAATTCCAGCCGATTGCGAATAAAGAATAGCGTGAATTGGGCAAAATCCTCATCACTCGTGCAACGTCTAAAATGAGCATGCATGGATGACATACCGCCTTTCTTTTTCTGTTTCGTTAACATAGCGATAGTTGGGACATCGCCAAAGTAATCACCGTCCTCCAAAATCGCAAGTTAACCACCCTGTGAGCTTGTCAAATCGATTTGCTTGTCCCATAGCCTCTTGTAATAACCACGCTTCTCCAGCAGCTGCAAGTGAGTCCCCTGCTCCACTAGCTCCCCCCGCTCCAGCACAAAAATCTGATCCATCTCCGTTATCGTCGCCAAGCGGTGCGTCACCGTAATGACAGTTCGATCGCTGGAAAGCTTCACAAAAGTCTTGTTAATAGAAGCCTCTGAGATGGGGTCGAGAGCCGAAGTTGCTTCATCCAGTATGAGTAGTGAAGGATTGCGCAGAATCGCCCGAGCAATTGCAAGGCGCTGCCTTTGTCCCCCTGAGAAGTTGCTTCCCCCATCCAAAACAAGTGTTTCGTACTTGTCTGGTAGAGTCATGATAAAATCATGGATCTCCGCTTGCTGTGCTGCCATCCTGAGCTCATCGTTGGTCGCATCGAGTTTGCCGAGCCGGATGTTTTCCGCTATTGTTCCGTGAAAAAGAAAGCTATCTTGAAAGACAACACCTACATGATTGCGGAAAGATCCGAGATGATACGCATGGAGGTTTGAGCCATTTATCTCGATATGACCAGCATTAGGTTTATAAAAACCTAATAACAGCTGGACAATGGTGCTTTTTCCAGAACCGCTGGAGCCAACAATGGCAACCTTCGTCCCAGCTGGAATATGCATGCTGACCTGACTAATGGACAACTGATTTTCCTGATAGCCAAATGAAACATTTTTTACAGACACCTCAGTAGAACGCAGACCGAGCGGTTCCTCTCCAGAATGGTCGGCATTTTCTCTTGGCTCATTCAACAGCTTCTGGATTCGCTCCATACTGACTTGTGCATCTGTAAGAAGAGGAAGGGTGAACGTTAGATTAAACACAGCATTCCCCATCGATGTATACATCGTGAAAAATGCGACCAAGGAACCGAGAGATATTCGCCCGGTGAGCGCCAGATAGGAACCAAAGCCAATGATGGTAAAGTTGATGAGTAATAAACAAAGCGCAGGAATTCGTTCCAGTTTTGCTGCCATTATATTTTTGCGGTAATTGCTGATTAACAGTAAGTTGAGCCTTTCCGTAAATTTATCGATCATCACGTTTTGCAGGTTGAAGCCCTTGATGACCATTTGCGCTTTTATATTTTCTTGCACATCACTCGTCATGGCAGCGAGCTGTTCTTTGTATGCAGAGTTGACAGCATGCGCACGTCCTCCGAGCAAATACGGACCTGTAAAGACCAAGATTGCCCCGACCAAAATACACAAGGCCATCGTCCATTCCAAATAAAACAGCACCATCGTACTGATGGTTACGACTGTTAAAGACTGAATACCTGTGGTGAACAGGATTGCCATCGATCTGTCAATGACCGGCAAATCCACTGAAAAGGGAGAAACCAGTTCGCCCGAACGAGATTTGTGAAAAAAGCCCACTGGCAGCTGCTGCATATGTGCAAATAATTTTTTCCTCAAGTCATTTTGCACTCGTGCGTTTAGTTTTGCCAGCGCATAATCACTGAATATTCCTGCACTGACACAAATAAAGCCGCTAATAGTCAGGACAATCATGATGACAGTAAAATACTCCATGTCTTTTGGTATGATCGCTTTGTCGATGATCATCTGGAAGCTAAGAGGGGCCAGGGATAAGAAAAGCAGATCAAGTGCAAGTGTGAGGAAAAAAAGGATGCTCAGGAGCTTGTAGGGGCGTATGTAGGCAAACAGGTTTTTGATGACATACAGCATCGAAACGTCTCCTTCTTGGATTAGAAAAATGGTTCATGTTCAAATTTGGCTGCATAGGACTGCCATGCCAAAAACGATGCGCGGTACTCATCCAATGGACCGTTTGCCGTTTCAACAGAAGCTGTTCGCTCTGCAATTTTCGCATACAATTTACGGTTAGCGGCGTCTGCGGGTGTCCAGAATCGAAACTCCTTTACGTCTTCCTCCATATAAGCGATATATTCGGTTACATACTGAAGGGCATGCAAAAACAGGCGACTGCTACGATACTTCTCCAAAAAATAGACAACCTGGATTTGAACGATATGCTTGTCTTCGTACTGATTTTCACCTGTTCCGTAAATGTACGAAAAGGCACCGATCACCTCATCATCATCGTTGAAGCATAGAAACGCTTTTCCCTCCATTAGAACGGGACTGGCCAGAAAACTGAGGGAAACAGGAAAGGAATAAGGCATGCGAAGCTGGTTGTAGTTTTCCAATAAAAATGTCATGTATTTCTCGTAATACATTTCAGCTGAGCAGATCGAGAAGTAATGATCCATCTCTTCCGATTCCTCCTTTACCAAAAAAGACGGCCATTAGCCGCCTTTATCTAATCACAATAATTTGAATATCCAATCTCCCCATATCGTGAAGGTCAAGTGGTGCTGTCAACGCAGTACCAGCCATCTCTTTCAAATCCTGCTGGTGCAAAAATAAAGGAGGCGTTATGTCTACAATGACACCTCGATTGGACAAAAGAGTACTCGCGTTCCCGGAAATCATGTTCCCCAACTCAGAAATGGCGCTTTTTCCGAGCTCATCCATCTCTTGCACAGGATAGCCGCCCATCATAGCCGAAACAATTCGCAAAGCCAATTCCTCTTGCAGACCGAAAAAGACGTCACCCTCTAATTGACCTGTCATTCCGATTCGAATCCATGTATGACCTTCTACATGGCTCCATTCTTTTTCAGCTAACTCTCCACGCGAAATGTCGACATTGCATACTTGTTGAATCACGGACGAAGCTGATTCAAGAAATGGATCAAGGTAGTGGACTATCATCTGCGTTCTCTTCCTTTCCCGGGCAATTCACTCTCTTAGCGGTTGTTCAAAAAATCGTCTTTTGATCACATACTCGTATAGGACTATCATAATGTCGATTTTTGGCAGATGCAATAGGATTACGAAAACTTCATAGGCACAAGGTCATGAAAACAAGGTATACCCGGAAAATATTCCTCTACTTTTGTCTCATGACGAATGGTATAGATCGCCTTGCATGTTCGCAAATCTAATACCTCTACACCAATCTCGTGCTTACTTAGTTGCCACATCGGAAACGGAATGCGATCAAAAGCAAAAACAGTATCTCCGAATGCCAGGCATTCCTGTATACAGCGTGCAGCATGGTAATGCTCATCGGCCTCAAGCAAATGGACTGGCTCCAAACCAAATTGCTGGAATAAATGAATGCGATCCAATAATTGCTCCTTCCCACGCATCCTGACGGTCCGTCGCGGCGATAGGACTGGATACTCTCTCGTAACATATTCCCACATGATGCCGTGGTAAAACATCGGATTGAATCCTCCCACAAAAATTTGGCCCGGCAATAGCTATTTTAGCTGCTACTGACGGGCCTCTTAGCTACTTCTTCTTTCCTACGACGTTCATCTCAGCACGGGCTTCCCTTCCCAATGCATCAGTGGCAACAACCGTCAGCTTTTGCTTGCCTTCCTCTACCTCGTTTAGCACCAAACGAAACAGGCCGTGATCATTCGCATTCGTCTGGAATGTCTTTGAACCATAGTTGATCTGGAGGTTGACTGCGCCAGCGCCTATCACTTTGCCTTCAATGGGCAATGTCTCGCCTTCCTGTCCTTCTAATTGTTTGTTCGAAAGCTGAATCGTCGGAGCTGGCACTGTTCTCGCCTTATAGGAAATACGCTGTTCGCCATTACTGATGACGACCGTACCTGCATTGGCATCGACATACGCATACACCTGGAGCATGCTTGGATTACCAGCACCGTCTTTTCCTTCAAGAAGTATGCGATTTTCTCCATGCTTCATGTTCAACATTTGCGTCAAATATTTTTGCGCCGGGATTTCTAGTTGATCTTCTTCAAAGTAAGACACGATTTGCCCGTTAATACTAGCCTGGCCTTTATAATTCTGGTCTTTGTACAGGAAACGAACGGGAACGAGCATGTTCTTGGTTGCAGGGTCAAACTGAATATCTTCGCTGCCATCATTCAACAATTGCAGCATGGGGGGACTCGTATCGACAATCACTCGCTGTGTGAATTGCCGCTTGTTTCCATACATATCCATGGCACTGTACATCACGTAGTTGAGGCCTTCCGTTAAGCGCAAAATGGTCTCAAATGAGCCATCCATGGCAAGCTTCACAGGCGTCTTATTAATCGACAAGCGTACTCTGTCCATCATATCCTCGCCCGTCACTTTTCCTCGAAAGGCTACATCTGGCTGCTTGGATATTTTCAGATACGGAAACAAATCATCCGGAAACTCCACAAAGGGTGGTGTGCTGTCACTTTTCCCGTTAATATGCGCCACACCGATATTACCGGCGTAGTCATACGCTACGACACTCATTCTTTTATCTGGCTGATTGATCAGCGTACTTGTCACTTTCGGAGAATAGGGACCTCCTGCCTTCTTCCCGTTAATATAGAGGAAATAGGCCTGTACATCTTTATCGCGACTGTTCCACTGAACCCGGTTTCCCGACACAGATGCAGTAATCACAGGAGCTTTTGTATCCACGCGTATCGGGAGCGTCATCGATTGCCATTTCGCATGATGTCCGTCTATTTTGGCTTTAATGGAAAAGTAGTATTGCCCGTCGGATGCCTGTGTATAGGCTCCTTTTTGCGAGGAAAAGACCTTCCCATCCCAGCCCCACGCTTCTCTTTCCGTATAATAATAAGGCGTTCCCAACTTTGATTGGTCGTACTTGCTCACCTTTTCATCACGGACAAGGGAGCGGATCGGCTTGCCCGATTGGTCTGTTACTTCGACGATAACATGACGGGCGTTACGCAAAAATGTAATCGAAGGAGACGCTACGTCGTAATGGCCATCCCCGTTTGGCGAGAAGGCGATCTGGTTTGGATCGATTTTGGCGCTGCCATCCTCTTGGACACCTGTGACACCCAAATAATCACGATAGCGCCACTTATCATTGCGTTTATCGTGATACCAGCTCGTTTTGACGCCCGTCCGTTTCTCCTGACTTCCTGCCTCCCAAACCGGCTGATCCATAATCCGTGGTTCATCCCAATCGCCGTAGAAGCCATAAAACGGAGTCCGCAACGTAGGCAGCTCCTTATCATCTGGTTGAAACGAAATAAACCCTTCCGCAAATTGATTGCGTGCTGACCCTGGAGGAATTGTCAGCGTCACCTTCACTTCCTCTAGCTTGCCCGGTGCAACTGTAACCTGTGGAGCGGAAAATTGCAGTTCTGCCCCCTCGAACATCGTGTTGGTCAGCATGTTTATCCCATTCTTGCGCAAGTCAGTCATGACGCCAAACTCATTTTGCAGCTGATACGTAATTGGCTTTTTGCCAAACTTGTTATTGACAAATAGCGAAAATGTCGTTGAATTCCCGATTTCACCTAACGAAATACCTGCTTTGCCTTTTGCATTCACCACGATGGCTGGCGTCTTGATCGCTTTTGCGATTTGCATCAGTCCTGCCCCTTGGACGCGTGGACTGTATGGCACTTTTTTTGCTTTCACTTTATCCGCTGTGGGGATGCTGATTTGTGGATCAATGATAGGCTCTGCTGTATTCATCGCCGCAGCCTTCAATGTATCTACAAGCGTCCTGCCTTGCAGGTTCCGCCCCTGCTTGAGATAACCTTGCTTCAGCAAAGCCATCCCTCCTGCCACATGCGGCGTTGCCATAGACGTGCCACTTTTCACGCTGTAATCGAATTCTCGCGTCAGGGACAAGATCCCGCCACCGGGAGCAGCAATCTCTGGCTTGAACTGCAAATCTGGTGTTGGCCCCCATGATGAAAAGCCTGATATCGTTCCTCCATCTGGATATGGCATTGGATTTTGTCCATACTCACCATGAAACGAAATCGTTACTTTCTTGCCTTTTTTAATCGCTTGTGCCATTTGCTCCCCCATTTGCTTCAAGACGGAAACAGCCGGGATTTGTTTGAGATGCTCTGCACTCATAATGAGTGGACCCATTTCGTTGTTGTAGATGACGGCTCCGACTGCTCCCGCTTCCTTGGCAAGACGAAGCTTTTCGTCAAACGAAATGTCGCCCCGCTCCAATAAAACAACCTTTTCTTTCACGGAAACATTATAGTCTTCCTTCTTCCCTTTCCCCATATAGACAAGCGGGTATGGCTTCATCAGTGTCATCACTGGGTTGACCGCACCCCCACCTTCCACATGTCCTGGCAAATAAACAACCCTATCCATACCGGCTACTCCTTGCACCGTGAAGCTATAGCCGGCCAGAGTCGTAGCATTGACAGAAGCAACTGAAAAGGCATCGGGACTCAATCCCGGAGAGCTGATCATGGAAATATCCGGGTTTTGTGCGCGTACCTTATCACTGCCGAAATACGCATCGTTACCTGCAGCTGCAACCACAATAATCCCATTGTCGACCGCTCGCTTCACTGCCATTTGCTCTACATTTGTCTCATCTACATAGCCCGCTGAGGAGCCGAGACTCAAGTTGATGACATCTGCTTTTTTCGATACGGAATCATTGATCGCAAATAAGATCGATTCTCCCAGTCCTGGTACCTCCGCTTGATAATTCGAGAATACTTTTTGGCTGATGAGCTGAGCTTCCGGAGCGACGCCTTTTACTTTTCCGTTTGCCCCAATGATTCCCGCTACATGGATGCCGTGCTGTGACTCCGATACGTCTTCGGTTGTTTGTGTACGGTCAGCCCAGTTGAAGCCAGGGATCACCTTCTGGGAGGAACCTGACTTTTGCATAGCGGAACGTTTATCATGCGGGACAGGCAAATCAGGGTGTCCGGGATTGACACCCGTATCAATCACAGAAACTAACATACCTTCCCCTTTTACCCCTGCTTCCTCCCATGCCCGTGTTGCCTCAATCATTTCCAGCGAATTGACAGGAGCAGAATTTAATTTCTCTCCACGTAACAACAATTCTTGTCGCTGCCATTCATCTGCCCTTGTTTTATATACCTCGTCGCTGTTCGTTCCGATCGCCTTGCCTGTATGTAATGGCTGATGCATTTTTTCTTCTGCAATATCCTGCAAAATCTGCGTACGAATGGTCGCCGTTCCTTCAAACGCTGTTGTACTGACAGTCGTTGCGGGAAGCAAAACCAATATCAATCCAATGCTGCATACCTTTTTCTTCATCGTTTGCCCCCTTGCTGGAAGTCATTCCATTATGTTTTCAGTTTTCACTAGGAACCGCTTGGGTATTCCCTTCTTTTCGTGAAGGTTGACAAACGATGCAATTTAAGCCTATATTTAAGTGCGTTAAATACTACATATCAAATATTCCTGATCACGAAGGAATAGATCAAATACAAGGAGACGATACGAGCATGTCCTCCCTCTCAACAGATACCTTTGAGCGCCTGCAGGAGGCGTTTCGTACCATTATGCGCACGATGGGATCGCAATTAGCTGAGCCTGCTTCTGGTTTAACCGGCCCGCAATTCTACATTCTTCACCAATTGGAACTGAAGCAAAAATGCACGGTCGGAGAATTGGCTGATTCCATGGGAGTCAAACCAAGTGCCATCACAGCAATGGTGGATCGTTTGGATAAACATGGTTACGTCGCACGTGACCGTGACGAGGAAGATCGACGAGTAGTACACATCAGCTTACACGATTCTGGCAGGCATATTTTGAAATTGGCCAAGCAAAATCGGCGAGAAAAGCTCAACAAAATGTTTTCTCATCTCTCGGAGGATGAACTCCAGGCCTTCGTCACTATCTTTGAAAAGCTGGCGTTGGCGGCGGTCATCGAGACGAATTGAAAAAACTTCTTGTACGTTGCTGTTGTGGTGGGGAGGAAACAGGAGAAAACGCTCAGCTTCTAGGGCCACCCGCTGTGGGATTGACTGCCCGACTCCATGCAAAAAGCGAAACCGCGGCCAAAGTGGTCTCTTCAAGATGTTTTTCAGAGGTGACCGCTTAAGGGCGTGTTTCGCTTTTTGCATTGCGTCTCGGTCGGTGTCCCTAAGATCTTCGCCGTTTTCTCCTGTTTCCTCTACGAGCTTGCCGTGTTCATCCGTGTTTTAATTCCTTAAAAGAATGAAGAACGTATTCAGATACGCCAGAGAAGAATATTTCCAGACGTAGCGACTTGTAGAGTCCTACCGAGCGGAGAAGGGATTAGCGGGCAATCCAAGCTTCCCCGAAGGACGGAGCCTGGAGCCTAGACTGGAAATATTCTTCTCTCCACTACAGCCACATTAAACAAACTTCCCTATAAGGTAAAAAAAGGCGTGCTTTCCGGATAACCGGTGCACGCCTTTTTCTATGGCAATTAAGAGAAGAAGAACTTCTTCACTGCATGTTTGGTTGTTTCTTTGTTCATATGAGCGATTGACGTTGTGAGTGGAATTCCTTTTGGACAAGCTTGTACGCAGTTTTGCGAGTTACCGCAATCACCGATACCGCCATCTTCCATCAGTGATTCCAGACGCTCATGTTTGTTCATCATACCAGTTGGATGCTGGTTGAACAGACGAACTTGGGAAATCGCGAATGGACCAATGAATTCAGACTTCGCATTCACGTTCGGGCAAGCTTCCAAGCAAACACCGCACGTCATGCACTTCGAAAGCTCGTACGCCCATTGACGTTCTACTTCCGGCATGCGAGGACCTGGTCCCAGATCATGCGTACCATCGATTGGAACCCACGCTTTTACGCGTTTGAGCGCATCGAACATGCGGCTGCGGTCAATCGACAAGTCACGCTGTACAGGGAAGGTACTCATTGGCTCAAGACGAATCGGCTGTTCCAGTTTATCTACCAGTGCCGAGCACGCTTGGCGAGGTCTTCCGTTAATAACCATCGAGCACGCACCGCATACTTCTTCCAAGCAGTTCGATTCCCAGTTTACTGGGGATGTTTTTTGACCTTGTGCATTGAGTGGATTGCGTTGGATCTCCATCAAAGCACTAATCACGTTCATTCCAGGACGGTAAGGGATTTTGAACTCTTCCTTGTACGGAGTGCTGTCAGGGCTATCTTGACGAGTGATAATCAAATGAATCAATTTTTCTGCCATGATCCGTTTCCTCCTCTCTTATTTCTTGTCAGACGTATAGTCACGTTTACGTGGTGCGATCAGGGATACGTCGATGTCTTCATAGTAGATTTCTGGCGCAGTCGTTTCTGCATTGTACTTCGCCATTGTCGTCTTCATGAAGTTTTCGTCATCACGCTCAGGGAAATCTGGCTTGTAGTGAGCACCGCGGCTCTCGTCGCGCTTGAGCGCGCCGATCGTGATCGCACGGGACAGCACGAGCATGTTCCACAGATGACGGGTAAACGCAGCACCAGAGTTGCTCCATTTATTTGTATCGTTGATGTTGATTTTTTTGTAGCGTTCCATCAATTCAACGATCTTATCATCCGTTCTTTGCAGACGGTCATTGTAACGTACTACCGTTACGTTGTCAGTCATCCACTCACCCAGTTCCTTGTGGATCAGGTAAGCATTCTCTGTTCCGTCCATTTTCAGGATGCTGTCGTATTTCGCTTGCTCTTGGCTAGCAAAGCCGTCAAAGAGCGTGGAAGACAGGTCATCAGAGGATTTGTTCAAGCCTTTGATGTACTCGATCGCTTTTGGACCTGCAACCATACCGCCATAGATCGCGGACAGGAGAGAGTTCGCACCCAAACGGTTTGCACCGTGCTGAGAGTAATCGCACTCACCTGCTGCGAACAGACCAGGGATATTGGTCATTTGGTTGTAGTCTACCCACATACCACCCATGGAGTAGTGAACCGCAGGGAAAATCTTCATTGGTACTTTACGTGGGTCATCCCCAACGAATTTTTCGTAAATCTCGATAATACCGCCCAGTTTTACATCCAGTTCTTTTGGATCTTTGTGGGACAGGTCGAGGTATACCATGTTTTCGCCGTTGATACCCAATTTCATATCTACGCAAACGGAGAAGATTTCGCGAGTCGCGATGTCACGCGGTACCAGGTTTCCGTAAGCAGGGTATTTATCTTCCAGGAAGTACCAAGGCTTACCGTCTCTGTACGTCCATACACGACCACCCTCACCACGTGCAGACTCAGACATCAGACGCAGTTTGTCGTCGCCAGGGATTGCTGTCGGGTGAATTTGGATCATCTCACCGTTGGAGTAGATAACACCTTGTTGATACGCCGCAGATGCTGCTGTACCTGTATTGATAATCGAGTTCGTCGATTTACCGAAGATGATACCAGGTCCGCCTGTTGCCAAAATAACGGCATCCGCACGGAAGGATTGAATTTCACCGGAACGCATGTTTTGTGCAGTAATCCCGCGACAGGTTCCTGTATCGTCCAAAACGGCTCCGAGGAAATCCCAATATTCGTACTTGGTTACCAGACCTTCAGCTTCATAACGGCGCACTTGCTCGTCCAATGCGTACAAGAGCTGTTGTCCAGTTGTTGCACCCGCAAAAGCGGTACGGTGATGCTTGGTTCCCCCGAAACGACGGAAGTCCAACAGACCTTCTGGCGTACGGTTAAACATAACGCCCATACGGTCCAGCATATAGATGATGCCAGGTGCTGCATCGCACATTGCCTTAACTGGCGGTTGGTTAGCCAAGAAGTCTCCACCGTATACTGTATCGTCGAAGTGCTCCCATGTGGAGTCGCCTTCCCCTTTGGTATTTACCGCACCGTTAATACCGCCCTGCGCACAGACAGAGTGGGAACGTTTTACTGGAACCAGGGAGAACAGCTCAACAGGAACGCCTTTTTCTGCTGCTTTGATGGTAGCCATCAAGCCGGCCAAACCTCCACCGACAATGATCAGTTTACCTTTTGCCATAGTTTTGTCCCCCTATCCCTACAAAATGAAAGCCGACATCGCACGCAAGCCGATGAAGGTTACCACTACGAATACGCCCATAGTCAAAAATGTTGCAATACGCTGGGAACGCGGTCCAACCGTGATTCCCCAGTGAACCAAGAACGACCAAATTCCGTTGGAGAAGTGGAAAGTCGTGCTAATAATCCCGATTGTGTAGAATACGATCATTGCAGGACTGCTAAGAATGTTGGCCATCATGTCATAATCCACGTGTGCACCCAGTGCTTTTTGGATACGGGTTTCCCAAACATGCCAAACAATAAAAATGAGGGTAATGACTCCTGTAACGCGTTGCCACAAGAACATTTGATTTCGGAAGTAACCGAAGTTCCCTACGTTATGCTTCGCTTGGAACGCAATGTAGAGACCGTAAACAGCGTGGAACAGGATCGGGAGGTAGATCAAGGCAAATTCAAGTACTAACAGAAATGGAAGGCTTTCAATGAAGCCTACCGCCTGGTTGAAAGCTTCAGGCCCACGAGTCGCTTGATAGTTGGCTGTCAAGTGGAACACGAGGAAGAGCCCGATCGGAAACAAACCAAGAAGTGAGTGTAGCTTGTGACTGAGAAAGCTATGGCCTTTCGCCATACAATGGTCCCCCTTTCAATGTATGTAACTCTCAATTCTGTGAAAAACGTCAAGCGTTACCGCAAGCGGCCCAAAACGGTTTTCGACCGTTTTGATAGACCTTTCCCCAATATCCTAACCCATTGCCTCACCCATTAGACATAGCAAAACCTCCACGATCAATGTATGAAAAGCATCGAAATGCTGTTCACAAAAAGATTGTGTTCACTAGATCACCTGAATTTGTCGGAATGTGTCAAAATACGAGAAAAAGTTGGGCAAAACTTTGACCAAATCCAATTGTACTCTTGTCGACACAGAGCGTCAAGACAATCAATGTACTAAATACATTGATAGAATAACTTTGTTTAGTCCAGCTATTTTTTCTATGAATATGTCATGAGTCGGAGTCCCTCCTCATAATCTAGTACAGACAGGAGGGAAGCACAAATGAAAGAGAAGGATCAACTGGCAGCACTGTTGCCACCTGAGACCATTCCCTATGCGGAAAGAATCAATATGCCCTATCTTGGCTATCATCTTCTACGCGAAACGCTGACCAGCAGCCTGCTAGGCGATAGTGAGAACCACATTCTATATTGGATAGGAAAAAATATGGGCCGCCAAATCCCCGTTCAATCTGCAACTGGCCCGATTATGCCTTTTATTCGGCTGGGACTCGGTCAGCTAGACGTGGTTGAAGAGAGCGAGCAAAGCATCATCTATTCACTCACTCATTCCATTTTTAGCTATCAGTCTATAGAAAGACTAGGATGCAGTCTTTCCTTTGAGGCCGGGATCATCGCTGGTATGGTTGAGCAGTGGAAAGAAAGAGAAGCGTTCAGCAAAATCGAAATGGAAAGCCCTTCAGACATACGTATATTCGTACAAGTAGCGCCATGAAGAAAATGCCCCCTCTACCTGTAGACAAGTAAGAGGGAGCATCCCAATTCTATAATCCGTGCACGACAGCTGTTTCCTCAACATCCAGACCATATGCCGAATGGAGACTGCGAACAGCCAGCTCAGTCAAGGCTGCCGGAATGACGCAGGAAACCTTGATATCAGACGTAGATACCATCTTAATAGAAATTTCTCTTTCTGCCAGCACGCGGAACATTTCGGCAGCTACCCCCGGGTTGTTAATCATGCCGGAACCGACAATGGATACTTTGGTCAAGCCCTCTTCGAAATCGACTTTTTCAAAGCCAAGCTCTGTTTTGTTCCTATCGAGTGTATTCAGTGCTTTTTTCAGGTCATCCGCTGCAACTGTAAATGAAATGTTCGTAACAACAGCATCATAGGAGCTTTGGATAATGATATCGACGTTCACTTGATTGTCAGCCAGCGTATTAAACAGACGGGAGAGCGTCCCGACCTTGGCAGGCATGCCGACAACCGTGATTTTTGCTACATCTTCGTCATGTGCGACTCCACTTACTACTCTTCCTGTTTCCATGTTGGCAACCTCCTCAACGTACGTACCATCTTCGGCAGTAAAGCTAGAGCGGACGACCAGCCTTACCTTGTATTTTTTCGCAGCCTCTACTGACCTTGGATGGAGAACCCCTGCACCGAGATTCGCCAGCTCCAGCATCTCATCATACGAGATCGTATCCAGCTTGCTCGCTGCTGGAACCATTCGCGGATCAGCTGTATACACCCCGGACACGTCCGTAAAGATTTCGCATTTTTCAGCGTTCAAGCTCGCTGCGAGAGTAACCGCAGATGTATCCGATCCACCGCGGCCGAGCGTCGTAATTTCACCTTCGTCACTGATCCCTTGAAATCCTGCCACGATGACCACACGACCACGGCCGAGCTCGGATTGAATCCGTTCAGGATCAATCTGCTTGATCCGGGCTCTTCCGTGAATCGCCTCGGTAGTGATTCCAGCCTGCCAGCCAGTAAGAGAAATAGCGTCGTAGCCTTTTGAATGTAAGGCCATCGACAATAGCGCGATTGATACCTGCTCCCCCGTGGTCAGCAGCATATCCATTTCTCGCTCGGATGGGTATGCGCTAATCTGTTTCGCCATGTCTACCAACACATCAGTAGATTTCCCCATCGCAGACACGACAACTACCACATCATGCCCTTCCTCTTTATAGCTGATAATTCGATCCGCAACTCGTAAAATTCGCTCAATGGTACCTACAGAGGTGCCTCCGTATTTCTGCACGATCAACCCCATGCGGCTTCTCTCCCTTTTTCTCATATCCAATGTTGGTATTTTTCTATTATCGTATGGTTTTTCACTATTCTCTCTATAAGGAAAAGTCTTGCATTTTTATTTTACAAAAAAGGCACCGACAAGGATAAGACCTGCCGCTGCCTACTGTTTCGACATACCGGTTCCTCCCTCCCAATACACGCGGACAACGAAGATTGACAGTCATCACCATCAAAACTCACATTGACACACCGTGAGATAGCTCTCCATCTGAACAATTGGTCAAAAGTGCAGATGACAGTCCTGCATTTGTTCAACGCAGACCCAGCATGGAGAAAAGCGGGTTCCCCTCCACACTTCGGCGAATTCCCCTTTCCCGTTCCCTTCACAGATACCCGATCTCAGGGTGGTACTCTTGGTTTTCGCGCCTCTACCTCACTCCATAATGGAAGTGAGGCTAACTATTCTGTTTGAATCGGATTATATCATGAGTCTAAAAATGGATCAATTCCTTTTTGAACTCTATGTGTCCAGCTTGCGCAGATGAGCGATGATTTCTTTCGCCAGCTTGTCGCCGATTCCTAATTGACGGAAGTCTTCGACGGTCGCTTCACGCATTTTTTTCAACGAGCCAAAATGAGAGAACAACAGCTTGCGTCGCTTCTCACCGATACCCGGGATCTCATCCAACTGTGAGGACAGCATCGTTTTCGTTCGGGATTGTCTGTGGAACGTAATAACAAAACGGTGGACTTCATCTTGGATGCGCTGCAACAAATAAAACTCGTAGCTGTCCCGTCTCAGATTCACTGGCTCCGGCGGATCACCGTACATGAGCTGAGCAGTGCGGTGCTTCTCGTCCTTCGCCAGACCACAGACAGGAATATAGAGGCCAAGCTCGTTTTCCAGGACGTCCATTGCGGCACTGATTTGGCCTTTCCCACCATCGATGACGATCAGGTCAGGCATCGTCTGATTTTCTTTGAGCAGGCGAGAGTAACGTCGGCGAACTACTTCGCGCATGGAGCCGTAATCGTCTGGTCCCTCGACGGTTTTGATCTTGAATTTGCGGTATTCCTTTTTGTCAGGGCGACCATCTGTAAACACAATCATTGCAGACACAGGCTCTGTTCCCTGGATGTTGGAGTTGTCAAACGCTTCAATTCGATGCGGAACCGGAATCCCCAAAATGTGCCCGAGGTTGTGTACCGCCTGGACGGTACGAGCATCGTCCTTGGACATAAGCGCGAACTTCTCCTGCAGGGCTATACGCGCGTTCTCGGCAGCCATTTGCACGAGTTCCCGCTTCTTGCCTCTTTTTGGCGCATGAACTTTGATGCCTAGCCATTCACTTAACAGCTCTGCGTCACTTTCTTCCGGGAGCAAAATTTCTTTAGGAAGCGCATTTTGCTTGTCGTAGTAAAACTGGCTCACATACGACATGAAGTCTTCGGTTTCGCTGCCATAGTACGGAAAAGAGGTCGTCTGCCGCTCGATCATCTTCCCTTTGCGCATGTAAAATACTTGAATGCACATCCAGCCTTTTTCCACAGCAAACCCGATAATGTCGCGGTCTACAGTATCTGCGAAGGTAATCTTCTGCTTTTCCATCACTGCTTCGATGCTCTTGATCTGATCCCGATATTCCTTTGCGCGTTCGAACTCCATGTTTTCTGCGGCTTGGAGCATTTTTTCTGTGAGCGTCTTCTTCATTTCCTCATGGCCGCCATCGAGGAACCGGCTAATTTCATCTACCAAACGCTGGTTTTCCTCTGCCGATACCTCGTATACACAGGGCGCTAAACATTGTCCCAAATGGTAGTAAAGACAAACCTGCTTGGGCATATTGCGGCATTTGCGCAAAGGATAAAGGCGATCCAGCAGCTTCTTCACCTCGGAGGCATCTCCGGCATTCGGATAAGGACCGAAATATTTGGCTTTATCTTTTAATACCTTACGGGTAATCTCCAGACGTGGCTGTGCCTCATTCGTAATTTTGATGTACGGATACGTCTTATCGTCGCGGAGCATGACATTGTAGCGCGGGTCGTGCTCCTTGATCAGGTTGCATTCCAGGATCAGTGCTTCGATGGGTGAAGATACCACAATATACTCAAAATCCACGATCTCACTGACCAACAGCTGCGTCTTCCCGTTATGACTGCCTGTAAAATAAGAGCGGACGCGGTTTTTCAGCACCTTGGCTTTTCCTACGTAAATGATTTCCCCGCTCGCATTTTTCATCAGGTAGCAGCCTGGCTTATCTGGCAAGACGGCCAGTTTATCTTTTAAGGAGCTGTTCATGGCTGCTCCCTCCTCTTTGCTCTATATCTGCCTTGCATCTATTTGTTCTTGTGGATTGGCTTTTCCAAAACATACAGTTCATCTTCTAAGGAACTCATCCGTTCGACCAGCAGCTTGCGGCTGTCTTGCACCCCTTGATTGTAGTAGAAGGGGCCGAGCTCCTTCGAAAAAAAGGCAATCAACTCTTCCGTCTCCAAATTGCCGAGTGTCTCCGACCGTTCTTCTTTAAAATAACGCTGTACTTGATGAACAAGATATTCCATTTGCTCTCTCGTCAATTTGGTTGGCATCGTATCCGGCTTCCTTCCCTTTTTCGCATCATAAGAGAATATACGTTCTATCCTTCATAGTACCATGGAATCCATACGAAAAAAACTGCCGCCTCATTCCATGGCGACAGTTTTTTATAGGCTGACCTAGTGCTTGCGACCGCCCAAATATGCTTCTTTTACACGCTCGTCGTTTAACAACGCTTCTCCTGTGCCATCCAATACGATTTGCCCTGCCTCGAGCACATACCCGTAATCAGCGATTTTGAGGGCCTGTTTGACATTTTGCTCTACGATGAGGACGGTTGTCCCTTCCGCATTGATTTCTTTGATCACCTTGAAAATGTCCGCCACCACGATGGGAGCCAAGCCCATCGAGGGCTCATCCAAGAGCAGCAGCTTCGGTCGAGACATCAATGCACGGGCAATGGCGAGCATTTGCTGCTGACCGCCAGACATCGTCCCGCCCAATTGAGCTAGCCGTTCCTTGAGAATGGGGAACCAGGTCATCATCTTTTCCATATCGTCCTTGATGCCTTGTGCATCATTGCGCTGGAATGCGCCCATCTCCAGGTTTTCCAGCACAGTCATCTTCCCGAGGATCGCACGCCCTTCTGGTACCAACGCCAGTCCGGCTTTTACGATCTGATGAGGTCTCGAGCCCTCCATTCGCTTCCCACAAAACGTAATCGTCCCTGCCTCAGGCTTTAGCTGACCTGCGATCGTACGCATGGTTGTAGTTTTGCCCGCTCCGTTCGCCCCGATCAGCGAGACGATTTTGCCCTCTGGCACTTCCAGCGTTATCCCACGAATCGCCTTGATTTGACCGTAGGAGGTCGTCAAGTTTTGGATATTCAGCATCTTATTCGTCCTCCTTGCCGAGGTAGGCTTCTATCACATCTGGATTGTTTTGTACCTCTGCCGGGGTGCCGTCGGCAATTTTGACCCCAAAGTTGATACATACGACCTTTTCACACAGATTCATGACCAATCCCATATCGTGTTCGACCAACAGGACAGTCGTCCCATCATCGCGAATTTTTTTGACCAGCTCCATGAGCGCTTTTGTCTCGGTCTCGATCATTCCGGCAGCAGGCTCGTCCAAAAGCAAGAGCTTTGGCTCTGTAGCCAGTGCCCGTGCGATCTCCAGACGCCGTTGTTGACCGTAAGCCAATGTATCCGAGCGGACGTCAGCAATGTCAGACAAGCCTACGAATTCGAGAAGCTCCTCCGCTTTTTTGGTAACCGCCTTTTCTTCCGCACGCTGTCCCGGTGTTTTCAAAAGGGAAGCCCAAAAGCCCGCGTTCATGCGCGAGTGGCAGCCTACCTTCACGTTGTCCAACGCACTCATGTGACCGAAGAGGCGAATATTTTGGAACGTCCTTGCAATTCCCATTTCGGTAATTTTGTTAGGCGCCATTCCATTTAGCTTTTGTCCGGCAAAAGAAAAGGTACCTGTCGTAGGTTCGAATATGCCTGTTGCCATATTGAAAATGGTCGTTTTCCCTGCACCATTCGGACCGATCAAGCCGACAATCTCGCCCTCCCCAACGGAAAAAGAAACGTCACGCAAGGCAGTAATGCCGCCAAAGCTTTTCCCAACGTTTGCTAGTTCCAGCAACATCCTACACTCCCCCTTTCGCTTCCTTGTCCGATGGCTTGCCCCGACGACGCTTGAACAGCTTCTGGAATGTATCGGCACCAATCAACCCATGCGGACGGAACGCCATCACACCGACCATGATCAAACCGTACATGAGCATTTTGTACTCGGCCAAACCACGCAGTACCTCCGGCAATGCCGTGAGAACCAAGGCACCAAACAGCGGCCCCCATACGACTTCGCTGCCGCCGATCACGGCATAAGACAGAATCTCTACGACTTTATGATAGTTAAAATCATCAGGAGTAATGGTCGTTGTAATGTGAGCGAATAATCCTCCACATACCCCTGCCAAAATCGATCCGATCACAAACGCCAGCATCTTATAATAGTTGACTTGCAATCCCATCGCTCGTGCCGCCGTTTCATCTGCTTTGATCGCTTCAAATGCACGGCCCAGACGCGAACGGTTCAGACGCAGCGTCAGGAAAAGAACGAAGGCAAACAGGAGCAGCATAAATAAGAAGGTCGATAATGACTTCATTTGCATGACCGAAATGCCTAAGGTCTGTGCTTTTAACCCCATTGCTTTTTCAAAATCGTACAAGTAATTGCCAATCGATTGAAGCCCTGTCAGTCCAAGAGCGCCATTTGTAATCTCCATATTGAGAAAAATAACGCGAATCACTTCACCAAAGCCCAGCGTAGCAATTGCCAGGTACAAGCCGTGGAGCTTCAAGGTCGGAGCGCCGATCAAGAGTGCAATCAGCCCCGCCGCCAGTCCTCCAATCATGATGGCGATAAACAGCGGCATGTCCGCTTGCTTTGTCAAAATACTCGCCGTAAAAGCACCAATGCTCATAAAGCCCGCATGTCCCAAGGAAAGCTGACCAGTCGAGAGCGTAATGTAAATACTGATCGCCAAAATACTGTTTAACAAGATAAAAGTCAGTACCTGTAAGTTATATGGATTGAGAATGTCCAATGTCTGCACCTCCCTTACGCTTTGCGTCCAAATAGTCCTTCCGGCTTCAAGAGCAAAATGAGAATGATTAATCCGAAAGCAACCGCGTCCCGATAGGACGAGTCTCCGTACGCGACGGTAAACACCTCGATAATCCCGAGCAATACACCGCACACCATGGCCCCAGGAATGCTGCCCACACCACCTAAAATCAAAACAGCCAATCCTTTAAATCCTAGGGTCATCCCCATCGTCGGAATCAACGCTGAATACGCCATTCCAATCAAAATGCCGGCTACTCCGCCAAGTGCCGAAGCGAGCATGACGGTAACGACAATGACCATATTGGTGTTAATCCCCAAAATATTTGCTGTATCTGTATTTTCAGCCGTCGCCCGAATGGCTTTTCCCATTTTTGTTTTTTGAATCCAGAAATGCAGGACGAACATGAGCAACACGGAAATCCCTAAAATAACGAGATCAACGCTGCGTATTTGAATGATACCCAGATCAAAAGTAGTGTCCCCAAAGGATTGCGGGAACGCACGGGAGTCGGCACCAAAAAACTTGTGCATCGCTTCCTCCATCAAAATGGCAAACCCGATCGTACTGATCAAGGATGCCAGATGGGGCACGTTCTTTTTACGAAGTGGGCGAAGCGCTGTATATTCCAGCACAAGACCCAAAATGGCCGATATCACGACCGCCACAATCAGCGCTACCCCTAAAGGCATATTCAGGCTGGTCATCAATACCAAGCCAACCAGTGATCCAAAAATAAAGATTTGTCCATGAGCCATATTAATGATTCCCAAGACTCCAAAAATGAGCGTATAGCCCAATGCGATTAATGAATAAGTGCTTCCAACTGTCAAACCGTTGACTAATTGCTGCCAAAACAAAAGGCCTCACCTCACTGTTAAGTGGTTAACATCCAACGACAAACGAGTTATTCTCGCTGGATCAGCAAGCGAAGAACATAATCTGGTACTTTCTGATCCAGCGAGATAACGGATAGAAAAAGAAGCCCGGGCGACCCCGGGCACGATCCTATTCAAACGGGACGAATTTGCCTTCTTTTGCTACAACGACAACCGCATCACCAATCGGATTGCGTTTCTCGTCAAAGGACAGTTTGCCGGATACACCTGTGAAGTCTTTCAGCTGAGCCAATTGTCCGCGCAGCTCTTCACGGTCTGCTTTTCCTGCGCCAAGCAATGACTGCGACATGATATAGAGCGAATCATAAGCTTGAGCTGCGAACTGGTCAGGCTTTTTGTTGTATTTGGCTTCGAATGCTTTTACGAAGGCTTGTACCTTCTCATCTTGCTTTTCAGGACTGAATGGGGTCGCAACGATCAAGCCTTCAGCAGCTGGACCTGCAATTTCAAAAACTTTCGGATTATTGAAACCATTACCACCAAGAATTGTCCCTGTAAAGCCCAACTCACGTGCTTTTTTCACAACCATGGAGCCTTCTTTGTACAAGGCGGACACTAGCAAAGCGTCGGGGTTGGTTTGCTTCAGCTTGGTCAATTGTGCCGCGAAATCCACATCGCCATTTGCGAAAGTCGCTTCACCAGTGATCTCCAAGCGCAGCTTTTCGGCGGTTGCTTTCATGACCTTGTAGCCATTCACGGAGAAGTCATCGTTAGAAGCATGGATAAGAGCAACTTTTTTCAGGCCATTTTTCTCCACTGCTGCTTTCATAGCTGTCGGGATCGCAATGGATTCAGGCAAAGAGTTGCGGAACACATATTCCCCGATATCATTGATTCCTTCTGACGTATTGGAGATACCGAAAATCGGCGTCTCTGCCTCGTTTGCTACAGGTCCCGCAGCAAACATTTCACCGGAAAGAGTCGGTCCGATAATCGCTACGACATTATCCTGATTAATCAGTTTATTTACCGCATTAATCGCGCCTTCTTTTTCTCCAGCGGAGTCTTCAAACTTCAGTTCAATCTTGAGCTTGCCTTTGTTCGCTTCGTTCAACTCACCCAAGGCCAGCTCCAATCCTGCTTTTTGCGCTTCTCCATAAGCTGCCCCAGATCCTGAGAGGAAACCAACCACACCGATTTTTGCTTGAATCTCTTGTCCGTCGGTGCTAGCTGCTTGGCCAGAGCTGCCCTCTCCTGCTGCAGGAGCACTTGTATTGCCTCCGCTCGAACATCCGACCATCAATACCGCCCCTAGCGAGATTGCCGCCAGCGAGCGCATCAAATGAAATCCCTTCATTAGAAAAGCCCCCTTCTATTTTCGAAATAAATTGAATATATGAAGTTTAATCAAAGTATTCAAAAAACGCAATTATTTTCGTTCAAGTAAACTTAATTTTTTGACAAACGATCGCTCAGAATTCCGCATGAAAACAAACAAAAAAGCGGCACATTGCTATGCCGCTTCACTCGTTGCTTTGCGATTACAGATGTTTGCCTACAGTTGCCATGAGTGCTTCTTTTGGTTGGAAGCCGATCACTTTGTCAACTGGTTGACCGTCTTTGAATACGATCAGGGTTGGGATGGACATTACGCCAAAACGACCAGCAGAATCTGGATTGTCATCCACGTTTACTTTGACGATTTTGAGCTGGGAGCCCACTTCACCGTCGATTTGCTCCAGTACAGGAGCGATCATTTTGCAAGGGCCGCACCATGGAGCCCAGAAGTCAACCAGGACTGTACCGCCTTGCTCTACTTCCTGGGAAAAGTTTTGATCAGTAGCATTTACAATTGCCATGAGAAGTTACCTCCTTGAATTTCAATTGCTAAATAAAGGTTCCTAACGGTTATCAGTATATCATTCAAACACCAAATTGACTACGCCGCTCCACACTTTGCCCTGCACTTCTCGCTTTAGTCTGTCCAGTCTGACCGCACCTTATTGACCGACTTGTTTGAGCCGGTTAATCTCCCGTTCGTGGTCACTAACTTTCCGATGCATCAGATCGAGGTCTGCATCGATGTGTTTGTTTTGGCGCTCCAATCTGTCTAATCGTCGCGTAGCGTCATCGCGAAATTCGTACATCTCATCCCGAAATGCGTACATCTCCTCACGAAAATCATACATCTCTTTTTTAAACTCACGTAGCTCCTGCTGCGTCTCTTTTACAAGCCGATTATTCTCCGCCACCATGTGAATCAGTTGTTGCAAAAGCTCCTCGCTCATCCCGATCACCTCGCCTTACCCCCTATTATACCAAGCAAGGAAAGCATAAAGTAAGCCTTGCGGACAAAAAAAGCGCCCCATAAGGAGCGCCTAGTCATCGCCTACATGTTATACCAATACTTTTTTAAACTCAGCCGTCAGCAATGGCAGCACTTCGAACAGGTCACCTACGATACCGTAATCAGCCACTTGGAAAATAGGTGCTTCTGGATCTTTGTTGATAGCCACGATGACCTTCGAGCTGGACATACCAGCCAAGTGCTGGATCGCTCCGGAAATTCCGCATGCGATATACAAGTCAGGTGTAACAACCTTACCTGTCTGTCCGATCTGCATGGAGTAATCGCAATAGTCTGCGTCGCAAGCGCCACGAGATGCACCAACAGCTGCACCCAGTACTTCCGCCAGATCGTACAGCGGCTGGAAGCCTTCTGCACTCTTTACACCGCGTCCACCGGAAATCACGACTTTCGCTTCGGAAAGGTCTACTTTGCCGCTTGTTTTTCTTACGACTTCTTTTACGATCGTGCGCAAATCCTTGATATCCAATTCAACTGGTACCACCACTGCCGTTTTCGAAGGGTCAGCAACACCAATGGCAATGTTGTTTGGACGAATCGTAATAAATGTTGTTCCATCAACGAATTTACGTGTTTGCGTCGCTTTCCCTGCATAGATCGGGCGCACGAAAACAGGGCCCGCTTCTACACTTGTTACGTCCGAAACCAGACCGTAACCGAGTCTCGCTGCTACGCGAGGTGCGATGTCACGACCAATCGCTGTGTGACCCAATACAACTGCATCAGGAGAAGCCAGCTCAATCAACTGCGTGAGTGCCTGCACATACGCATCTGGCGTGTACTGTGCCAACGCTGTATGATCAGCCGTATATACCGTGCTTGCACCGTGATGACCCAATGTAACCGCATGAGCGGATGCATCTGCCCCGAATACACCTGCTACAATTTCGCCGCCCTCAGCCAATGCTTGTGCTGCAGTCAATGCTTCCAGCGACACGTTGCGAAGTTGTCCGTCACGTACTTCTGCCAATACAAGTACCTTTTTCATGGATATCCTCTCCCTCTCGCTTAGATCACTTTCGCTTCATTGCGCAACAGTTGCACCAATTCCGACGTTTGAGCTGCCAATTCGCCAGAGAGAATGCGACCTGCCTGCTTTTTCGGAGGCAATGTCTGATCGACGATTTCTGTCTTCGCTTTTACCTCTTCCGCAGTGATACCCAAATCGTCTGCGCCGAGTCGATCCAATGGTTTTTTCTTCGCTTTCATGATACCAGGGAGAGAAGGATAGCGAGGCTCATTAAGGCCTTGCTGAGCCGTAATCAAAACAGGAAGGCTCGTCTCCACGACTTCCAGGTCACCTTCTACATCGCGCTCTACGCGTACATTCGTCCCGTCCACCTCTAGCTTCACAGCAGTCGATACATGGTTAATTCCCAGTTCTTCTGCGAGACGAGGACCGCCTTGCCCAGCTCCGGAGTCTACAGCCATTTGTCCACCGATGATGATATCAAAGCCAATCTTATTCGCTACTGCAGCCAAAACTTTCGCGGTCGTGAATTCGTCTCCGAACAGAGACTCGTCATCCACAAGAACAGCCTTGTCTGCACCCATCGCCAACGCCGTGCGCAGTGCACTTTCAGCCCGGTCAGGACCGACGCTGATCACGGTTACTTCGCCGCCATGCTCTTCCTTGAGCTTGATTGCCTCTTCTACAGCGTACTCATCGTAGGGATTAATGATGAATTCAACGCCATCTTCGGAAATTTGTCCGTTTTGGATGACGATTTTTTCTTCTGTGTCAAACGTCTGTTTCAACACAACCACGATATTCATCAGGATGCCTCCTCCTTAGTGGTACCTCATACTTGTGAAGCTATATGCTTAACTACCGATCTGCGAATTGCGGCTTGCGCTTTTCGAGAAAAGCAGTCACGCCTTCTTTTACGTCCTCCGTCGTGAATGCATCGCCAAAGAGCTTCGCTTCTTGCTCCAAGCCTTGTGACAACGTCAGCTCTGTTGTGTTGTGGATAGACGATAGAGCCAATTTCAGCGTAATCGCACTTTTTTGTGCGATCGTAGCGGCCAGCTTTTGCGCTTCTGCGAGCAGCTGCTCTACGGGATAAACCGCTTCCACAAGTCCGATGCGCAATGCTTCCTCGCCACCGATCATCTCAGATGTGAGGATCATTTGTGTCGCTTTGCCACGGCCTACCAGACGAGGTAAACGTTGCGTGCCACCGTAGCCCGGAATAAGTCCGAGATTCAGCTCAGGCAGTCCTAGCTTGGCTTCTGGTGCTGCAAAGCGAATATGGCATGCCAATGCAAGCTCTAGTCCTCCACCAAGGCAAGCGCCATTAATCGCTGCAATGATTGGCTTCGGGAACGTTTCCAAGCGATTAAACAACGCTTGCCCCTTCTTCGCCAGTATTTCAGCATTGTCGCGATTCAGTTGGGTAAATTCTTTGATGTCCGCTCCTGCAATGAAAAACCGACCTTCGCCAGTCAAAACGATCGCCTTAATCTCATCGTTATTTTCCCACTGGTCTAAAAGTTCACTCAATTGATCGAGCACTGCTTGACTAAGTGCGTTAGCAGGCGGGTTGCTAATCGTAACAGTAGCAACGCGATCAACGATTTCTACATTCCAATGCGACGCCATTCCTCTCCCCCCAGACTCTATCCATTTATGAAAACAGCTAACCTTTCATACCGAGCGATCGCTCAGTCTTACTGCTATCATTGTAACAAACGTTTTCATGCAAAAAAAGCTTTTCTTTTCATTCTTTTCCCTTCATACCAAGCAGGAAGAGGTTATGAATGGAATCAACATAAGAGACAAGGTCGTACTTGCACTGTTTCATCACCCAAGATGTCGTCACTTCGTCGAGCGTTCCAAAAATCATTTTGCGGGTAATCCGCACCTCAAGATCGGATCGGAATACGCCCTGTTCCATTCCCTCCACGATCACTTCGTCAATGAGGTTGAAATACTGCTTCATCACATTGCCGATTCCTTCACTGATGATCGGACTGGATTGGCGCAGCTCGATCTGCGTCACTTTTGCCAAGTCATGATCCTGAGATAGCTGGCTTAGGTGAGCGTGAATGAGCACATATAATTTTTGCTCAATGGTCGTCGCTTCCGAAATGCGTTTGCGGTTTGTCTCCACAAACTGGCCCATCTTTTCGTTAAACAGTGAAATCAAGATATCATCCTTGTTTTCAAAATAGAGGTATATGGTGCCGTCTGCTACCTTCGCCTCTTTCGCAATTTTCGATACCTGGGCGCTGTAATAGCCCTGTCTGGCGATTACTCGAACAGCAGCATCAATAATGGCTTGATACTTTTCCCCCGTTTTCTTTGCCATAACTACCTCCACATTTACTAACATTGATGACGAAATGAATGATCGCTCATTCATAATTAGTGTAATACAGGGCTACTTCTCTGTCAATCGCAAGAGGTCAGCAAAAAAGGCCGCTTTCCGCCTGGGATCGCAAGCCTCAAAACATCAGCTACTAGCTCGTTTTGATTTCTTCCTGAGCTTCCCTTTTCTTCTTGTCTTCTTCTTGCAATTGGCGACGCAAAACTTTTCCGACCATGGTTTTGGGCAAATCTGTGCGAAACTCGTATTGTCTCGGAATCTTATAGGCGGCAAGTCTCTGTCTGCAATGCGCTTCCAGCTCTTCTTCACTCGCGAGCTGTCCATTCTTGAATACGACGAATGCTTTGACGGTTTCACCCCGGTATGGATCAGGGACACCAATAACCGCAGCCTCCTGGATAGCGGGATGCTCAAACAACACCTCTTCTACTTCGCGCGGATAAATGTTGAAGCCGCCAGCAATAATCATGTCTTTTTTGCGATCTACGATGTAGAAATAGCCGTTTTCGTCCATATAGCCCATATCTCCCGTCAAAAACCAACCGTCCTTCATTACGGCCGCGGTATCCTCAGGGCGATTCCAATAGCCGAGCATGACTTGGGGTCCTTTTACAGCCAGCTCGCCGATCTCGCCTTGTGGCAGCTCTTCTCCTGTTGCTGTATCGATAATTCGGCAATCCGTATCGGGCCAGGGCATTCCGATGCTTCCGGTAATGCCTTTTTCCCAAATGGGATTGGAGTGCGTTACAGGAGAGGTCTCCGTCATCCCATAACCCTCGACCAGCTTGCCTCCCGTCAGCTCCTCGAATTTGAGCTTGACCTCGATCGGCAACGGAGCTGATCCGCTGACACAAGCATCGATGGATGAGAGATCATGCTTTTTCAAGTCAGGGTGATTGATCAGTCCGATGTACATGGTTGGCGCACCTGGGAATAATGTTGGCTTCCGCTTGTCGATCATTTCAAACATTTGTTTGACGTCGAATTTAGGAACGAGAATAATTTCTGCTGCAATACAAATGCCTTTGTTCATCACGGTAGTCATCCCGTACACATGAAAAAGAGGAAGCACGCACAAAATTCGTTCTTTTCCCTTTTTAAGCTTGTAAAGGACCGCTTGGCACTGGACGGCATTCGCAATGAGATTGGCATGGGTGAGCATCACGCCTTTCGCAACACCCGTTGTACCTCCCGTATACTGGAGCAACGCAATGTCTTGGGTGGGATCGATTGCTACAGCTACAGGCTTGGTAGCGCTTTCTTTCAGAACAGAAAGAAAAGGCTCAACATCTGCGCTGTATGTAACCTGCGGATTGTGCCCTTGTTTTTTCTGAACGAACGGATAAAGCCATTTTTTCAATAAGGGAAGGAAATCACCAATACTTGTGATAATGATTCGTTGAAGTGAGGTAGATGCACGGACTTGTGAAACACGTTTGTACAGCAAATCCAGCGTAATGATGGTCTCGGCGCCTGAATCGTTCATCTGGTGAATCAATTCTCGCTCGGTATAAAGCGGGTTCGTCATGACCACGATGGCACCTGCAAAAAGTGCACCGTAGTAGCTGATGACTGCTTGAGGAGTATTTGGCAGCATAATCGCCACACGGTCGCCTTTCTTCACACCGCGCTTGATCAATGCATTGGCAAATTGGTATGACAACTGCAAAAGCTCTCGATACGTAATGCTTTTTCCCATGAAATAGATCGCGTTACTGTCTGGATACATTTCTGCCGACTGCTCCAGAAAATGCGTCAAAGGAACACGGGGGTAATCCAATGACGGCGCAGTTTCAGGCGGGTAATTGGCAATCCAAGGCTTGGCATTTGACATGGTCATTCCCTCCATCCCTTAAATGGCCTTGCCTCTCCCTATGATCTACATTCATAATCTCTTCCTTACTACCTATTGTATTCCAAACATATTAAATTTTCCAACTAAATTCATTCGCGTTCCTTTTCGTACAAGACATTTTTCCTAAAAAGAAGGACACGGTCCCAACGTGGAAGCGTGCCCTACTCATTTCCTCTATCGCACGAGTTACGGTGTCATTTCCTTGATGATTTGCTGACGCGCTCTTTCCCGTTCTGTGGTGGGGACGAGATGATACCAACCGACGATCCCATTTTGCCAAATACGCTCATCCTGCCCGATCAATGTATCTGCTTGTATGGAATTCGGTGTCCCATCGCCATAAGACAATAGAAGCGAGGCGATTTCCTGCTCGGTGAGGTCTGTTTTTACATGCTGGCCCAATATTTCCATCAGCGAAAATGCCTTGGTGTACACTTGAAGCGTGTTGCCTTTTGCCGCCAATGCTTTGAGAATCTCCTGCTGTCTGCCAATCCTCATGTAATCACTGTCTTCCTTGCCTAGATCACTTTTGCGATAACGGGCGTAATCCAATGCCTGTTCACCTGATAAGGCTTGAAGTCCTGGTTGAATGTCAATATACGTGTCATCGCTGGGGTCGCTGTACTTCATCCGTTTTTTCACGTCGACAGTGACACCTCCCAGCTCATCCACAATCTGACGAAAGCCTTCGAAATCGACGGAAACGTACCGATCAATTTTTACATTCAAAAATTTCTCCAACGACTCTTTTACCATTTTCGGACCGCCGAAAGCCATCGCGTGATTCACTTTGTCGTACCCTTTTCCCGGAAGCTCCATATAACTGTCTCGCGGGATGGCCAGAAGGTAGACCGATTGTTTCGCCGGATGAATCGCTGCCAGCATCATCGTATCTGAACGCGCATTTTCCCCATCTCGACTATCCACGCCAAGCAGCAGGGCAACAAAAGGCTTCAGTGGTTCTGTACCTGTCAGAAGATCGCGCGGAGGAAGTGAGACAGCTGCCTGCTTTGAACTGCCTTTCGCTCCATCAATCGGGGCATACCACTGATCCGTCATATGTTTGTATTGATAAGCACTGTAGGCAATCAGCAGCAATGCACCAATCGCCAAACAGGAAAAGGTATGAAATGCGATTTGTTTTCCATGTCGTTTTAAAAATGACCGTATAAACATGACAAAGCCTCCCCCTTTGCTTCCATTTTTAACAGGGGAGACTTCGTTTAAACCTACATGCGTTCGACAACCATTGCCATACCCATTCCACCACCAACACAAAGCGTAGCCAAGCCTCGCTTCAGCTGACGCCTCTTCATTTCGTGCAGTAAGGTTACGACGATTCGGCAGCCAGTAGAGCCGACTGGGTGGCCCAGCGCGATGCCGCTTCCATTCACATTCGTAATGTCTCTTGGCAGCTCCAGCAGTTTTTCGACAGCGAGGTATTGCGCCGCGAAGGCTTCGTTTACTTCGATCAGTTCGATATCCGCCAGTGTCAGCCCAGCTTTCTGCAATGCACGCTTCACGGCAGGAACAGGACCATAGCCCATCAAATCGGGTTCTACGCCAGCTACCGCCCACGAAACAATCCTGCCTAGTGGTTCGATCCCGAGCTCCCGAGCTTTTCCTTCCTTCATCAAAACAGCAGCGGATGCGCCATCATTGAGTCCGGATGCATTTCCTGGCGTCACTGTTCCATTGTCACGGAAGCTGGGTCTAAGCTTCGCGAGACTTTCCAAGGTTACTCCCCTGCGCGGGAATTCGTCTTCGGTTACGCTGATTTCTTCCGTACGTTTTTGGATAGGGACTCCGATGATTTCTTCGGCAAACAGGCCGCTGTCTATTGCTCGAATCGCATTTTGCTGACTGCGCAATGCAATTTCGTCCTGCTCCTCACGCGTGATCCTATAACGATCGACCAGACGTTCTGCCGTTTCACCCATCAAGATTTGGTGGTGGGGGTCCGTCAACAGCTCCCACATCGCATCGGTCATTTCACCATGCGTCAGTCGTTTACCCCAGCGAGCGTTTTTCAGGACATATGGTGCGTTGCTCATGCTCTCTACGCCGCCAGCAATGACGATTTCACTGTCACCTAAAAGGATTTGGGAAGCACCGCTAACAATCGCCTGCATACCGGAAGCACATTGACGTTGGATCGTAAAACCAGGCACTTCCTTGCCCAATCCTGCATCCAATGCTGCTACACGTGCGATGTTTGGCTCATCTGTGCGCTGAATGCAATTGCCTAGGATGACTTCGTTGATCTGAGAAGCATCCAGACCTGATCGAGCCATAACTCCGTGAATGACGGTTTCTGCCAGCTTGCGAGCGCTTACATCCTTCAAGGCGCCACCAAACGTACCGATTGGCGTACGTCCGGCAGCAGCAATGACAACCTGCTCCATTTATTTGTCCCCTCCACTGTGTAAAATGTTTTCTCTATTGTCTCACACGGTAGTTACAAGGCGGTTCACAGACATATTTTTCAGTAAAACAGTCACCCATTCATCATGTTGACTTTCTTTTATGACCTGGAAGCCCGCCTGTTCAAAAATGGTTATGACAGCTTCCCGATTCCATTCAACGATGCCGGAGAGAATCAACATTCCTTCTGGTGCGATTCGTTCCGCAATCATCGGAAGCATTGCGACATTTTCGTCGCCTCCGATGTTGACCAGGATGATATCAGCCTGAGCAGGCAGCTCGGCCTTAACGACTTCTTCACTTGCATCACCGATGACGACTCGCACAGCTTGGTCTGGCAAGTGGTTATTGGACGCATTGACAAGCACCTGATATTCACTTTGTGGATTAATATCTACCGCCCATACTGGATGCTTAGCTCCATTCAACGCGCAGTATAAAGAAAGAATACCGGAGCCTGCTCCTACATCAATGACCTGCTTATTCGCAAGCTCCATCTCTTGCAAGAACAGAAGCATGTCCTGTGTCGTTCCATGATAGCCGGTCCCGAAGGCTGCACCTGGATCGATCCACAAAATGCGCTCTGCCGACGCGAGCGATGCCGGGTCTGTCCATGTAGGTGCCACCCACCAATCGCCTATTTTGATTTCTCGAAACTCATCTTTCCACGATTCATTTTCTTCGGCGACGAGCTCTACTTCTTTTATCGTTACTTGTCCATTCCAGCGTTGGATGTAGGCCTTCAAACGCGCCACATGCTCCTCTTCACTATCGTGCTGCGGCTCGAACAAATAGCCAACGACCGGACCTTCTGTATTTTCCGCGTAATCATATCCATTTTCCGTTGTCAGTACTTCAATTTGTGGTTCAATCCAGCCAAGCGTGTAAGAGCTGGACAAAACCTCTGCCACAAACAAATCCTCCATCTCTGGTTCCACTAGTAACGTGTATTTTAGCCACATGTTTTCCATAATGAAAAAGACTCCTTCCCTTCTGCTGTCATTCGCCCCTATTCTTGCGGACATATATGGTTTCACTCATATGTTGATGGCAAGGATGATAGAGAACATGGTATGATACTAGAATGGACTATCATAACCGCAGGGAGGCTTACCATGTTTGACGAATTTTTTTACCGCCGCCGCAAAAATAAGGGACTTCTCATCGTAATGGTTGCCCTTATTGTGATTGGCATTGGCATGTTCGGTCTGGGTTTCCTCTATATGTTCTCGTAAGTCGGAACATCATCATTATACCCTACGAATCGTGTGGGACCCACTGTATCTCTTCAAATAACCGGGGCGTGAAGTTTTCTACTGTGGTTGCTTTACTTCCCCTTGATTACTCGATTATACTTGAGAATGTATTTTTCCTGTACGTTTGATATAGAAAGAAGGTTCACTCCATGTCGCGAATTCTCATCTCCGGGTACTACGGCTTTAATAATGCCGGAGACGATGTGGTCCTGTACGGCATCATCAGCTCTCTAAAGCGGGAACAACCAAATATCTCTCTCGCCGTCTTGTCCAATCAGCCTGATCGGACTGCGGAATTGTTCGGGATTGAAGCCTATAACCGCTGGAGCTTTGGAACCATCGTCCGCGAGCTTTCGCGAAGTGACATGCTGGTGATGGGCGGCGGTACACTGATGCAGGATGTAACCAGTCCGCGCAGTGTCCTCTACTATTTGGGCATCGTCACCATTGCCAAGCTTTTAGGTAAACCCGTGGTCTTTTACGCACAAGGGTTTGGACCCATCCTCAAATCGCTCAGTCGCACGATGATTAAACGCGTGGTGAATCACGTCAACATCATCACGGTCCGCGACTACGAATCGGGAGAGGACTTCAAAGCCTGCGGCGTAAAAAAAGCACCCATTTATATAACAGCTGACCCTGCTCTGACGATATCCCCTGAAGATATTGGAGATCAACGGGGAAAAGAGCTGCTCCACGGCATGTTTGAGGATCCGTCCAAGCCTTTGGTTGCGATTTCTGTCCGGGACTGGAAGCAGGAACAACAGTTCAAACAGAAGATTGCCCGAGCAGCGGATTGGTTTATCATGCGCGGTTGGAACGTGCTCTTTCTTCCAATGCATGTCCCTAGTGATTTGGCACCGTCCAAAGAAATCATGGATCAGATGAGCCAACCAGGAGCACGTCTTCTCGAAGCGCCTGTTACTTTTCATGACATTATGTCCGTACTGAAGCAATGCGACTACGTCGTCGGTATGCGACTTCACTCGCTCATTCTTGCGTGCATGCTGCGAATCCCTTTTATCGGCATCTCCTACGATCCGAAAATCGATCGATTCGTCGAACGCGCAGGAATGCCAAATGCTGGTCATATAACACAACTCGATGAAACTACACTTTTGACCTTGCTCGCTGATAAACTGGACAACCTCGATCACGAAATCGATGTGGTAACGAAGCATTCCCATCTATTAGCTATCGAAGCTTCCAAAAGCAGTGAACTTGTTCTGCAAGCACTGCGCAAATAAGGCTGACCTGGAAAGGAGGACATCATGTCCTTTTCTTCACAAGTGTTACTTGGTTTAAATCGATTGTTTCCTCTCCCCGTCCACCCATTCAATCTGGCGAATAACGGGGAAATGAGCTATACGGAATGGCAGTTTCAAAAGGGAGATCAAACCATCCAGTTTTTCCTCCCTTTCCATTCTCAGGAGCAAATGTTCCGCGACAAAACGGTATTGGACATCGGCTGTGGCGGCGGGGGAAAAACCTGCTATTACGCCACCTATGGACCAAAAAAAATGATTGGCATCGACATCGTCCCCCACTACGCGGAGGAAGGTAATGCATTCGCCAAGAAAAAGGGACTGGATCATCTTGTCTCCTTCATGACTGGCGATGCCGCGAGAATGGACTTCCCTGATGATACGTTCGATACGATCATCATGAATGACGCGATGGAGCACGTTGGCGAACCAGAGAAGACGCTTGAAGAATGCTTCCGGGTATTGAAGCCTGGCGGGCATCTCTACATCAACTTTCCGCCGTATTATCATCCATACGGTGCCCATTTGTCAGATGCGATCGGGATTCCTTGGGTGCATGCTCTCTTCTCGGAGCAAGCATTGATTGACGCCTATAAAAAGCTAGTCCGCGACTTGCCAGACGGTTCTGACCGGATCGCTTTTCGTTTCGACAAGCTTCCTGATGGCAGAGATACGATTTCGTACATCAATCGTATGACGATCAAGCGTTTTCGAAAAATTCAACAAGGCGTGGTGCAGCCTGCTGTTTACCAGCGCGAGATTCCGTTGCGAAACCAGTTGCAGGCCTTGGCTAACTTACCTGCTACTCGTGAGTTTTTTGTAAAAATGGTCGTATGTGTGTATCAAAAAGCGAAATAAGCAAGATTATATAAAACCCCTTCCTCCGTTTGTGGAGAAAGGGGTTTGTTAATGTTATCAATCGTTATTCGTATTGGACTTTAACGAGGACCCCTCTTTCTTCCGAATGAGTTGGATAAAGGCACGCAGCTTGTTACCGCCTGGCAACCAGTCCAGCTCCTTGTCCTCAATAAGTGGAATGAGGATCAGAAGTCCCAAGTAAACAACGAGTCCTACACCGACTCCAGCGACGGTCTCTATTGCTCCCAAAATGCGCACCGGCTCTTTTCCCCGAAACAGGAAATCTACTGCCTCTGTCGCACCCCATGCCAGAACCAGCATGAGATTCGCAACCAGCAATGGATAAATTGTATCGAAGCGCCAATGAATCGGAATCGATACGAAGCGGTTGATGACCCGCATATTCAACACGCAGACAAATGCGGTTGCAACCAGCCATGACAGGGACAGTCCGTCCATACCAAACATCGAAGTAAACACGAGTGTTGCCAGTACTTTGACAATCACACCATACAGCAGATGACGAGCAGGGATCTTCTCTTTGCCAATCCCTTGCAAAATACCATTCGTAGCAAGCAACAAGGAAAGCGGGATCGCTGTGATGCCCAAAATCGCCATCGCACGTGTGCCTTCCATATCACCGTACAACGCCAGATTCGCCCCTTCTGCCACTGCTGTCAGTCCAAGACCGGCAGGTAGACCGATCAGCCAAGCAAAGCGCAGCGAGAGCTTGGTCAAGGTCGTAATTCGTTCCTGATCCTTTTGTCTGATCGCTTCCGCAATGGCTGGAACAATCGAGAGGGCAATCGACGATCCGAACAGGCTGGCCATTTGCAGAAGTGGTCCCCCCCTGCTGTAAATGCCGAACCACGTATCCGCCGTCAAGCCGTCCACATTCCATATGTAGCGGAAAATGTTAATCGCCAGGAAGGAATCGGTCAGGCTGAAAATCGGGATAACCAAGGCGCTCACACAAATCGGCCAAGCAATTCGCCACATCGAAACGAAGAAGGCACGATCGTACCACCAAGTAAGGCGCCCCCACTCTGCCCCGCTAAACACGGAATTTTTCCGATTATGGAGCCACATGAGTAGCGCAAGAAACCCAAGACTTAAAAACGTACTGATCATCGTACCGAAGTTGACTCCCGTAATGACTGTATCTGTATCTTCACCGAGAGACACCAGGTACAAGGAAGCTACCAAAATGAATACAACGCGCAAGGTCTGCTCCACAATTTGCGACAGCCCTACGTACAGCATTTTTTGATGGCCGTAGAAAAAGCCGCGTATGACCGCAATCAACGGAACAAATAGCAGTGACATGGAAATCGCTCGAATCGGCTCGATCAAGTGCGGATTCCCCATGAGCTTCGCGATGAGAGGCGAGCTCGCATACAAGAGGACAAACAAGACAAGCCCGATGGCGCCCATCATGACCATGCTGCGGGCCAAAATTTGCCCGATAGAGCCTTGCTTTCCTTCAGCCAATGCCTCTGCAATGACTCTCGACAACGCTACTGGCACACCTGCTGTCGCCAGTATGAGAAAGGTCAGGTAGAGAGGATATACTTCCTGATAGAGTCCGAGACCTCTGTCGCCCACTATCTCCTGAAGCGGAATCCGATAAAACATCCCGATAACTTTTGACAAAATCCCCGCTATGGCTAAAATCAACGCTCCTGCGAGAAAATGACTTTTATTCAACATGGGTAACTCCTTTATTCGTCTCTTTGACTGGAAACCCTTGGGGCAACACCAATCGACATGAACCCACTCTCTATCCTACTATCATTTCCCTCTTCCAGCAAACAGGTATATCGATGGAATTTGGCAGGAATACTGGTGAAAAACAGATTCCATTGATTTTTTTTAATCGTCTGCCTGTGTGATCTGTGTGTAGGAGGGGAAAATATGCCCACAATTGGCTTTTTGATTCGTCATGTACAGTGGCCCTTGATGGAGGCTATGAAAGGTAATCGCATACGTCATTACACAAAAGAATTGCAAGCAGCGCAGCTTCTATCCACGGAAGCTTTGCGTGCGCAGCAGCAAGAAAAACTCGTAAAGCTACTCGATCACGCCGTTCAAAACGTGCCAGCTTACACGGACTTCGCCCCAGACTGGAGCAAAATGCGTGATAGGCCTGAACGCTTTTTGCAGCGTATTCCCGTTCTCACCAAAACACAATTTCGGCAAAACGCTGATCAATATATGAGCAAAGCCCTACAATCGAAAAAGCTCATCGGAAACCGTACAGGAGGCTCCACAGGTGAACCTACCCATTTTTACCTCGATCGTCCTACCGTCGAACGGTATGAAGCGGCACGCTGGCTAGGGCTGTCCTGGTATGGCATTCGCATTGGAGACCCGTGTGTGATGATCTGGGGCTCTCCCCTCGAATTGAATGCCCAGCAAGCTCGCCGCTACCGCTGGAAGGAGCGCTGGTTGAAAAACCGCGTGATTATTTCTGCCTATGAACTGGACGAAAGACATCTGGAAGCAAACCTGCGCCTCATCCGGCAATTCCATCCAGTCTATTTGTACGGGTACGCCTCCGCGCTTCATACGCTCGCTGTGATGATGCTCAGGCGCGGCATCACACTCGGTATCCCGCTCAAAGCCGTCGTCTCCACAGCGGAAAGCTTGCACGAGCACCAGCGCCAAACAATTGCCCAAGCTTTTGAAGCGCCTGTCGTGAATGAATACGGCGCTCGTGACGGAGGTATCATCGCCTATCAATGCCCGGCAGGAGGCATGCATGCCTTTTCCGGGAACTGTTATTTGGAGGTGGTCGATCCGATCACGCACATTCCCGTGTACGAAGGGCAGCCAGGAGCCTTGCTCGTCACAGACCTGCACAATACCGTCATGCCTCGTCTGCGCTACCAATTAGGAGATGTCGTCGCTCTGTCCAAATCATCCTGTTCATGCAAGGTTCAGTTACCACTACTGGCTACGATCGACGGCAGGGAAGACGACATGTTCCTATCGCTAAACGGAAGGTACGTTCACGGACATTATTTTAATCACATCGTGCGCAATATGGATAGCTTCCGCACCTTTCAAATCGTCCAGCATGAACCGGAACGTTTGAGCCTGAGACTGGTGAAGGAGCCCGATCGGTTTTTGCCAGCCGATGAAGCCAAGCTTTTGGCAGGAATTCGTTCAGCATTAGGCCAAGTGAGCATCCACGTGTCGTACGTGGAGACAATCCCACCTGCCAGCTCAGGCAAGTTTCGCTATGCGATCCGGGAATTTCCGCTTACGAGCGCTCTCCCGCGGGAGTAGACCGCTTGCGTACTTTTTGCAGCAGCTCTGACACAAGTGGCTCACGAACAACAATGAGCACCACGAGATAAAGCAGTGCCGCACCGATAATTCCTAGCGGCAAGTACAACCAGACAGGCAATGCGGATAACCATGGATCGACGAGCATAATAGCTCCGGCCATGACTCCGCAGCCCAGGATGGTTTTCCCGGCAGTCATGAGGAAATTCGCTCGAACAGGGCTGCCCACTGCCCTCCACAGCAAAACAAACAGCAAGAGTGCTTGGCTGACAGCCGAAACCGCATTGGCGAGAGCGATTCCGCCATGACCGAGAATCGGGATAAGCAACCAGTTGGCAAGTGCGTACACACCGATCCCGATCGCCCCAATGATAACGGGTGTCTTCGTGTTTTCCAGAGCATAAAAGGCACGAGTCAGCAAGTCTCTCGACGCTAGAAAGAAAAGTCCCAAGCCATAAAATGGCAGTGCCCACGCTGTCAAAGCGACAGAACGCTCATCGAACGCACCGCGCTCGAACGCAAGCCGGATAATTGGCTCTGCGTATAGAGCAAGTCCTACCGTTACAGGCAGTAAAAGAATGAGCAGATAAGCGAGACCCTTTTGCAAAATCTGCTTCATCTCCGTCATTTCCCCTCTCTTGACGTGCGTAGCCAAAAGCGGGAACAACGGCAACGTGAACGCCCCGACAAAAATAGCCAGAGGCAATTGCATGATTTGGTTCGCATTGGCAAGAGCTGAAACAACGCCCGTTCCGAGCCCTTCCGCGAAGCCGCGCTCCAAAAAGGTAGTGGCCTGTGCAACAACTGCACCGATCAGAATCGGAATGACCCGCTCGCCCATGCCTTTGAGAGAAGCATCCTCACGCCAAGCGAAAGAGAGACGTTGCTGGTAGCCGAATCCGCGCAAGGTCGGGAGAATCGGCAGCAGCGCAGCCAAGTAACCGATCGTCGTAGCAATCGCCAGCCCGATTGGACCATACATCGGCACGAGCACATACATACTGGCAATTACCAAAGCTCCATTGACCACCGTACCGAGTGTCGGCGTAAAAAAATGCTGGTGCGCATTACAAATACTTGACCACAGCCCTGTTAATCCGATGAAAATAGCCGATGGCCACATCCATTGCAGCATGCTTGCCGTGAGCTCCAGCTTCTCACCGGTTAGTCCGAACAGCGCAGCAAGCTCGTGAGAAAAGACGACGCCCAAAACAGACAGCGTAACGAATATACCCAAAATGATCGTGAGCATCTTCTGATACAATTCAGTTGTCCGCTCTCCTTTTTCTATCATGCCGCGCATTGTCGGAATCAGCACGGCATTAACCGCTCCCGGTATGACCAAAAACAGCGTCAGCGGGATCGTAGCCGCGATGTTAAACGCATCCGCCTCCATCCCTGTACCGTACAAATTGGATACATACACACTGCGAAAAAAGCCCAGCAGCCTTCCAACGAGAGTCAGCACGACAATCATGGAAGCGATTTTTAACAAACTCATGTCCACTTTTCTCTCCTATCCCTATTTGAAAACCTTCGTTCCAGGCTTGGTTCAAATACCCCAAACTACCTTTGTTATCATATCTTATTTCTACTATTCCTACCAACCTCTTTCACCCCGGCTTGCTACCGGGTTGCCAGATTCATTATAATAGGTAGGTTAATCCCTACGTGTAGGAGGACTACAATAAAAATGAGAGAAACCGTGTTGAAGTGGGGAAGCCAATCAACTACGTGGTTGTATTTGCTGTTGGCCTATCCGGTAATCGATTACGTCTTACGACAGATTCTACCGATTCCAGTCATATCTTCTTTGTGGGATGAAGGACTGCTCATCGTTCTGATGCTGTTTACATTCGTTGGATTTTTGCAATCCAATCGGACGATGCCTGGAATCAAACATTGGCTTGGAGCCTTTTTCGTCCTGGGTGTTGCCTTAATGGTGACAGACATGGCGAACTGGGAAGCTAGCGTAGAAGGATTCCGCTCCGTCTACCAGTACGTCCTTGCCTTTTTCATGGGCTTCTATTTACTGAAGTCGATGGAAGACTTGGACAAGTTTATGAAGGGACTTGTGCTCGTTGGTTTCGTAGCGGCACTGTATGGTGTCTTGCAAGTCATCGTAGGCGTAAAAACACCTGAATCATGGGTGCAGGAAGGTGAAGCGATCACGACTCGCGCCTTCTCATTCGTGACGAGCCCGAACGTATTGGGCAGCTACATGGCGTTGGTTTCACCGATTGCCGCTGGTCTTTTCATGACCGCGAAAGACCGTAAGCAAAAATGGATCTGGGCTATCGTTACATTGACTACCGTGCTCGCCATGTTCTTGACGGGGTCACGCGGTTCCTGGTTGGCACTCGCCTTTGCTGTATTTGTTTGCTTCTACATATGGAACAAACGAGTGGCAGGATACTTGGTAATCGCAGGGATCATCGGGCTGGTAGCACTGTTCTTCGTCCCTGATTCTGTTCCGCTTGTCGGAAAAGTAAAAGACCGTATTTTCACGTTGTTTACACCTGAATACTTCCAATCAAGTAGTCAAGGTGGGCGTATCGATCGCTGGGGCAAAGCCTATGACAAAATGCGTATCGAGCCATTGTTCGGCGATGGACTCGGCCATCATGGCGGAGCAGTTGCCGCCCGTCATTTCGGCACGACTTATACAGACAGCTACTTCTTCAAAAGCTTGGCGGAATACGGTCTGATCGGGATCATCCTGTTAATCGGAACTGTTCTCACCATGTTCAAGTATGGGGCTGGGCTCATCCGCAACCTCCAAGGATCGCCGCATTTTTTTGCGATACTCGGACTCATCGGCGGATTAATCGCGGTAGCTACCCATAACCTCGTGGAAAACATTTTCGAGGTGCCGTTTATGGCCCTCTATTTCTGGCTGTTTGGCGGCTTCCTGTGCGCATTATTCGTCGACCAAACACAAAACAAAAGGTGGTGATCGCATGCGCCGCAATCCTATTCTCGAAACGATAAGCTGGGCGCTGTACGCCATCGCCCTGTTTCTCATTTACCATTTGCTCGTGAAACCGGCCTTCCTTGATTTAACATGGATTGCCTTACTCGTTTTCTTGCCACTGCTAGCATTCTGCTACTTCGTGGTGCATCCGTCTGAACGTCGTCAAGTGCTCGTGTTTACCATCGGCTTCTTGCTCTTGGATCGCGCACTGACACGTGTCGATGTGAAGACAACTGCTGCTCTCTTGATCGGTGGAGCAATCGCAGTCATCGTGATTGCCCTTCTCGTGAAATGGTACGGACGCCTCAACTGGCGTGCAGTCGGCTCGTTAGTTCTGATCGCTGTTCTGGTGAATGTCACGTTCAACAGAGATACGCTGGCTGCTCTGAGCCATTTTACTGTGAAATACGAATCTGACCGTCTATACAACGGCGATTGGGTCGATTACTTCCCGATCACCTTACATGACGTCAATGGCGATGGCAGCATGGAGATCATCACCATCGGAAATGCTGAGGAGCTTCCGCTGCCAGAAGAAATTGAAAAGCCGGAGACAGAAGAAGAGAAAAAAGCAATGGCCGAGAAGCTGCGTCACCTGCAGTCTGAACCTGTTTCTCTCTATGTCCTGACCTGGAAAGATGGCCAAATGGTACGGATGCCAAACGATCAAATCCCGGCAGATACCATGGAGATCATCAAGGAAAAACTCCCTACCGATTACCCGGGCTTCCCGTATTACACGATGAAAGACGGTCAATTGGTACCGAACGTACAGCGTCAGCCATATGCGGAAGGAATGCTGCAAATCGGAACGGCACCATATCGTGCGTTTGTGCTTGATATGGAAAACATCGCGAATCTACTGGAAGAAAACCAAGGCAGTATGGACGTACGCCAAACCTTGGGCTCGAAGTACACGGATCTTCACATCAAGGATGGTATGCTGACAGGAAACTACGACGGCAAGCCATTTGGCGGCACGACAAAATCAACGAAGCTGTTGACCACCATGATGCTCCCAGATGGACGCGAAGGACTCGTTGTGATGGGTGAGCATCTGAGTGTCCTGACTGTTGATCCTGATGGTACATTGACAGAAGCCTACACACTGACTCGCAAGCAAGCTGAGCTGGCAACTGGCGAGTTCATTCCTGCCGATATCGACAATGACAAGGTTGATGAGCTGCTTGTAGCAGGCAAGCCTTCGTACATCTTGAAGCCAAAACCAGATGGAACGTGGGAAATACTATGGGCAAGCGGTGACCGCGACAAGAGCTTCCGCTTCTCCAATTTTGCTACTATCGGCAGCAATGAAAAGCCTGAAATCGTAGCTAAGGCAAAAAGCTGGGTCAGTAACCACGAATTACGCTACTTGTCAGGCTATGACTACACGCCTGAAGGTTTGAAACAAAACTGGCGCATTTACTTGCCGCTGATCAATGTCCAAATCGGCGACATCGACGGCGACAAGCAAAACGAAATCGTTGCCAACATGCACAATACGCATCGCATTTTCGTGTTTAAGCAGCACAACATTCCGGTACTCGGACTCACGATCGCTCTCTTCGTGGGACTCTTGGGATACGGAGTCGTAAGGAGGTTTCGCCATGCGTAAAGCGACGAAAGCATGGGCATTACTCGCTGCCATTTGCACTGCCTCCCTGCTCGGTGGCTGCACGTATGAATCAGGAACGAAGGCTTTTGCCACCACCAATTTTGACCAAACGCCGGAGCAGACGACCACGGTCCAAACCGAGTCAGGTGCAGAGTGGCTGCAAACAGCCCTGCAAAGAGGCAAGACGGATAAAGAGGCACAGACTTACTGGTACAAGGGTCATGTAAAAAATACGATCCTCTCTCGCTCCACAACAAGCATGTTCAATGGGGCTGTCATCAACGGTAAAGGCTACAATGTGGATGCCCGCATCGCTGCCCAACCGTATTCGTACTACCGAATTCACGACAAGCGCTACATCAAGGCGAACGAGCAGTTTGTAACCGCTCCGGATGAGCCGCTCGCCTTTGATGTATTGAAGGGCTTTGAGGATTGGCTGCCTTTCATGGATCAAGCTGTACAATTGCCTGAGGAAAAAGTAATCGGCGTGGTCAGTGTACCGTTTCAATTGAAAATGACAGGGGCAGAATGGTTGAAAAATAGCCAAAGCCCACTGTTTGAACCATTGAAAAAACAACTGGGAGATCGCCCTGATCTGGATTACATCCTGAAGGAATCCACGATCAAAACAACATTCTGGTTCGGCAAGGAAGATCGTCGAATCCACCAATACGAGACTTGGATCATTCTCCCACTGCCTGAAGCAGGAACAATGGACCAGCAAGTGATGTTCAACCTGTTTAAATACGGAGATACCGGCGGCATTCACATCAAAGAACCGGAAGAAATAGAACAGTATTTGTTGTACTAAAAAAAGCCTGCTACATTTGCGTTGTAGCAGACTGATAGGCACGCTCCAGGATCTGGCGATTATCGTCAGGTCCTTTTTTAATCAGAAGAAGTATGTCTGTCACGAAGAAAACCCCGCAGCCTTCATTGGCTACGGGGCTATGCTGAACTATTTTTTTACCAGCTCATCCATTAATTGCGCCAATTGTTTCGCCTGTTCACGACGCTCGTATGGCTTCACACGCTCTGCAAAATCTGCTCCGCGTTCCTCGCTATTCGCTTGACCTTGCGCTTTCCACTCCTGATACAGCTTCAGGTACGCTTGTTTGATCTCGTCTTTTTGCTCTGGATCGGCTACTTGTCCCAAACGGAATTCTTCAATAATCTCTGTTGCCTCTCCTCTTTTGTTCAGGGCGAGAATCGGGTTGCCGATCCCCATGTATTCGTAGAGCTTCCCCGGAATGTACGCCCCAGCGTCAGCCGACACATCCCCAATCAGCAAGAGAGCGTCAGCGCCCCTCATCAGTCCGAGCGCTTCTTTATGTGGCAGGTTCCCCAGCACACGCACGATGTCACCAAGTCCCAATGCCTCCACACAGTCGCGATTTTCGGAATACCCCGGATAATCGAACACCCCGGCAAAGCTGAGTAGCAGATCATTTCGGTCTACTGCTTTTTCATCGATTAATTCCCGGATGGCTTGCAGGAGAAGGCGCGGGTTGCGTTTTTGATACAAAATGCCTGCGTAGACCGCGTGAAATTTCTCAGGAACGTTGTGACTCGGAGCCAAACCGTGAAAATCTGCCTGATCAAATCCATTGTAGATCAGTTCCATTCGCTTGATACGGTCTTGATGCTTCTCGCGAAAATTATGGGCGAAGGTCGCGGTAACCGTCGTGATCGCGTCAGCCTGGGACATCACAGCCTCTTCCATTCGCTCTTCCATCCGCTCCCGCCAAGCGATGCCTGAGGTATGCATATTTTGCGTCCACGGATCACGGAAATCCGCTACCCATTTGCAGCCAAACTCACGGGATAGCTTTTTCGCAATCAAATGATTCGTAACCGGTCCCGATGTGGAGAAAATCACGTCGATCTTTTCACGGCGCATAATTTCACGCCCCAGCTTGAGTGCATTCGGCATCCACAAGATTTGATCATCTGGAATTAACAGATAGGGCTTTACCTTTTTCAGGACATTTACGACCTGTTTTTTCACCTTTGTTTTGAACGAAGGCTGCGGTGGTGTCGCCGTTGCATTCGCACTTGCAGATGCAGCTTGGCCCCCCCGATTCGGGAGCAATTGCCACTCCTTCGCCCGGTGAATGGTAACCTCACTCGGTAGCTGTGCCAGAAGTGATGGATCAAGCGTCGCATGATAGGCAGGATCTACAGTCAGCACGTGGACATTCCAGCCGAACTCCCCCAAATATTTGGCCATTTTCAACGGTCTTGGCACACCGCCGCCGCCGATAGGAGGAAATATGTAGCATATGATCAACACGTTGTGCGTATTCATTTACGTAACCGTCCTTATCCATTTCAATTTTCCATCATCAACGATACCATAAGTGCTGTCTTATTGCGAATCTAGCAGGCATCTGCTATAGTGAAAATGGCTTTGTTTACAAGTTATCCTTCATTTTTTGGTACACCGCCTATATTTGGTCGTACCTCCATGTACATACCTCAATAGAGGTTGTTTTTTTAACTACGATTCGGGTGAATTCAGATGAGCAAATTACGAGTCCTCCACGTGATTGGCGGGGGGGAATTTGGCGGTGCTGAACAACATATTCTCAATTTAGTCTCGACTTTTCCTGCAGACGAAGTAGAAGTTGCAGTCGTATGCTTTTACGATTCTCTCTTCGCGAGTAAGTTGCGGGAATTGGGCATCCATGTCATTACACTGAATCAGTTTGGACGTTTTGACATTCGCTTGCTGCAGGCTCTACGGAATGCATTCTCTACATTCCAACCGGCGATCATCCATACGCACGGGATAAAAGCCAATTTCTTTTCCCGTCTGGCTGCTCGCGGTATGAAAGTGCCTTTGCTGACAACTGTTCACAGCTCACTTCGATATGATTATACAAGCTCATTGGCTTATGTCATTGTCAGTATGATGGAAGTGAGCACGAGACATTGGAACCGTCATTATATCGCGATTAGTGGTGCAATCGCCGATATTTTGCGTGGGCAGGGTGTTCGTTCGTCTGACATCAGCGTCATTTATAACGGAATGGACATGGCGCCCTATCGGCAAAACCATTTACGGGAGGATGATCGCCGTCGTCTGCGAGCGGAGTGGAACATACCAGAGGACGCCTTTTTGTTCGGAACAGCAGCACGGTTTGTTCCAGTAAAGGGTCTGCCCATTTTGCTTGATGCTTTCCATGCCTTCGTGAAGGACAAGGAAGAAGCTCCTTATCTCGTGTTGATCGGAGACGGCTCTGAGCGTGCTGTGCTCGAAGCAAAGGTACAAGAGCTGGGGTTGGAATCATGTGTACGTTTTGCCGGGTTTCGGCAGGATATCCCTGCATGTCTGCATGCCATTGATGGCTTTGTTCACTCTTCCTTGTATGAAGGGTTAGGCTATACGATCATCGAGGCAATGGCTTCGGAAGTTCCTGTCGTAGCAAGCAACGTAGGCGGCGTGAAAGAGTTTGTTTTCGAGGGTGAGACTGGACTGATTGTCGAACCTGGAAATCCCGCTAGCCTGGCGAACGCAATGGAACGTCTTTGGAGCTCGCCACAGCTGCGTGAAACCATGGTGCAAAACGCTCTGGACAAAGTGGAATCCACTTTTACCATTCAACTCATGACCGAACAAATCATTGCTCTTTATCGTAAGCTACTGAGATAACGAAAGGCACGATGACACGCTAACACAGCGAGCATCGTGCTTTTTCACGTAATTTGTTTGAAGAATCTGTTTTTATAGTTGCCTACTCATGTTCAATCTGGTTACATAGAAATGGGACTATTTTGTAAAGGAAGTTGCACAAGAAAGGGTGAACATCAGATGAAATTATTTCTTTCGGTAGACATGGAAGGTATTTCTGGCATTGTTGACACGAGCTATATTAATCCGGATTCAGGCGTGAACTACCAGCGAGGGCGTCAATTTATGACGGACGATGCCAATGCAGTCATTGAAGCTGCACTCGAAGCGGGCGTAACAGAAATTATCGTAGCAGACAGCCACAACACGATGAACAACATTCTCTGGGAACAGCTCCATCCAAAAGCAAGACTGTTGGCAGGTTCTCCACGCGATTCATCCATGATGCAAGGTTTGGATGAGAGCTTTGATGCGGCGATGTTCATTGGCTATCATACCCGCCAAGGGATTCCGGGCGTGCTGAGCCATACGATGTCCGGCGTCCTCCACAATATGTATATCAACGGTCAAGTCGTGGGCGAATTCGGTTTTAACGCTGCGATTGCTGGCATGCACAACGTTCCTGTTGTCATGGTGTCGGGCGATAATCTCATTGCGATCGAAGCAGAGGAACTCATCCCAGGCATTCAGACTGCTATCGTGAAGGAAGCTGTATCCCGAACAGCGGCTATCTGTCTCTCGCGCGAAGAGGCTACCGCTGAACTAAAGCAAAAGACGGCGAGAGCCTTGCGCAACCGGAACAGCATCCAGCCATTCCGTACAGCCGTACCTGTAGAGCTGGCGATGGAATTCTCCCATGCCGGACAAGCCGAGATGGCCGCAATCGTCCCTGGTACTCGCTATGAGACAGCGACCAACACGGTTTATTACAACGCAGCCACTCCGCAAGACATGTATAAAACAATGCGTGCTATGCTGAACCTGGCTTCGGGTGCAGAGTTTTTCTAAAAAGGTACGGAGGGAACGGGAGACTGAAATCAGTTCTTCCGTTTCTCTTCATTTGGCATTTTTTTCATTGCTGAAAGCCACTGAGAAAGAAGTGCATTTCCAGTCCTAGCGCCTCTGGAGCCCATCTCAGCGTCGGAATAAATGGCGGGGAATTTCAGCTTTACATATGAACTACCTCCTCGAAACTTCTACGTTTAAAGCGCTCCCGCCATTTATTCCGACGCGGACAGTCTTGACCCCTTGGAGGGCGTAGGCCGAAGCGTAGACTGGAAATGCGCTTCTTTCCTCCACTACAGCTACTCCTAACCCAAATAAAAAAGCAGACCCATAACTGAGTCTGCTTGTCGTTTCAGCTCTTATACTTTCCGAACGTTCGTCGCTTGAGGACCGCGTTGACCGTTTTCTACGTCAAACTCAACCTCTTGCCCTTCGTCCAAGGATTTGTACCCTTCGCCCTGAATTGCGGAGAAGTGAACAAATACGTCATCTCCACCATCACGCTCGATAAAACCGAAACCTTTTTCACTGTTGAACCACTTTACTCTTCCACGTTCCATTTTTGCCTCCTAGCATGTAACCCTTACATGACATTGAAATATAGTCTTACCCCGGTTACTATTGCCATTTACGAGGCTTATTATACGTGATCTAGTTTTTTTTCTCCTATTTCGCAGCCTTTGTTGCTTCTTTTGCTTTGCTCTGGTCCACAATAAATTGTCCCTTCCAGTTGCCCGTAGTTTTGCCAATCCGGTTCACATCGATATTTAAGGTGAGTGGCTGTGGTAGCTCGAATCCACTCGCGACGAAGGCAAGTACGCCTTCTGGCTTATCATGATCCGCTATTCCCACCATTACTTCCTTACCGGACTCGTCTGTTAAGTAGAAAGGCAAATGATCCTCTTTGCTGGTCCCGATAAAGTTTAGGACACTCGTACCTTCCACACCTTTATCCTGGTACACCGGATTGCCATTTTGTTCGCCTACCACATCTAATCCTGTCGTATCGAACTCGAAAGGCACCAGTTCTCGGTTTTGTTGTTCAATGCGATAGTGCAGCAGAACTTTGGTTTCTTCCGCATACACTTCCGTAAAATGAATCGTAATCCCCTGATCGGTAATTTTTTGATCGATCGGAATGGACAACCCTTCTGCCGCTGCTCGCTTAACCCCTTCATCCACCAAACTGTTCAAGTCTTTTGGTTTGTCTGCAAAATACGAGGTTCCATTTAAAGCCGCATATACTCCAGTCGGCAGTATATTTCGCTTACAATATCATGCACATCTTCTCTATTCGTGACCATGGCTGCTACGGTACCGTAAATTTTTGTCCGCGTCATGCTGTAGATGACTTCAAAAGCTTCCTGATCCCCAGTAAGCAGACGGTCCAGCCATAGTTCTAACATTTGATCATTCATCGGAGGGCCCCCTGAAATTGTATACACCTTGTATTGGCTCTCTCGTTCAATATGGTTCACTACTTTTATGAAAAAAACCTCTCCAAACGCTTCTGGGTGCGTTTAGAGAGGTTTTATCGTATGAATCAATAGAATTTGGTCTGGAATTAAATGCGCACCACAGTGGCCTTGCTCACCAGGTCACGCGGGATGCGGTTCTTCGTGTCGAAGAGAATTGGAGCATCTGCCATCATTTCAGCGACATTCGCCCAATCTGCATCAGCAAATTCCTTCTGCACAGCAGTCAGGAACAACGCATCTGCCCCACTCACTGCTTTCTCCAAACTATCTGTCTTATGCTCATAGAAAGTCGGAACAGCTGGATCGTAGGAACGAACGTCTACTCCTTTTGCCAAGAGCAACTTGATCAGATCGTGAACAGGACTAACGCGGTCGTCATTGGAGAAGTCCTTCATGGCCATTCCCAATACGGCTACGCGGCTTCCTGCCAACATCTTGCCATTTTTCTTCAATGCTTCCTCTAGCATGCCAATCAACACTTCAGGGATTGCATCGTTCGTGTTGCGAGCCAGCTGCAGAATCGGCGTGTTTACTTCCAATTCACGCGCCTTAGGCTGCAAGTAGTACAGTGCATTCGGCAAGCAGAAGCCTCCCACACCCGGTCCTGGACTCAACAGGTTTACACGCGTATGCGTATTGGCAACCTTGATCAGCTCAAAGGTATCAATGCCGAATGCTTCGGAGAAACGGGCGAATTCCTGTACCATCGCAATATTCACATCACGCTGGATATTTTCGATTACTTTTGCAGTCTCGACTACTCGAATATCGGAGATCGTGATATCTGTCTCGCTGATGAAGGACAACAGCTCTTTTCCTTTTTCAGCGCTTTGTTCATTGATGCCCCCGAGAACGAGCGGCATATGGATGAACTCTTCGAAAGCCCGACCTTCAGCAATTCGTTCCGAGCAGTATGTCAGATAGAAATCGACACCCGCTTTAAGTCCGCTTGTTTCCTCCAAAATCGGCAGAATCACTTCTTCTGTCGTTCCTGGTACGACGGTACTGCGGATCATGATGGTATCGCCTTTTTTCAGTACTCGACCGAGCGATTGCGCACAGTTTTTCAGCGGTCCGAGATCAGGATCGCCGTTATGAACAGGCAATCCGGCTGTTACAATATAATTATGGACTTCCGCTGCCGCTTCCTCATACGAGGTAGTTGCACGGAATCGTTTTGCTTCAATCTGCTCTTTGAGGATCTCTGGCAAAGTTTTTCCCTGATAGGATTCCAGGTGATGGGAATGTGCCGCATTGATCTCATCGACGACATGCGGTAGAACGTCAATACCGATGACGTTTGCTCCTTTCATGGCATAGGTAAGCGCCAACGGCAAGCCTACAAACCCCAATCCCACAACAGCTACGCTTACAGGTTGAGTCATTGCGTATCTCCTCTTTCACATTCTCTAAGTAAGGTCCGGGTGACGAAGGAAGTCACACAGCCTACTTGCATATTTTTATGACAGGTAGTAAACACCTGCAGCGATAAAAACCACACACAATCCGATGAGGACCTTGTATAACGTTTCCAAGGCGTATCCTCCCTCATACTCACAATCTCGGCTTGTCCTCTTCTCTTCAATCGGACTTTGCCAAATCAAATTATACTCCCGTTTGAAATATCGTTCAACCGTCTAACGAGGCAGGGATGCCCCTATGATATACGAAAAGCCGATCGACAGGACCATCGCAATAAAACCAATGGCCCTGTTATCTTTGGCAATTTCCTGATCGACATTGAACGTAGGCGTCATGAATTCGAAAATGAAGTAAGCGGAAAGCAACAGGAAAAATCCGAATGTCCCCCAAATCAACGCCTCACCCAAGGACAAATGCGCCTGAATCGAGTAGCGGAAAATGTTCGCGATCCCGAATATTTTCCCGCCTGTTGCCATGGCTACCGCCATATTGCCGCGCTTCAGCTCATCCCAGACACGATAACGCGTCACAAGCTCAAAGATGGCTAAGAACAAAACCATCGCCAGTCCAGACACAGTAAAATAAGCTGCAGTTGCAAAATATGGATTGTGTAGAAGGCTTTCCATATGTCCCTCCCGACCTCTTATTTCAATTCGGCAATGGTAGCACCTACGCCGCCCTCTCCTTGACCACCCAAGCGGAAGGATTTTACATTACGATGGTTTCTCAAGTACTCATGCACGCCTTTGCGCAGTACCCCTGTCCCGTGTCCGTGAATAATGGAGACCGAGTGAAGACCCGCCAGCAGTGCATCATCCAAAAATTGATCGATTTCCCGTATGCTGTCCTCGACGTTGTAGCCGCGCAAATCGAGATCCATCTTGATATTGTCGCTACGACGCTTCACAGAGGTGTACGGAGCCGCTTGCGGTTTTTGCTGGATGGAGTTTTGTACGTGCATGTCATCGCGCTTCACTTTCATTTTCATGATCCCGATCTGCACGAGGAATTCTTCATTGTTTACCTTTTCCAGCACGGTTCCTTTTTGACCGAAGCTCGTCACCATAACCTCGTCGCCCACCTTGATCTGTGTGGCACGAACCGCTTTCGCAGGCTTCTTCACCTTTTCCTTCTCCAGCTCAAGTACGGCATTGCCCAAGCGCTTCTTCGCATCAATGAGACGATGCTCTTTGATTTCCATGCCCTCTGCCATCATCTCGCGCAGCTCGCGAATGATCGTCTCCGCTTCTTCTTTTGCCAGTTGGACAGCGATCCGCGCTTCGTCCTCCGCCCGTTCCATTCGTTTGTTTTTCTCTTCGGCAAACTGGGCGCGCTCTTCTTCGAGCTGTCTACGCAGCTCTTCCGCTTCCTGGCGTGCTGCTTTGGCTGCCATCCTGTCCGCTTCCGCCGACTTGCGGTTGCGCTCCAACGAAGCGATCATGCTCTCGACTTGATTGTCTTCCTCACTAATCGAGCCACGCGCAACGTCAATGATATGCTCCGGTAGTCCCAAACGTCTTGCAATTGCAAATGCATTGGAGCGACCTGGCACCCCGATGAGCAAACGATAGGTTGGACGCAGTGTCTGCACGTCGAATTCTACGCTGGCGTTGATGACTTCCGGTCGATCGTAGGCATACGCCTTCAATTCACTGTAGTGAGTGGTTGCGACGAGTCTTGCTCCGGAATCAATAACATGGTCGATGATCGACATGGCCAGAGCAGCACCCTCTGTCGGGTCTGTTCCTGCGCCCAGCTCATCAAACAGAACCAAGCTCTTGTCATCCATCTTCGCTAAAATTTGAATAATATTGGTCATGTGGCTAGAGAATGTAGACAGGCTCTGTTCGATGGATTGTTCATCCCCGATATCGGCAAAAACGGAGGAGAAGACGGTCATTTCACTCTCTTCCTCTGCCGGAATATGCAAGCCTGACATGGCCATCAGGGACAACAGCCCGATCGTTTTGAGGGAAACGGTTTTCCCTCCCGTATTCGGACCTGTCACGACGATCGCCTGATACTCTCCACCCAACTCCACATCGACAGGAACGACAACTTCTCGCGGAATGAGTGGGTGTCGCGCTTTTCGCATATTTACGTATCCACGATCATTTAATTGCGGGCAAATCGCTTTCATGCTCCAAGCTAGCTGAGCCTTGGCAAACATAAAGTCAAGCTCTGTTAGCGCTTCTGTGTTCTCGATCAAGGCCTCTACTGCAAAAGATACTTGCTCCGTCAACACATACAAAATGCGCTCAACCTCACGCTCCTCACGCAGGCGAAGCTCACGAAGCTTGTTGTTCATCGTTACGATGACTTCCGGTTCGATAAAGAGCGTCGCTCCAGAAGCCGATTGATCGTGGACAATACCGCCAAACACAGAACGATACTCTTGCTTCACCGGAATGACGAAGCGATCACCACGAATGGTTACGATGTTTTCCATCAGCATCTTTTGGTAAGTGGACGAGCGTGTCATTTGATCGAGCTTTTCGCGAATGCGCGCTTCGAGCTGTCTTATCTCCTGACGTACCTGACGCAATTCGAGGCTCGCACTATCCAAAATATCGCCATTTTCATCAATACAGCGGCGAATTTCTGTCTCCAGCTCGCGCAGGCCCTCAATTCGCTCAGCCTGGTGCTGCAATAGCGGCAGCTCGTGATCATTACACATATCCAGCAAAAACGTTTTGAGCTTGCGTCCAGCCATAACGGTACTGGCGATATCCAGCAATTCCATCGGAGCAAGCATGGCGTTCAATCTGGCACGCTGCACGGGACCGCGAATATCGCGAATTCCACCGAGCGGCACACTACCTTTTAAACGTAATACGGTTGCTGCTTGTGCAGTCCCTTGTTGAGCGGTTATGACTTCATCCAAATGTACAAAAGGAATCAGCTCTGCCGCTTTTTCTTTTCCATATGTGCAAGATGCCTTGTCAATCAACAGGGCGACCATTTTATCGTATTCTAACGTCTTTAAAACCCGTTGTTCCACTGTGCTCCTCCTTCTTTCTTCAGCTTACGACCGTTGTACCGTGCGGGCGGGAGCGACGGTCTATACCGGCAATCATTACGATCTCCCCATTATAGCATGGCTGCGGAGCTTAGAAAACTTGGGCTACGTTAAGCAACCAGGGTATCACTCGGTGAAGGATAATTTTACACGTTCGCGTTTGGCATAGTTCTACTCTTTGCGTGAGAGAATGAAAATGAAACAAACCTAAAGGAGGAGTACACTTGACGATTATGCGCCATATCGTCCGCTTTATCGTCGCTGCCGTAGTCCTGATGTTTGTCGGCTTTCTGGTCCCCGGCTTTTCGGTTAACAGTTTCTGGACAGCTCTGTTCGCGGCCGTGGTCATCGCACTAATCGGCTGGGCAGTAGAAGCCATTTTCGGAGATCGAATTTCGCCGTACAACCGTGGTATTATCGGCTTCTTGGTCAGTGCCGCCGTGATTTATCTCACTCAATTCCTTGTCGCTGGCTTCCGTGTAACCATTCTTGGAGCGCTTTTGGCTTCCCTGGTGATCGGGATCATCGACCTGTTCATCCCGATTAAAACGCATATGGATTTGCGCAATGGAGATGCAGGGAACAAGCAGGAGACATAAGGAAATAGTGGAAAAGAGCCATCCCTTCAAACGGGTGGCTCTTTTCATTTGTCCTTTATTTGTCCCACAAAACCGAAAAGAGAGGCATGCAGCCCCTCTTTTCCTCAATCTATCGGTTTAGCCTTTGCCTCATCCTGAATGATTTTCAGCAGTTCTTCGTACTCCTGACGCAAGCGGAAGTATTCATCCGCGATGTTGACTGCAGAAAGCACGGCAATTTTGGCAGTATCCAGTCGATGGTTGCCGTTTGCGATTTCGTTCATCTTGTCATCAACGAAACCGGCCACCATGCGTATGTGATTGACACTTGCCTTGCCACTGAGCCGGTATTGTTGGCCGAAGATGTCCACCGTCAAACGATTTTTCCCATCACCTTGCACGAGGGGTTCCTCCCTACTGCGACCTTTGCTCTACTTTATCCTTTTTTAGGTTACTGAAAATGTCAGATTTCGTCAAGCTATCTTACATGCGCAGTTCAGCGCCTGTGTTATTTTTCAATGCTTCAATCACAGCTGTGGTCACTTGTTGAATCTCTTCATCCTGCAAGGTACGCTCTGCGTGACGGAATACGAGGGCAAATGCCATGCTCTTCTTCTCTTGTGCAATGCGCTCACCTGTATATACATCGAACAGCGTCACTGACTCAAGCAATTCTCCTGCTGCTTCGCGAATGGTCGCTTCCAATGCACCAGCAGGAACACTACGATCCACAACGAGAGCTAGGTCACGCGTTACAGCTGGTGATTTCGGCAGTTGATTGTAATGTCCAACCTCGGCAGCTACTTCAATCAAGTCAGCTACATCGAATTGGAATACGTACGTTTCGGACAGATCGTACGCTTTTTCCGTACCCGGGTGAACTTGCCCCAGATAGCCCAAACGTTTTTCCCCTACCCATACTTCTGCTGTACGACCTGGGTGCATGCCTGCGATATCCTGTACTGCTTTGTAATCGACTGCTTGGATACCCAAACGAGCGAAGAGTGATTCCACAATCCCTTTTGCTTGGTAGAAATCAACAGGCTGCTTAGCACCCATCCAGTTTTGTGTGAGCAGCTGTCCTGTCAAGGCACCCGCTACATACAGGCGTTCTTCCGGGAGCTGCGTGAGTGTTTCTTCTTTCGTCAAGAAGACACGGCCCAATTCAAAAATCGCGACATCGTGGTTTTGACGGTTTTTATTGTAAGCGACTGTTTCCAAGAGGCTTGGGATCAAGCTCGTGCGCAGAACGCTATGGTCTTCACTCATCGGCATCAAGAGCGCTACCGGATTTACTTTTTCCTGATGCAGACCTGCTACCGCTTCTACGCGATCTGGGTGAACCAGCGCATAGGAGATCGCTTCATTCATGCCAGTACCGATCAGATGATGACGGATCGTACGGCGCAATTGCTGTTCTTTTGTCAGCTGTCCTTGTGTGGTCGAACCCGAAGGCAAGCTGGTCGGAATGTTGTCGTAGCCGTATAGACGAGCTACTTCTTCCACCAAATCCTCTGGAATCGTAATGTCTCCACGTCTCGTTGGTACCGTAACTGTCCATTTTTCACCCGCTACTTCATACGGGAATTGTAGACGCGTAAAAATCGGGGACACATCAGAAGCCGACATGTCGGTTCCCAAATGCTGATTGATTTTCGCAAGGGTAACGGAAACGACAGCAGGCGCAGCTTGGCTAACAACGGCAGAGCTGATTCCTTTGGATACTGTTGCACCAGACAATTGCTGAATCAAGGCAGCAGCACGCTCTCCTGCCTCCTGCACGCGCGCTTGGTCAACACCTTTTTCCCAACGTACGCAGCCTTCTGTACGCATACCGAGCATACCAGCTGTACGGCGAACCGTTTTTGGCGTGAACCAAGCTGCTTCGAGAATGATTTCGCTCGTCTCGCCTGTAATTTCAGAGTTGGCTCCGCCCATTACGCCAGCAATCGCCAAGCCTTTTGTCTCGTCAGCAATCAACAAGGTTTGTTCATCCAGTGTGCGCTCTTGATCGTCAAGCGTTACGAGCTTTTCGCCCTCGTTTGCCAATCGAACAACAATGGAGCGATCCGTTACTTGCGTCGCATCAAAAGCGTGCAGTGGCTGACCGTATTCGAGCAGAACGTAGTTCGTCACGTCTACCACGTTGTTGATTGGACGGATTCCCGCTGCCATCAGGCGATTTTTCATCCATTGTGGAGAAGTCGCGATCTTGGCATTGGTGAAGTGACGTCCATGGTACTGATAGCTTTCATTCGTAGCTTCGATCTTGACCTGAATCGGGTTGTCGCTGCCGTTTTCATTCAGCTCGATTTGAGGGAATACCACTTCTTTGCCCAAAATAGCGGCAACCTCGTAAGCAACTCCCAGCATGCTCAAGCAATCAGAGCGATTTGGCGTCAATCCCAATTCCAGCACGTAGTCATCCAAGCCGAGGTACGAAATGGCATCCATTCCGATTTCCGCATCCGCAGGCAGGACCATAATGCCTTCTTGCTGATCCTTTGCCAAGAGCTTGTCGTTTAGGCCCAGCTCTTTTGCTGAGCAGATCATTCCTTGGGATTCTACACCGCGCAGCTTGGAGCGCTTGATGTTCAGCCCACCTGGGAGCTTCGCACCGATCAGGGCAACGAGAACCTTTTGTCCCTTATCTACGTTTGCTGCACCACAAACGATTTGCAGGTCTTCGCCTTGTCCCGCATCAACCACACATACATTGAGACGGTCTGCATCCGGATGCTTGCTGCGTTCTTTTACATAACCGATCACAACACCGGATACACCTGCGTTGCGTGATTCAACTGCGTCTACCTCAATCCCGCTGCGAGTCAGCTTCTCAGCCAGCTCCTGGGGCGTCGTTCCACTCAGATCGACGTATTCAGATAACCATTGGTACGATACCTTCATCTTTGCCTCTCCTCTCTAGCCTCGGTTGAACTGACGCAGGAAACGAACGTCGTTGGTATAAAAATGGCGGATGTCCTCCACCGCATATTTGAGCATCGCAATCCGTTCTACACCCATTCCGAATGCAAAACCGCTTACTTCCTCCGGGTTGTAGCCGGCCATTTCCAGTACGCGCGGGTGAACCATACCAGCACCCAAAATCTCGATCCAGCCTGTTTGCTTACATACGCGGCAACCTTGACCACCGCAGTTGAAGCATTGCAGGTCTACCTCTACGGACGGCTCCGTGAACGGAAAGAAGCTTGGGCGCAGACGAATTTGCTGGTTTTCCCCGAACATTTGACGGGCAAACGTTAGGAGGGTACCTTTCAAGTCACTCATGCCGATCTTTTTATCGATCACGAGACCCTCGATCTGCGTGAACTGGTGGGAGTGAGTCGCGTCGTCATCATCACGGCGGTACACTTTACCCGGACAGATCATTTTCAGTGGCGTCTTGCCTTCTTTTTTCAGCATCGTGCGTGCTTGTACCGGAGATGTTTGCGTACGCAAGAGCAGCTCTTCTGTGACGTAGAACGTATCTTGCATGTCACGCGCCGGGTGATCTTTTGGCAGGTTGAGCATTTCGAAGTTGAAGTGATCCATTTCTACCTCAGGACCTTCCGCTACCTCAAAGCCCAGACCGATGAAAATGTCTTCGATCTCTTCGATGATACGAGAGAGCGGATGCATCGTGCCAGCTGGTACTGGACGGCCTGGCAGCGTTACATCGATGGTTTGAGAAGACAGCTTGGCATTCAGTGCCGCTGCTTCAAATGCTTGTTGCTTGCCGGAGAAAGCCGCCTCCAGTGCTTCCCTTACTTCATTTACCAGCTGACCGACAACGGGACGCTCTTCTGGTGACAGGCTGCCCATTCCGCGCAGCAGTTCTGTCAACTCGCCTTTTTTCCCCAGGTATTTGACGCGCAAATCCTGTAGTTGTGCGGCTTCTGTCACTTGGCTGATTTGGCCCAGTGCGGACTCTTTCATTTCTTGCAACCGAGTTTGCACTTCGAATCGCTCCTTTTTTCATTAGGTAAAAAGAAAAACCCGCCCCAGAAAAGGGACGAGTTACTTTTTTCTCGCGGTACCACCCTTGTTAGACAAGTCGCTTCCACCCTGTGACAGTTCCATGACAATATCACTAGTGGGAAGAGACATTTGTCTCACTTCAGATCATTGGTAACGGGTATGACCCGGCTGCTCCTACTGCGCCAAAAGCGGTTCAGAGTGCGGCTTTGGAGTGAATTCAGCAGCTATCGTGTTAAAGATGCTCGCAGTCTGTGACATCTTCTCCCTGAAAAACAGATAGGTCCTGCGTACTAGTCTCCGTCATCGCTTTACGTTATAATTATGACGTAGGAAAATTATAGCGCAACAAGAGAGAACTTTCAATTCTACAAATGTTACATATCCGAAGAGTGTTTCCAAGTGTATGTTACCAGTTCGAAAGGGGATTTTGACATGATTGATAATGTTTCCGCCCTTTACGATAAGACAAGCAACTGCCGCCATTGCCAAGCGACCTTTTCGACCAAAAGGATCAGAAGCGGCACGTTGACGATGCTCCATCGCGACAGTGACTTTTATACCACCTTTAAAGAGCAATCCTTAAATCCCATTATATATACTGTGAATGTCTGCCCTGAATGCGGCTTTGCCTTTACAGATCAATTCCGGGACAAGCTCGCACCATGGCAAAAGCAAATCGTGGATGAGCAAATCTCTTCGAAATGGAAGCCAAAAGATTTTGGCAAGGTACGCCAGGTACCAGAAGCCATTGTCAGCTACAAGCTGGCGATTTACGCAGCTGAATTGACTGACCAGCCTCATTCTGTAAAAGCAGGTCTGTACTTGCGCCTCGCATGGCTGTATCGATTCCAGAAAAATGTCGCAGAAGAATTGCGCTTTATCGATATGGCTGTGGAAGAATATGAGCAATCGTATATTCATTCCGATTATACACGCGGCGACAAGGAAATGACCGAAGTCCGTTTGCTATACTTGATTGGTGAGCTCTACCGCAGACTCGAAAAGTTTGATTTAGCCATCAAGTATTTCGGCAAGGCACTCGCCTTTCGCAACCACACCATTGAGAGCGGCATTATTCGCATGGCGCAGGATCAATGGCAGCTCGCGCGCGAAGAGTACAAAGAGAAAAAAAGTGAGCAAAAGATCGGCTAAGCGTGCCGATCTTTTCTTTTGCGCTGTGCTTCATATACAAATATACCTGCCGCTACTGCCGCATTCAGTGACTCTGCACCGCCGTAAAGCGGGATGTGAACGAATTGATCGGCCGTGGCAAACATCTCTTTAGAGACGCCTCTACCTTCGTTTCCGATAACCATCGCTGTGAGACCGGAATAGTCAGCCTCGTCATAGGAAACACTGTTTTGTTCCAAGGAAGAGATCAAGACTCGACCTCCCTTTGTCTTCCACTCATTGGCCGTTTCAGCCAACGATTGGGTGAAGACCGGGATGCGGAAGAGTGCCCCCATTGTGGCTCGTACTACTTTTCCATTGTAAATATCGACACTGCCACGACCGAGCACGACACCATCCACTCCTGCCGCTTCTGCTGTACGCAAAATCGTGCCGAGGTTGCCCGGGTCCTGTATTTCGTCTAAAAATAGAAGAAGCAAATTGTTTTGCTCCGCTAGCTTCTTATCTACCCATTGTGCCCAATCGGCTGTCGTTTTTTTCACTTCGGCTACAATTCCTTGCGGCGACTTTGTTTCGGATAGCTTCGCGAGTACGGTATCTGTAGCAGCAATTACCTGAACAGCTTGTGGATGACTAGACAAAGCGCGCTGACAAGCCGGATCCATATCGCGCTGTTGGTCGTAGATGACTGTGACCACTTCTGCCCCGCTTTTTAACGCCTCCTCTACAAGATGCGCCCCTTCTACGAGAAAACGATTTTGCTCTTCTCGCCCTTTTCGTGTCAGCAACTGGTGCAATCGCTTCACCAGAGGGTTTTGTACCGAAGTAATGATTTCATGTGTCATAAACTTATGCCCGCTCCTCAAATGCACTCAAGTCTTTGTTGTTGCCAATCACCACTAGCACGTCGCCGTACTGGATGACTTCATCCGGACTAGGAGCGATGTTGAATTTATCCCCGCTTTTGATCGCGATGACGTTGACCTCGTATTTTTTACGAATATCCAGCTGTCTCAAGTTTTGGCCGACCAGCTTGGACGAAACGACTACCTCCGCCACGCTATAGTCCTCTGCCAGTTCAATAAAGTCGAGCACGTTGGAGGAGATCAGATTGTGAGCGACACGCACTCCCATGTCACGCTCAGGGAATACCACGCGGTCCGCTCCCACCTTGTACAATACTTGCCCATGACGCTCATTCTGTGCTTTTGCCACGATCTTTTTGACGCCCAAGTCCTTTAAGGTCAAGACAGTCAGGATACTCGCCTGAATATCGACCCCGATAGCTACGACGACCACGTCAAAATTGCGAATGCCGATTTCCTTCAACGCCCGTTCATCCGTAGAGTCGGCTGCTACAGCATGTGTCACGTACTGGATGTTTTCGTTAATACGCTCCTCGTTCTCATCTATTCCCATGACTTCATAATCCATCTCGTACAGCGTTCTCGCCACGCTAGAACCAAAACGTCCCATACCGATAATGGCAAATTGCTTGGACATGTTAATCTTCTCCTTTACGTCCGTGTTCAAAAAGTTGTCTTTTCAGCACCGAGAAAGTGGCGAGAACCTGAAGAAGGAGGAGCGGAATGTAGGGAACTACATGAGCACCGGACTTTGAAGGTGAGCGCCTCTTTCGATGTCGAATCAGCTTTCAGTACGACCACGTGATCAAAAGACGACTTTTTGAACAACCTCTTTACGGAACTTACCAATAACATGCATTATAGCACAACCAAAACATGCCCTACAAAACGGTCATGTCCGTTTTTTACGCAAGTATGGTATGCACGAATCAGTGTTTACAAATACTATTTCTTGAATTCATTCTCACAAGAGAGGTGCGAGCACGGTCATGAACATTGCCTCACTCAATTTACGACAAGCGATTATGTACAAAATGCAAGGCTCAGACCCAAACGCTGTCGAAGAAACCATCAGCGATGCGATTTCAAGCGGTCAGGAGAAGACACTCCCAGGCCTGGGTGTTTTGTTTGAAGTACTGTGGCAAAACAGCGATGCCTCCTCACGTCAGACGATGATCAATACCATCGCGGAGCACTTGCCTGAGCAAGCAGATAAACCGATCTAACCACATCGTTTAGAACAAACTGTGAGAAAAACACCATTCACTAAGGGAGGGGCTCTATGTCCCTCCCTTGTTCGTTGTTCCCTTTTTGCCCTTTGTTGAGTCTATTGCGCATGAATTGGGTGATTGCCAGCAAGATCGGAACGATGATGGTTACCAAAAATCCCATGGTTGTCAGATACTTTAGAAAGGTAAACAATTCCACGATATTTTGCGGTACTAATGTGAAGTAAAAAAGTGGCACCATCATTACGATCACGCTGATTCTCTGAAAACGAATATCTTTGCGAAGCCAGCGCCGCAGTGAAAAAATCGTCGCATAAAACATATTCCCGATCGTTGTAAACACTGAAGCTACCCAGATCGCGAGAAAAGCTGACTCAAAACGCTCCAAAAACCATCCTGTTCGCTGTGTAACTTTGACCAGTTCAAGGGAAGGCCAGACCAGCCTTTGCAATTCTTCATAGCCAAATACAGTTATGCCTGCGACGACTGTAGTCGTATATACGACAAGAGCAAAGCTAATGCCTGTCATGCTTGCCACCCCAAGTCTTGCACCCGGTATGGAAAAGGCAAAATAAACCATCAACAGCTCATACCCGGTGTAAAGCGTATACGTTTCCATACCTGTTTTGAATAAATTCGGCCATGACTCAATATGAAACGGCATTAAATTGTACCATTCTGCGTTCATGAAAGAGACAAGTGGAATCAAAAGAGACGGTAACAGCAGAAAAGGTATCAAGAGCTCATTAACCCTTGCTACAACTTCAATCTCATGACAACAAAGAAACACGACCAACAATAGCAGCGTGACAAGAATGGTCTCTAGCGGGGTATTCGGTAATACTGAGGTCACGACGACTTCCCCAAACATTCTAGCTGTTATTCCTGCATTGAAAAACTGATAGAGAATGAAAAGAAATACACAGAGGCCACCTAATGCAACACCAAATATCCGCGGCATAAATTCTACTAAGGTAAGACCAGGAAACTGGTAACCTAAATAGACAATGGCCGCCACTGCCACAGATGCTATCATGGCCCCTACACTGGGTCCCAACCACCCCATTTGATGAAGAATCATAGTTGACGTTCGCGGAATGGTGAGTATCCCCACCCCAATCATCGAACTAATCATAATGCTTGTCAGTTGCCAGGTACCAAAATTTCGTTGCTGATTCTCCACAGTGATCGCTCTCCTATTGCATTTCCATACCAAGACGACGCAGCTTGATGGTGTATTTGACGCGAACAGGAAAATCTCTGAAATCTTTCTTCCAGTCATGAGTTTCCCAGTATTGTTGGTAATGCTCCGCACGCAGTGTAAGACCCAGCTTCAAAATGTCACTATTGTACTGCTTTTGTAATTGCAGCATGAGCTTTTTGGCGCGATTTTCCATTTCTTTTTTGATAAGGGCCTGCATTTGAACGATGAATTGCTCTGCGGGAATGTTCAAGTCTTCTGTGAGCTCGACAATATCCCCTTGGAGCTCACAATGATAGGTAGCGGAAAAGGCATCCTGTTCATGAATCCTCAACTTTGTTTTTACAAAGTGCGGACGAAAGCTCACATAGCCGTTTTTCGTATCCGGCAACGGAATGACAATGTCTCCACCCGGTTTTTCGTTTCGCAGATTGATCAATGTCCACGACTGCACGCTATCCAGCTTTCCTGCCATCTTGTGTCCCCGAAACACCGCAACCCCCTTCCAGCTCACCTCGTCTTTGCTTGCTTCTACATAATTTAGAAACGTCTCCATGGTTTGATTCGAGGTCTGATTGAAATAGTCGCCCAACGTTTGATCGGGGATTCTCCCTAATTTCATCCCGTTCTCGATCAGCCCCATCAAAAAGACGACTGGAATTTGCTCCAGCTGCGGCTTAATTTCCAGCAGAGAAGACGCCTTGCCTTTTACGACGATCGGCCACAACAGTCGTCTGATTTGCGGTTCACGGCGAAAACTGTCCATGATGTCTTGAACACCCTCCTTGGCGACCTCCTCACTCAAGGCGAGAACACGCGTATGTCCCAGGAACAGTCGTTGGTTGAGTCGCAATTGCAAGTTGTTTGCAGCATCTGTTACCGTTCTCCCCGTCACGCTCATAACTTTTACTGCATCCGCATTTCCTCCTCCTCCCTGTCCGCTGCTTCCCGCTATTTTGATAGGAATCGGGATTTGGACGGTCATTTTGTACAGATTTTCATTCGATTCATCCTGATCAATGGCAATCGCCAATACCGATGCACGTTCTTCCAGTTCGCGCCGATCCCAGCACCCCGTCAACAGACTTGCAGATATGATCAAAACAACGAAACACCTAAGAGACTTACCCATCGACATTACGCCCCTCTCGTCTGGAGAACATGTCACGGATAAAAATCGCTACCCAGTAAACGACGGGGATGAGCAGATTGATGACCAAGCTTGACAGTCCCAATAGAGAAGCAACCTGAAATACCTCACTGGTGTTCTGGGGTATGAGGGCGAAGAAGTACAAAGGGATCAACAGGACAGCAGCCACGATTCTCTGAAACCTGATTCCCTTCCGAAATAACTGCCTCAGTGAATAAACAACGGCGTAATACGCATTCGCTACACTGGTAAAGACCGCAGAAACCCACACGGCCAAAAAAGCGGACTCCAATCGTTCCAAGATAAACCCAGGCACTTGCGTCGTCTTGACCAATTCAAGCGTCGGCCATGTCACCCTCTGCAACTCTTCGTATCCAAATACCGAAATACCAGCCACCACTATTAGCATGTAGAGCAGTGCTATAATTAACAGACTGTAAAATCCCGCCAGTTCTTTGTTTGTGTTTTTATGGGCAAAGGCGAAAAAGACGAACATAATCTCAAAACCTGAGTAGGAATAGATCCCTTCGTACACTCCCTCCACCATCGAACGCATCGATATATGATTGACCGGCAGAAGATTCCCAAATTCTGCCTTTTGAAACGACGCAAGCGCGATGAATAGAAGCGGAAAGATAATGAAGGGAAACAGTAGCTCGTTCACTCGCGCTACCACTTCCACCTCTTGCATGCACAAAAAAAGTACCAACAAAAACATCGTTATGAGCATAACTTCCAACGGAGTCTGCAAAAGAACGGAAGTCACAACCACTTCACCAAATACCCGCGAAACGATTGCCGTGGACAAATACAGGTATACCAGGTAGATGCCAATCCAGGGGAGGCTGAATACTTTGCCCACCCAAGGCCGTCTGATAGATCCCCATACCTTGTGACTATATTCAATAAATGTTTCACCCGGATATCGCTTGCTTAATTTGACAATTAACCATAAGGAAACAAACGCACCTGCTGAGCCAATCATGGGGGCGATCCAGCCTGCCTCAAATAATTTCGAGCTGGTTGTACGAGGAAGGGTCAAAACGCCGACACCGATTAAGGTACTTGTCATGAGACAAATTTGCTGCCACATCGATATTGTCTGGTGCCAGCTGTGCCCCTCCCTCCTGTTCATTTCGAGTTATCCTCCTCTCTGATCCGGATTTTATCTTGAACATGAAACATCATCGGCCTCGATTTCAATAGGTGATGGGGAGCCCGTATGAACAAGTCCTTCATTCCATTCAGATTGAGCGGACTAAGTGGAGACATATAGGGTACTCCAAACGATTTCAGTGAAGACAAATGAATGACGATAACGATCAAAAACAGCATAATACCGTACAGACCAAACATCCCTGCCAAGAACATAACCGGAAAACGGAGCATGCGAATGGCGATCGCTGCACTGTAGCTAGGCGACGCGAATGACCCAATCGTCGTCACAGCCACGATGATTACCATGACGGGACTGACAAGCCCGGCAGTTACCGCCGCTTCCCCGACCACGAGCGCTCCAACGATCCCGATCGTAGGACCTATTGGCCCCGGCAGCCTCACACTTGCTTCGCGCAATATCTCAATAGCCAACTCCATAAACAATGCTTCGACTAACGAAGGGAATGGGACAGTAGATCTTCCTGCCGCCATTGCAATGACCAGTCGAGAAGGGATCATCTCTGGATGGAACGAGCTAAAGGCAATATAGAGAGACGGGAGCAGCAAGGCGATACTGATACTGATAATCCGAATCAGTCGGATCAAGGTCGAGATATAAAATCGCTCGTAATAATCCTCGGGACTCTGATAAAACTGTGAAAATACAGCCGGAGCAATCATACCAAACGGTGTACCATCTACCAGAATGCCTACTTTCCCTTCCAGCAGATTGGCTACTACTTTGTCAGGACGCTCCGTATTTTGAATCTGCGGGAATGGGGACCATCTGCGATCCTGAATCATTTGCTCGATATAGCCGCTCTCCAACACAGAATCCATATGTAGGCTCTCTATTCGCGCTATCACTTCCTCCACCATCGGGGGATACGCAATGCCGTCGATGTACATGACATAGATGTCAGTCTGTGTTCGTTCTCCTACAACCAGATGACGCACTCTGAGATTCGGGTCTTTCAAGCGGAAGCGGATCAGTGCTGAATTCACACACAACGTCTCACTAAATCCATCGCGCGGCCCTCGCACTACAGACTCTGTCTGAGGCTCTTCCACCCCTCGCCTATCCCACCCTCTCGTGTTGTTCAAGTACGCGTTTGGACATCCCTCGATGATCAGCACTGCACATCCAGACAAAATATTTCGGATGACCTGCTTGAGTTTATCCGTTACATCCAGCTCATTCGTCGCCGGATCATCATAAGTGATATCCGGTGTCGTCATATACCGAATAATAAAATCACTGATGACATTGCGATCGACCATGCCATCGATAAAAATGATTGCCGCACTAGCTCCAGACTTTGTTTGAAAACGACGAACGACGAGATCGTCACACGTTCCAAACTGAGCTTCAATCAATTGGATGTTCTCTTCCACATTAGTACTGAGGGCGATATCCTCGACGCTTTCCATACTCTTGTCGGCGTACTGCTCCAACGCCTTTGACTGGAGGGCTTCTTTTCTTTTTTGCCATGCTTGAAAAAACTGGCTCACCCTGCTCCCCCTTATCTATGGAATGTAGCCTGCCTACAGGTACGGATAGTGTGTCCAATAATGGAAAGGAAATCCGCACAAGTACGTGTTTGAACAACCTCTAAAAGAAAAACAGGTCCAACCAAAGTCGGACCTGTCAGGCAACTACCTCGCGCTTGTTTTCAAATTTTTCGTAGCTCTTCTCTTGCATGATCGTTTTTAGGATGTGGATACTTTCCCAAACTTCTGTATATGTCGTGTAGAATGCAACGGGAGCCAAACGAATAATGTTTGGAGCACGGAAGTCAGGAATAATGCCTGCTTCCTTCAAAGCCTTGCAAATGCGGATGGCCTCATCGTGCTCAAGGCTAACATGTCCGCCACGGCGATCATCTTGCATAGGATTCGCGATCGTAAATCCCATATCAGCAAGCTCTACCTCGATCAAATCCATCATGAACCGAGTCAAGTTCAGCGACTTTGCACGGAGCTTTTCCACGGACACCTCCCCGAACATTTCTAAAGATCCATACAGCGGAGCGAGACTCAGCATATGTGGGGTGCCTATCTGGTAAGCGCCTGCATTTTCGCTTGCCTCAAGGGTATGGTCCATGTCAAATTGCTTATCCTTTTTTGAACTGAACCATCCTGCCAGTCCCGGAACGGTACCAAAATGCTTCCGGTTGACATACAAGCTGCCCACACTTCCCGGCCCTGCATTTACGTATTTGTAGTTGCACCAATAAGCAAAGTCCACGTCCCACTTGCTGAAGTAGTGCGGAATGGCTCCTACGGAATGACATCCGTCAAAACCGATGAGAATTCCTCTCTCATGTGCGGCTTCGGTCAACCGTTCGATATCTAGCAGCTGACCGCTGCGATAAAGTACAGTCGGAAGAACCACCAGTGCCACTTCTTCCGTCATCGCCTTAATTATGTCCTCTTCCTCGATCAAGCAACCATCTCTTGCAGCTACACGGATCAAATGCTCTTGCGGGTCCAGACCATGCAGCTTGATTTGACTCTGAAGTGCGTATATGTCGGTAGGGAAATCCAACTCGGTCGCAATAATCTTCGTTCTCTTTCCAGCCGGATGATAGAAGGTAGCTGCCAACTGATGCAGGTTGATTGTCGTTGACCCGGTTACAATCACTTCTTCTGGACTGGCTCCGACAAGTGCTGCGCTCATCTCTCCTAATTTCTCCGAGAAGAAAAACCACGGATGATTGCCTGTTGTCCAGCCTTCAACACCAAGCTCTTTCCATGACTGCATTATGTCCATGACGCTTTTTTCCGCTCTCTTTGACATCAGGCCAAGCGAGTTTCCATCCAAATACATACTTGGAAGCAAATAAAACTCATCGCGATAGCTCGCCAATTCGTCCTGTGCATCCAATTGCTGTGCGTAGCTTTTGGTAAGGGGGCTTGCTTGAGACATCGTTACCTCCTTGGCTTGTTCTGTCGTTATACACCCCTATTATAGGCTGAATTTTCAAACAAGAAAATGACATTTCCAAAAGAAAAATCCCGTGCCGTCTACGACACGAGATTCTTATCCAAGAATAACTGAGCTAACCAAATGACTAACAATATTTGCGCGATGCAGAATAGCGGAACCAGGATGAGAAAAGCGACATGCTTCGTCTTATGCCGTTGAATAAGCATGCCCTCAAGCGCACCGATCCCTCCTCCAAGAAATGCAACCAATAAAAGGCTCAGTTCCGGAACCCGAAAGCCTTTTTCTTTGGAAAGACGCTTGTCTGTCTGCATCAGGAAATAAGCATAGCCATTCAGCAGTAAAGCTCCAGCCGCCAGCACCCAGACATTGAAGTAAAAGTATCCTGCCAAGAGCAGCGCCCAGCTTATCATCAGCACAATCACCATATTGCGGCGATGGGCAGCTAATTGTTGATGGTACATGCCTTACTCTCCTTTTGCCCGATATGCCCGATTCCCCATGAACAGCTTGCGTACGAAGAAAACCACACCGATACCAGCGACGATTACCAGCAAAGCGTAGAAGCCGTACTTGCGGATGACTTCGATAATCGCTTCGACATTATTACCGAATACATAGCCGAGAAAGTAGAACCCAATGGTCCAAACCAATCCGATGGGATAAGAGAGCAACGCGTAACGACGGAATGTCATACCGCCCAATCCGACCAAATAAGGTACGACATGTCGAACCACCGGAAACAAGTAGCTGATGCAAAGAGCAGCAGTACCGTACTTCTCCAGCATGCCCGTTGATCGATTCACTGCGTTTCTCATCTTTTCGGTTTTGCACAACCATTGCAAGATTGGTTTCCCAAAGTACTTTCCTAGTAAAAAGCCAATCGTCAATCCGGAGGCAACCCCTAAATATCCTGCCAAAAAAGAATACCATGGGTTTAACACGCCGATGGAGGCAAGAAATCCTCCTGTAGCGACAACCAGCTCATCCGGAATCGGCAAACCTACAATCCCCAGCCAAAGCAGGAAAAAAATCGCTACATAGCCGTATTGCTCTATGATTGACATCAGCAGGTCGACTTCCATGAGGCAAAATCCCCTATCTTCGCCACAGTGCGGCAAATTCTTGACATACTAGCAGCTATGGCTTCGCACAATATCTGACTCTATTTATTACGAATGAACAGCAAAAAAGGTACTTGTTTATTTTGCAATAGATGTAAGCATTTTATCAAGCAAACATATAACAGACAACTCCATCACGAAAGATGCTTGAGCGCTTCGCGTCTGGAGAGGCTCGCGAGTGTAGTCGCTTCTACAAATTCACGTACGGCGGCGGGATTCGTTTTGGCATACTCTCTCAATGCCCAGCCAATTGCTTTCTGAATAAAAAACTCTTTGGATTCCGCACATCTTCCAATCAAGGAAAAGAGAAGCTTCTGATCTGTTTTGTCCTTGTACGACAGCTGAAATAAAAGGGCCGTTCGTTGCAGCCACATGTTATTTCCTTCCATCCAGGCAGTCGTATTCGGTTCAATCAGTTCAGGATGCAAGCCAAATATCCTGCCTATTGCATGCGAAGCCAAATAATCCACGGTATCCCACCACGATTTTGTCGTGATGAATTCGACGACAAGCGCGAGATGGTCTGGGGAGAGACGCTTTTTGGACTTCTCCAGTACGTCAAGCGCGACATACTGGTACTCCCGTTCTGGCAGAGCCCACAATGAACGAGCGACCTGCTCCCAATCGGCAGGTACACCATAGTCCCGAAAGATTTGCTTGGTCAGTTCTTTGCGCTGTGGTGACTTGATCCCCAGAAAAGGAAAATGATTTTTCATGTACTGCTCCATTGGAACAGCCGCATTCGGATCACCATGTGCGCGCAACAGATCCTTGACAGCCTCGGTATACTCGTTTGGCTTCATCAGCATCTCCTCCCCCCTCTCGTGTATTGTCTCGATCAATTAGCCTACTAGCCTGCTGCCTGGACGTCCTGCTTGACGACAGCAAAGGCGTTTTGCTCCTCATCTTTGTACGGATAATACACGACCAGTGTAAAATCTCCCTCTACAAGCTCACCTGTCTCCAGCCATTTCTCGATATCAAATGTCACATTAGCAGCCAGCGTGTGTTTGAAATAATCTTTTTCCACTGCAGCATGGGTAGCAAAATCTTCGCGGAGTCGCTCACGCTGTTCGGATATAACAGCGAACGTCTGCTGCATCTGCTCCTTGTCCATAACATCCTCCCACCACAGCTTGCGCGGGCGATGCTTCTGGTTCCGCAGGAAATCGAACTTCATCATACTGAGGACATGGTCCATCCCTTCCACTTGCTGGAATTGCAAAAACTTCTGCAAACGCATGAACAAATCCTCTAATTGATGACCGATACGGCTCCAGCCCTGATTTTCCCAGTAATTTCCGAACTCCTGGAAGAAGTCAAACGCCGTTTCAAACTGATTCGCCAGCAGCCATTCCAATGTAAAATCCATGCGGTGAGCATTCCAATATTTTTCCAAAATGTCTTCTACACGCTTGATTTTTTGCATGTCATCAAAAGAAAGAACGTTGTTACCCAAAATTTCGTAAGGAGCTTCATCCATATACACATAGCCGTGATTGGCGGCACGTGCTCGAACCCCTGTCCCGCGAAGCATTTTCAAAAAGCCGAGCTGAAGCTCTTCCGGACGCAGCCCAAACACATCATTGAATGTTTTGCGGAACGATGCATAATCTTCCTCTGGCAAACCAGCGATCAAGTCCAGATGTTGATCGATTTTTTTCGATTCCTTGATCTGCGTTACCGTACGCGAGAGACGATCGAAGCGTTGAATTCGCTGAACAAGGCGGTTTGTCTCGTCATTCGTTGACTGAACGCCAATTTCAAAGCGGAAAATGCCTGGCGGTGCGTTCTCGGTCAAGAAGTCGAGTACATCCGCTCGCAAAATGTCTGCCGTGATTTCAAATTGAAAGATCGTTCCATTGTGGTTGTCGATCAAAAATTGAAAGATTTCCAGCGCATATTTCTTATTGATGTTAAACGTTCGATCTACGAACTTGATCGTTTTGACCCCGTGGTTGATCAAGCGCATGAGCTCATCTTTTACCCGTTCCAGACTGAAATAGCGTACCCCATCTTCAATCGAAGACAAACAGTATTGGCATTTGAACGGGCAGCCTCGGGATGCCTCAAAATAGACGACGCGGTTGTTCAGCTCGTCCAGATGATCCATGTATGGGGACGGAATGCTGTCCATCTCTTCAATTTGTGCACGCGGCATGGAAAAACGCACGTACTCTTCTTCGCGATACGCGATTCCTGCTACATCACGCAGGCGTGGAGGCTGCTTCGTTTGCAGGGATTCCTGGTACACCTGCAACAGCTCCAGAAACGTTTGCTCCCCTTCACCAATGCAGATGACATCAATCTCAGGGTGCTTCTTCATCCATTCGTCAGCATCATAGGTGACCTCAGGACCCCCGAGGATAACCGGCACATCCGGGCATATTTTTTTCAACGTGCGAATGACACTGAGTGTCTCACGAATATTCCAGATATAACAGGAAAACGCAACGACATCGGGCCTGCGTTTGTGTATGTCCGCTACTATATTTAATGTCACATCGTTAATGGTATACTCCACCAGCTCGATGGAAGGAAATGCTTCCTGCGCATAGCTTCGCAAATAGCGCAAAGCAAGTGAGGAGTGAATAAACTTGGCGTTTAAAGTCGATAGTAAAATCTTCATAGATGGGTCTACTCTCCTTGCAAATTTCGGCACCAAAAAACCATCTTTAACGATGGTTCAAGGTCTGACCGATCTTATTCCTTTCGTAACAGTACCATACGAGACTAGTAACGGCAAATCCTATGGATGTTTAACGGTTTAATTCGCGCACCACGTGGCCGAGCTCAGGCACGATCAATCGATTCATCGCCAAACGCACGGCTCCTGTCGATCCCGGCGTGGAAAAAATCATTTTTCCTTGGCGCGTTCCTGCAATCGCACGACTAAGCATTGCCGCTGAGCCGATGTCTTCTGTGAAGCTCAACATCCGAAACAGCTCTCCAAATCCCGGCATTTCCTTGTCGAGCAAGCCGGAAACAGCCTCGAAGGTATTGTCTCTTGGCGAGATGCCGGTTCCGCCATTAAGGAGAATGACTTGGACGTCTTCATGTACCACTCCCGCTTCAATCGCCTCTATGACCTGTACAGGCTCGTCCTTTACGATTTGATAAAGGGCAACGCTGTGACCGGCATCAGTCAGCAGCTGCTTCATTAACTGTCCGCTTTTATCTGTATCCTCTGTCCGCGTATCGGAAACGGTAATGACCATGCACGTTACTTGCTTGGGCGAAAGCGCCTTGTGTTCCTGTGTACTCATCCGTAATTACCTCATTTCCTTCTTATATATCTTCTCTCATGATACCATGTTCAGGTATCCAATACCCCCATCGTCCCTGCAACAATTTCTTTACTTCCTATACCCTAGATGCTTCCCTTTCCTATATAATGCTGATGACTGCTATTTTCAACAGACAGGAGGCGTGCGCGAATGCCAGAGCGCCCTTTTTTCTCTTTTCATTTCCACAAACAATCGCACACACCGATATATGTACAACTCGCTGATCAATTAAAAACGGCGATTCTGCGCGGTGCCTTTCTCGTAGATGGGCAGCAATTAATATCGCTGCGTGATATGAAAACGATAAGCGGCTGCTCTCTGGAGACAGTCAAAAAAGCATACGATCACCTCGCATTGGAGGGCTGGCTCGAAGCTGTTCATGGTAAAGGCTATTACTTGACGCAGCTGGCAAAAGAAGCCCGTTTGGAAAATCGTCTCCCTCTGACCGATATCCCGATCGCTTCGCTGGCTGACTCCTCTCCTCGCCCGAGCGAAGAGCTGGTCAAACGTTTGCGCGGAGCTTTTTATGAGAGCCTGACAGTATTGGACGAACCGTCAGCGAAAAAGAAAATCATGCGAACGCAAGCGGCCAAGGTATTCGCTGATCATCTCAGCCGCAGAGGACTGCCCCACTCTCCTGAACGCCTGCTGCTTTTTAACAGAAGCACGAGCGGCTTCGCCTTTCTCGCACAGCGCGTCATGACTGCGCGTGATGTCGTCTATGTGGAGGAGTACAGCTATCCCGTATTCCTGCGCCTGCTGAGCCAGTGCGGTATTACGGTTCGCCCGATTCGCATGGATGAAGAAGGCGTATGTATTCAAGCCCTCAATGAAGAGCAAGAGCATTATCCTGCCAATTGGCTGTTAATTAACCCGCATTATCAATTCCCTACGGGCATCAGCTATTCGTTGAAACGTAAGGAAGAGCTGCTCGAATGGGCCCAGAATCATAATGTACGTCTTGTGGAAAACGATCATTATGGCGATCTCTGGTTTGAAGAGCCGAGTATTCCGCTGTACCATATGGCTGCACAGTCAAAAAGCCATGTCGAGGTCTACTATTTGCATTCTTTGTCCAAGACACTGGCTCGCGATCTGCAATTGGGCCTGTTGATGCTTCCTTCTCATTTATCGGATGATGAGTTGGAGCGCTACAGCCAGCTTGTTTCCATGACCGGAGCGGAGCCCTCCCTGCTCGTCGTAGAGGCAGCCGTTCGACTCCTCGATGATCCATGGTTTTACGAAGAGTTTTTGGCGGATCGACGTGCCCTGTTCCAGGCCCGCTTCCTGCGACTGTGGCAGGAAAAACGCCAGGCACTTCCTGATCACGCACGAATGTACCCAATCACAGGCGGCTTAAATACGTGGATTAAATGGGGCTCGCCAACCGCTAGAGCAACCGAGCAGGAAGAGAGAGTCGTCGCGATCCTGCGCGAGGAAGGTCTTGAGCTGACAGGTGGCCATGCTTTTCGTGTGGCAGATGAGCCTGCCGACATCCAACGCTGCCCTGCTGTTCGCTTCCCACTGGCTCCACTGGAGGAAAGAGAGTTAAAGCATTGGCTTCACCGATTAGGTGCCGCTCTTCTGCGGTAATTTTTCCAAAGGAAATGCCATACTAAGAGATGGATTTCCCTGCTTCCGTACATTAGACCTGAAAAAAAGCCGAGGTATAACCTACTATGATTAAAAAAATCGTAGAAAAGCTTCGCCTTGATCCACCAAAAACGCTTGTTCTTGGTTTTGCCTTGATTATCTTCTTGGGAGCGCTGCTTTTGACACTTCCCATCGCTACGGTGGATGGGCTTGGACTTCATTGGCTGGATGCTCTGTTTACGGCTACCTCTGCTACGTGTGTAACAGGCTTGGTTGTCGTCGATACCGGTACGACCTTTACAACCTTTGGTCAGCTCGTCATTTTGTCGCTCATCCAGATTGGTGGACTTGGCTTTATGACACTCGCTACCTTTTTCGCACTGATCATGCGCAAGAAAATCTCCTTGCGCGAGCGACTCATCCTGCAAGAATCCCTGAATCAGATGTCGATGGAAGGTATCGTCCGTTTGGCCAAAATGATCCTGATCTTTACGGCTTTGGCTGAGGGCATCGGCGGTGTGATTCTCTCCATTCGTTTTGCCTTTGATTTCCCACTGCCAAAGGCGATCTACTTCGGCTTTTTTCATGCGATTTCTAACTTTAATAACGCTGGCTTTGACTTAATGGGTGAATTCGCCAGCTTGACAGCCTATGTCGATGACCCGGTCGTCACGCTTGTCGTCTGCCTGTTGATCATCCTTGGCGGGATTGGGTTCATGGTTGTCAGTGAGCTGTACGATTTCCGTCAGACCCGTCGGCTCTCTCTTCATACGAAGGTCGTTTTGTCTACTACTGGAATATTAATTGTGGCAGGAACTGCTCTGATCTTTATTTTGGAGTATACGAATCCGAAGACCTTGCAGCCTCTGTCTATGATGGGCAAAGTACTTGGCTCGCTTTATCAGTCAGTCACAGCACGTACGGCAGGGTCCAATACGTTAAGTATCGGTGATATGTATCAATCGTCCCTTTTCCTCATTATTATCCTGATGTTCATCGGTGCTTCTCCTGGTTCGACGGGAGGCGGGATCAAGACGACGACATTTGCCACACTGATTGGTGCTGTTATCGCCCAAGTGAAAGGAAAAGAAGATGTCATCTTCTTCCGTCAACGCATCTTGCCACACATGGTGTACAAATCACTGACGCTGACTATGATCGCCCTGTCCATTGTACTTTTCATGACGATGATTCTCTCCATTACAGAGACAAGTGCGCGATTTGAGATGATTCTGTTCGAGGTCACTTCTGCTTTTGCTACGACTGGACTATCGATGGGGCTGACACCTAATCTGACTCCCATCGGGAAGACGTTGATCGTTATCACGATGTTTGCCGGTCGGGTAGGACCTCTCACGATTGCATTTGCCCTCGCACAGCGCAAACAAAAAGAATATTTTCGTTATCCGAAAGGGAAGATCACCATCGGATAAGCCATATACAATAGGAAAAAACCCTGCCAGAGCACCCGAAGGACTTTGGCAGGGTTTCGTTTTGTGTATGATTTTATTGCGTTTGCCACTGTTTGGACAGCGCATCGCGAACCAGCTGCCCCATCTCGACTGTACCGATTGCTTTGCTCCGGTCTGTAGCGATATCACCTGTGCGGTGACCTGCTTCCAGTACAGACCATACTGCGTTTTCAACTGCTGCTGCCGCTTCATCCATACCGAGCGAGAGACGAAGCATCATCGCTACAGACAGAATGGTCGCCAATGGATTGGCAATGCCTTTTCCGGCAATGTCAGGAGCAGAACCATGTACCGGTTCGTACAGTCCAAAGCTGCCTGCTGCCAGACTCGCCGAAGACAGCATCCCAATTGAGCCAGTCAGCATCGCTGCTTGATCGCTCAAGATGTCACCAAACATGTTTTCCGTCACGATGACGTCAAATTGCTTCGGTGCACGAACGAGCTGCATGGCGCAAGAGTCTACCAGCTGGTGAGACAGCTCTACATCCGGGTAATCAGCCGCTACTCGTTCTGCTACCTTGCGCCACAGGCGGGAGCTTTCGAGCACGTTTGCCTTATCGACGGATACGAGGCGTTTTTGACGTTTGCGAGCAATGTCAAACCCGACACGGATAATTCGCTCGATTTCTGCTTCATGATAAATGCACTGATCTTCTGCTACTTCACCGTTTGGACCGTCGTAGCGTTTTTTCTCACCGAAATAAATACCACCGGTCAGTTCACGTACAACAATCAAGTCAACGCCAGAAACGACTTCTGGCTTGAGGGACGAAGCATCCACCAGAGAGCTGTGCATGGTAGCTGGGCGAATGTTCGCAAACAAACCAAGCGCTTTGCGAATTCCGAGCAGACCTGTTTCTGGACGAAGATGCCCAGGATTCTGATCCCACTTCGGTCCACCAACGGCTCCCAAAAGCACAGCATCTGCTTGCTTTGCCAGCGTTACGGTTGCTTCTGGCAACGGTGTTCCATCCGTATCGATTGCGATACCACCGATCCGGCCTTCTTCGCATGTAAAAGTGACACCTTCATGTTCCCCTACGAGTGTAAGGACTTTAACCGCTTCCTGCATGATTTCTGGTCCAATACCGTCTCCAGGAAGAACGGCGATGCGATAGTTTTTCTTCATCGTTTATCCCGCTTTTCTATACGTAATGGTTTCCGAACGCTGCTGGTTCCTATGATCCTATCCACATTTGACCTATCTCTTTATATCGTTGCACTGACGGGCGTAGGTTCTCCGCGACGCTCCATAATCTTGTTGACTGCGCGTACATAAGCAATCGCGCTCGCTTCCAACACATCTGTGCTCACACCGCGACCTGTTACGATCAGATCGTCCTGTTGCAGACGGACGAACACTTCACCCAATGCATCTTGCCCGTGAGTAACGGAAAGAATTTTATAATCGACAAGGGAGACTTCTTCACCGGTAGCGCGGTCAATCGCCTTGTAGATGGAATCAACCGATCCATTTCCACATGCGGCTTCTTCGCATACAGATCCGTCTGCACGAACCAGTCGCACACTCGCTGTGGGAACGGAAATGTTGCCGTATGCGAGCTGTATCGATTCCAGCTGGAACGCTTCAGGTCCGCGAACCATTTTGGAGTCAACCAGTGCGAGGATGTCGTCGTCGCTGATTTCTTTCTTCTTGTCGCACAATACTTTGAACGCTGCAAACGCTGCGTTTACCTCTTCTTGCTCCAGGTGATAGCCCAGATCGACCAGCTTTTCCTTGAAGGCATGGCGGCCAGAGTGCTTGCCGAGAACGAGCTTGTTTGACTTGAAGCCTACTGATTCCGGGCGGATAATTTCGTACGTGGTGACTTCCTTCAGCACGCCGTCCTGGTGAATACCGGATTCGTGCGCAAAAGCGTTTGCCCCCACAACTGCTTTATTGCCTGGAACGATCATCCCTGTCAAACGGCTCACCAGTTGACTGGTCCGTGCGATTTCCTTCAAATTCAGCTTGGTCGTCGCCTGGTAGTAATCCTTGCGCGTCTCCAATGCAAGTGCCACTTCTTCCAGTGCCGCATTTCCGGCGCGCTCTCCGATTCCATTAATGGTGCCCTCGACTTGAGTAGCTCCGCCCTCGACAGCAGCGAGACTGTTTGCGACTGCCATCCCGAGGTCATCGTGGCAATGGCAGCTCAAGCGAATCAGATCGGTAGAAGGCACGCGTGTTTTCAGCTCACGGAAAATGTTTCCATACTGATACGGCGTCATGTAGCCGACCGTATCCGGAATATTGACCGTAGTAGCGCCTGCCTTGATGACAGCCTCAACCACCTCTGCCAAAAAGTCGATCTCGGTACGAGCCGCATCTTCTGCGGAAAACTGGACTTCCGTAAAGTACTTTTTCGCATAGGTGACCGCTTCCACCGCCCGAGCAAGGACTTCTTCCTTGCTCATGTTCAGCTTGAACTGACGGTGAATCGGAGATGTTGCGAGAAAGACGTGGAGGGAAGCGTTTTGTGCGTTGCGAAGCGCTTCGTATGCCTTATCCATGTCATCTTTGACGGCACGAGCCAGGCTGACGACGGTAGCATTCTTCACCCGTTTTGCAACTTCGGCCACAGACTTTTGGTCACCAGGGGAGGCAGCAGCGAAGCCCGCCTCGATTCTGTTTACGCCCAGCTTCTCGAGTTGAAGGGCGATCTCCACCTTTTCGTTCGTGCTAATATTGACGCCCGGAGACTGCTCCCCATCACGCAGTGTCGTATCAAAAATCTCAATGGTCCGCATGAACTTTTCACCTCCACATTTTTCCCTACATTATATATAGAATTTTTACACGGCTATTATTGGCCGATTTTTGCTTCTTCTTTTTTCTCTTCTTTGTTCAGCCAAGACATCATGCCACGCAGCTGCTCTCCTACTACCTCGATGCCATGCTCGGATTCCAGACGGCGGCGGGATGTGAAGCCAGGACGGTTAGCTTGGTTTTCCAAGATCCAATTGCGAGCGAATGTACCGTCTTGGATTTCAGTCAGAACTTTTTTCATTTCTTTACGAGTTTCGTCAGTGATGATGCGACGACCGATGCTGTAGTCACCGTACTCTGCAGTGTCACTGATGGAGTAGCGCATGCGAGCCAAGCCACCCTCATACATCAGGTCAACGATCAGCTTCAGTTCATGCAAGCACTCGAAGTACGCCATTTCAGGAGCATATCCTGCTTCTACCAATGTATCGAAACCAGCTTTTACGAGCTCGCTTGCGCCACCGCACAATACTGCTTGCTCACCGAACAGGTCTGTTTCGGTTTCTTCACGGAAGCTAGTTTCAATTACGCCAGCACGTGTGCAACCAATACCGCTAGCGTATGCGAGAGCGATGTCTTTCGCATTGCCAGTCACGTCTTGGTGGATTGCAATCAGGCCAGGAACGCCAAAGCCTTCTTGATATACACGGCGAACCAGGTGACCCGGGCTTTTTGGAGCTGCCAGAATAACATCGATGTCAGCTGGTGGTACGATTTGAGCAAAGTGAACGTTAAAACCATGGGAGAAGCACAGAGTAGAACCAGATTTCAGGTTTGGAGCGATATCAGAACGGTATACTTCTGCTTGACGCTCGTCTGGCAACAAGATTTGGATGAGATCTGCACGTTTGGTAGCTTCTGCTACAGTCAGTACTTCGAAACCGTCTTTTACTGCTACATCCCAAGATTTACCTGGGCGCAGACCCACTACTACTTTATAACCGCTTTCGCGCAGGTTTTGTGCTTGTGCATGACCTTGGCTACCGTAACCGATGATTGCGATTGTTTTACCACGCAGTACCTCTTGTTTTACGTCCGCTTCATAATACATTTTTACCATTTGTGTAGCCTCCCTAAAATTATGTTTAGTTTGAATTTTTATTCTGAAATTTTGCAATTTAAACCGTTGCTGCGGCTGTTGCTGGAACAATACTGCGCGCCATTGCTACTGAACCTGTTCTCGTCAGTTCAAGAACACCGTAGCTTTGCAAAAGTACAAGCAGCGCATCAATCTTCTCGGTGTCACCCGTTACTTGCACGATCAGTGAGCTAGGACCCACATCGACGATCGCGGCGCGGAACGGCTCGACAATTCCGTTTAGCTCTGCCAGCTGGCTGGGCGATGCCGTCACCTTAATCAGTGCTAGTTCCCTTGAAACAAAAGGATTCTCGCTAAGGTTCGTGACTGAGATGACATCGATCAGCTTGTGCAATTGCTTCATGAGCTGATTGATTTGGCGGTCATCTCCCCCGGTTGTAATAATCATCCGGGACAAGCCCTGTTCTTCTGTGCCCCCCACCGTAATGCTGTCGATGTTGAAGCCACGTTGACCGAACAGTGTCGCCACTCGAGTCAAAACGCCTGGTTGGTCGTTGACGAGTACGGAAATGGTATGTTGCTGCATCCTAATCGTCCCCCAATTCCATCTGATCTAATGTGTTGCCTGATGCAACCATCGGATATACGTTTTCTTCCTGTGCAACTCGGAAGTCCACCACGACTGGTCCATCATGCGCAAGCGCCTGTGCCCAAACTGCTTCGGCTTCCTCCGGCGTGCTTGCACGCAAGCCTTTTACGCCATATGCTTCTGCCAGTTTGACAAAATCCGGGCTGCACGTCAGATCGATTTGGCTGTAGCGATTATCGTAGAAGAGCTCCTGCCATTGACGAACCATACCCAAGCATTGGTTGTTCACAATCGCTACCTTGACCGGAATGTTGTATTGGGAGACGATTGCCAGCTCTTGATTCGTCATCTGGAATCCGCCATCCCCAACGACGGAGATTACCGTACGATCCGGGTGAGCGATCTGTGCGCCAATTGCTGCCGGGAAGCCGAAGCCCATCGTGCCGAGACCACCGGAAGAGATAAAGGAGCGAGGGTGCTTGAACTTGTAGTATTGAGCTGTCCACATCTGGTGCTGTCCAACGTCTGTTGTGACGATCGCTTCCCCATCTGTGGAGCTGTACAAGAGCTCAATGACTGCTTGTGGCTTCAAGACATCGCCATCTTTTTTGTACTTGTACGGATATTGTTCTTGCCACTCTTTCAGCTGGCTGATCCACGCTTCGGAATCACAAGCTTTTGCGAGCGGAATTGCTTTTGCCAGCGTGCTCTTCACATCGCCCGCTACTGTTACGGCTGTCGTTACGTTTTTCCCCAGCTCTGCTGGATCGATGTCAACGTGAACGATGCGCGCTTTTGGAGCGAACTCCTTGGTGCGGCCCATCGTGATCCGGTCGTCAAAGCGTGCACCGAGACCAATGACGCAATCGGCATTCAGGAGAGCTTGGTTCGCCGTGTAGTTTCCGTGCATCCCCGGCATTTGCAGGGACAGCTCATGTGTTCCTGGGAAGCCGCCCAGTCCCATAAAGGTATTGATTACCGGAATGCGTGTTTTTTCAGCAAAGTCGAGCAATTCTTTCTCTGCTTGTGCTGCAATGATTCCCCCGCCCGCCAAAATGACCGGACGCTTCGCTTCGCCAACTGCTTTTATAAAGGCTTGCACTTCTTCGTCGCTTGGCACGAGTGAAGCGCGGTAGCCGCGAATCTCCACTTGATCCGGGTAAGTAAATGGTGCCTTCGCATTGGCGACGTCCTTTGGAATGTCGATCAATACGGGACCCGGACGACCGGTTGTTGCGATGTGGAACGCTTCCTTCACAATCCGCGGGAGATCGCGAATGTCACGAACAAAATAGCTGTGCTTCGTGATCGGAATCGTGATTCCGGTAATGTTCGCTTCTTGGAACGCATCCGTACCAATCAGTGACTGTGCCACGTTTCCGGTGATACAAACCAGCGGAACCGAGTCCATCTGAGCGGTCGCAATCCCCGTTACGAGGTTCGTTGCTCCCGGACCGGAAGTGGCGATACATACGCCTGGTTTGCCAGTCGCTCGGGCATATCCGTCAGCAGCGTGGATAGCGCCTTGCTCGTGGCGAGTCAAAATGTGCTTGAAGTAGCTCCCGTACAGGGAGTCATAAATCGGGAGCACCGCCCCGCCTGGATAGCCGAAAATGTATTCGACCTGCTCCAGGATCAAACAGCGCAGCAGCGTTTCTGCTCCTGTCACTTCTTCCCCGAACTGAATCGGTGGAATGCCGTTCTTTTTCTGCAATTCGGCCATTTCAACACTCATTGACCTCTCCTCCTCCCATTTCTCAACAGGTATTGAAAATAACTATAGACACATAGAAAAACCCTTTCGCCCCGACACGGTTTTATTTCCATGTCTTTTGGGGCGAAAGGGTTCGCGGTACCACCCAACTTTATCGGCGCCTCACGGTCAGCCGATCTCAGCCAGTCACAGCAAATGTGGACTGTAACACGTTAACGGGTGTTAAGCGGTTTGGCCTACTACCTGCATAAGCAAGTTTCAGCAAAACGGCTCAGAGGTGAGCAATGCGACGTACCCTATACCCGTTTCTCAGCATCAGGGCTCTCTGTAAAAGGGGTAACGCGCACCATCCTCGTCATGGCCTACTATTTAAACAATTTTTTTAATATTGTTGTTGTCAGAATAAAGTGTTACGTCTGATTATAGCTAGGCACCTAGGGGGTGTCAACGAAAACAAAAAGATTTTACTGGACTTTCGTCCGAACGAATGCTCAGTAGGAAATGGCTATATAGCGCGGTTTTTGACTGAAAGCGCATACAAGAAAAGGAAATCTTGTCCAATTATTTGCAAGGGAAAAAGAACGGCTTTGCCGTCCCTTCCCCGCTTTTTACTCTCTTCTATCAGGTAACTCGCAACCCCTCAATCAAAATAGTCGCCACTTCTGGACGCGTGAATTCGGGTGGTGGCGTAATCCCATTTCTCAACATTTCCCTCACCTTCGTCCCGGATAAGGTCATATGGGAGGAGGCGTCATGCGGGCACGTCTTGGTCGTTGCCATTCCTTGGCAGGCAGTGCAATAAAAGCTGTGTTCAAAAAACAGCAGCTGGATGCCGAGCTCCTCTAGCGCAAACTCGGAAAAGATGTGCTGCGCATCATAGGTGCCGTAATAATCGCCTACCCCTGCATGATCACGACCGACAATAAAATGAGTGCAGCCGTAATTTTTCCTCACCAATGCATGGAAGACCGCCTCGCGCGGACCCGCATATCGCATGGCCGCTGGAAAAGCTCCGAGCAGTACACGGTTGTTCGGATAGTAATTTTCCAGGAGTGCCAGATAGCTTTTCATCCGTACTTGTGCTGGAACGTCATCGGCTTTCGTTTCACCCATCAACGGATTGAGAAAAAGGCCATCGACGATCTCCAATGCCGCCTTTTGAATATATTCATGTGCCCGATGGACGGGATTGCGCGTTTGGAAACCGACCACTGTTTTCCAACCGTTTGCACGAAATCTTTCCCGCGTTTCCATCGGTGTCAAATAAAAATCAGAGAAACGCTCAGGCTGTGGCCTTTGCAGAACCTCAACCGATCCCCCCAGGTATAGATCTGGCTTTTCAAACAGCTTTTTCACACCTGGATGAGCGAGATCCACCGTGCGGAAAACGAGCTCTGCCTCACGCATTTTATCTGGCACGAAGCAGCTTTCTACCCGAAGAATCGCATAGTCTACTCCATCCTCCCCGCGTAACAGGATGAGATCGCCAGGATCGATATCGTCATGCTCGAATGCATCGACAGCCAAAGTCACTGGTAACGGCCAAACGGTCCCATTCGCAAGCCGCATCGTTTCCACAACAGCATGGTAATCGGCTTCTCCCATAAATCCCGTCAACGGGGAAAAGGCTCCGATCGTAAGGCATTCGATGTCTGACAGTGTCCATTTGTCTACGATGATGGCTTTTTTGATCCCATGCGGCAGTATCGTTTGCTTCACGTCTTTCCCTCCTGCGCTGTTCATTTGTGCAAACCGCATTCCGTCTTCTCAAAGCCAGTCCATCGACCTGCCCGTGAGTCTTGACCAGGCAGCACAGCGCGGGTACATACCCGGCAGCCAATGCTGGGATAATTCCTGTCATGCAAAGGATTATAAGGGACATCATTCGCATGTATATATTCCCACACCTGGCCCTCCGTCCAATCTGCAAGAGGGTTGAATTTAACCAGGTTGAACTTTTCGTCCCATTCTACTTTTTTCGCATGGGCGCGAGTAGGTGATTGATCGCGACGAATGCCTGTAATCCACGCCTCATAGTTGGACAGGACACGCTTTAGTGGCTCTACTTTACGAATCTCACAGCAAAGATTCGGTTCTCTCTCCCACAGTTTGTCGCCGTGTTTTTCTGCCTGCTCGGCCAACGTCAGCTGTGGCAGTACTTGAATAAATGTCGTGCCGTATCTGGCTTGGAGCTTGTCGCGCGTGTCATAGGTTTCAGCAAAATGAATGTTGGTATCGAGGTAAAAAACAGGTATAGTCGGTGCCAAGTTGTGCAGCATGTCGATCAGCACGACATCTTCCGCTCCAAAGCTGGCAGCCAAGATCAGACCGGCTGCGTAGTTTTCAACGGCTTGCACAAGCACGTCCTGTGGTGCTTTCTCTTCTAGTCGGCTTGACCATTCCTGTAATTCCTCATCCGCCATTTTCTGGCGATTGCTCATCAGCGAAACTCCTCTCTTGCTAGGATTCACCCACCATCATATGCCTAGTGACAGGAAGTGGCGCATCGTCCACCCCATCCATCGCGCCCAAACGAAAAAAGCCGCCAGACATAGCCTGACAGCTTTTGTGGTAAACCCTTATTCATTTTCTTCTTTTTCGTTAGCAGTTGGCGCAAAAGTAAAGGCAGTGCCCGTTTGTTGTGTATGTTTGACAGCATCCGTTTTTTGAACGGCTGGCACAGAATAAGGTCCAGGGGCGAAGACAGAAGAAGGAACTGAGTATGAATCGTCTTTGTCTTTCGCAAATGCTCCTGGCACGAACAACGCTGAACAGACTACTGCTGTAACACCCATCATCATCCATTTTTGTTTTCTCATCTATTTCTCTCTCCCTATCCAATGTTTTCCTTTAACGCTTTTTATTGTATGGCATCAGGTAATCCGCTCGACACGGACGGAAGATTGTTTTTTACTCAGACTTGAGGCGGAATCACTGCAAAAGAAAAAGCATCCTGTGCAGATGCTTTTTCCAATCCCATCTTATTTTTCTTCTTTTTCACTTACATTAGGGGCGAAGATAAACGCACTTCCCGTTGTTTGTGTGCTATTGCTAGTAACCGCATCCGTTGTCTGTGCTGCTTGCACACTGTACGGGCCAGGGGCAAAGATACTAGGCGTCACTGAGTATGAATCATCTTTGTCTTTGGCAAACGCCCCTGGCACGAACATCGCCGAACAAACTACCGCTGTAACACCCATCATCATCCACTTTTGTTTTCTCATTTTGATCTCTCTCCCTATCCAATGTTTTCCTCTTATGGCTTTATTGTATGGCATCACCTAGTCCTTACAACACGGACGGGAGGTTGTTTTTTACTCAGACCTTAGGCGGACTCCCCGTTAAGCCCGGAGCCTAGATTCATTTCTCATGACGAAATTTGATTCAAATACAAAATATGGTATGATTTTGAATTGTGTTGATTTTCAAACGACAGGAGGTAACTGCATGTCTAAGCTCAGTGGGATTATGCTTTCTGCTTTTTTGCTCATTCCGATCCTTTCGGGATGTAGCCAGGAAGTCAAACCCGAAGCAACCGAGTCCGGGCAATCACAAAATCAGCCGTTAACTCAGACAACAACAGCTCCTGAGTCATCAGCTGAAGCAAAGCCAAATAGCGATACCAAACCAGAGGGTGAAGCCGTAAATTTCGAAGTCGTTGGCCAGCCATCCGGCGACGCTCCACCAGACCAGGGAGATACGAAAGCGACTCTCGGAGGCGAAGTAACCGTCAACGCCAAAACGTTGGCCATCAAGGGAACTTCCAACTTGCTGCCCGGTGCTAAAGTAAAAGCAAATGTAACCGCAAAAGGTTATAACATGTGGGGTTATAACGATGAGACGGAGGTTAACTCCGATGGCAGCTTTGACCTTGAAGTAAAAAAACCAGACGTTAAGGCACAGATGGAAGTCGAAGTATCCTTCACTTCCGATCAACAGAGCGACCGAATCCAAGAAGCCTACGGAAAAATTGGTGAAAAGCTATCGGGTGATTACGTTTACCAGTACCTCGATTCTGACGAAATCAAGTCCAAAGTAGCGACCTTTGCTTATGTAGATCCGAAAGCTCAGACAAATACGAAGGTACCATTCGAAACACCTGTATGGGATAAGCCGTCAGATTATGGCCAACCTGCAATTTGGATCAAGCCAAGTGTAACAAAAACCGGGAAATCCCTAACCATATCCGCGAAAAGCAACTTCCTGGAAGGAACAAAGATAAGTGGTGGCCTCGATATCCCTAACCATGTCCATTATGGTTATACGGATCAGGCGGAAGTAAAGCCAGACGGTTCTTTTACCCTGCAAATCCCGCAGCCAGACAAAGTGAAGAAATACTATGTTCTCATCCAATTCGTACCGGACGACAACATGTGGCCATCTGTAAAGGATGCCTATGGGGAAAAAGGCGAAAAATTAAAAGGCGAGCTCATCAAAATCAAGGACGCGGACAAACAAACACTCAATATGGTTGAGATGAAAATAAAAGTGGATCTGTAGAAAATAAAAAGCACCCGTTGTGGGTGCTTTTGCTTTGAGAAGAACGCTCCCTTTCTATGCATCTACCGTCGTTCTTGTATGCTTATACAGCTCTTGAATCGTCTGCCCTTTTGCACGGGAAAGTACCTCCATCCGCACATTCAGCTGCTTTTTGGCAAACTGCTGCAAATCAGCGACCCTCACTCCGAATGCACTGACACCGTCAGGATCGTCCATCCAGTCATACAGATGACTCGCCATTGGTGCCAGCTCATCCATCTTTTTGGCAATGACATCGTAAACATGCGGATGCTCACAGATCAATCGCTGCAAGAGGAACGTTCCGTAGCTAATGTGACGCGATTCATCCGTCTTCAAATAACCGATTCCTTGCATGAGTCCCGGCATCAGCCCTGTTTTGCTAAGTCCTTCGTAAAAGGCGTAGTAGCCAGTCTCTGCAAGCACGCCTTCCACAAACATGTTGTAGACGGTCGAGGCTTCTGCGATGGCTTCGGGTGACTTATCCGTCAGTAGTCGATTGAGTGCATTTGGCAAGATCTCATGGAATATGCGCTTGTACACATCATCGTGAAAATGGTGCAAGTCCCCTGACTCGCCGATGTTGTCCAGGACCAGGCGGAAAAATTCCGTATGCTTGGCTTCTTCAAAGAGGAAGGTCGTCAAATACATCTCTTCCTCCAATCGGCCTTCCTCTGCAATGACCATAATCAAGGGCAAAAGGTCGAGAGTGACCGCTTCTTCTCCACCAAGAAAACCAGCGATCCGCCCCAATGTTTCTTCTCTTTGCTCCGGTGTCATATTGGCGTAGTCTTCGCGGTCTTGTGTAAAATCAATGTCCTGCGGGTTCCAAATGCCGTATCGCTTGGCTTTCTGATACAGTTGGTACGGTAACAGCTCCTGATTCAATCCTTTTTGGCTGGTCGAAACAAAACCATTCCTCATACTCATCCAACCTTTCTTTTTCTCGTGCGCCTTCTACTCTGAATGAATGAAAGAAGTCACCAAATTGTAAATTAATTCCATTCATCCATTTGATAAAATAAAGGCGCTGTACGTTGATTATAGGTCGCGCTGAACGATCGTTCATATCCCCAAAAATAGTCGATGTCGAGCCCGAATTGCTTATGGGGTTCTACCGGTTATTCTCTTTGGCTCTTCAACCTCCATCGTAGAGAAAAGTAGCTAAAGGAGTCGGTTTATCTCCATACGACTTTCGTCGAATGCTTGATCATGATTATCCACGGATCTTCGCCTCCTGCAAGGCATTTCGCCGTTTGCTTAACATGAATCATCAGGCTCGACAAAAATAGTATGACCTCATCGCTGGTTTTCATACATCGTCTTTACAATAAATCTGCAGCTAGCTGTGCAAGCACACTCCGTTCGCCTTTTTCCAGACGAATATGCCCTGCCAGCT